>NZ_CAMDRA010000022.1 GCF_945906275.1 Dongia mobilis
ATTTCAATCTGGTGGAAAGTGCTGCGGTCCTCATCCGCCATCATGCCGATGTCAACGCGGCGACCGGCAGCGCTGACGTCGGCTATTCCGATCTCTTCAACGGCTTAACCTATCGCATCGATTTCTGGTTCCGTACCGCCCTGATGTACGCGCTCGAGAATGCCGGCGTCGACATGGTCGCACTTCTGCTCGACGCCGGCGCTGATCCCAATGCCAGGGATTCGAATGACCGCGATGCGCTGGACTATCTCAAACTCAACACGGCCATCGGTTCATCGGCGCACAGGGAAATCGAAGCGCTCCTGCGCAAGGCCGGGTATCGGGCGCTGTCCGTGCCCTGATGGGGCTTCTCGCGGCCCGGCCGCAAGTCTAGGATCGCGTCATGCCGACCGTCTCCATCATCGTCGCCGCCATCGAGGCGCGGGATTTCATCGCCGAGGCGGTGGGTTCAGCGCTGGCGCAGAGCCATGGCGATATCGAGATCATCGTGGCGCCCGACGAACCGCGCGCGCGCCGACTATTCGTTTCTAAGGTTGCTCGACAGCCGCGTGCGTGTGCTGGACGATGTAGCACAAGCAACCGGCCCGGGCCTGGCGCGCAACCGTGCGCTCACTGCTGCGCGCGGGTCCTTCATCGCCCTGCTCGATGCCGACGATCTGTGGTCGCCGGATTATCTGGCCGAACTCCTTCCTTTGGCCGAGCGGCATGGTGCTGCCTTCGGGGCCACGCGCATCACTGATTGGCAGGGCAGGACCTTGCGTGAGATCCAGCCGGCCACGCGTGACATCGGCATCGCCGATTTTGCCACTGCCTTCGCCTCGGTCCATGGCATCGCACGCCATCTGCCGGAGCGGCGCTGGCTGGATATCCTGGCCGAGGACGTTCTGTTCGATCTCGAGACGTTGGCGCTTGTCGGCGGACATGCGCCTTTCGTGGCCGAGGCGGTCTACCACCTGCGTCTGCGCCCGCGGTCGATGACGCGCGGCGGTGCTTTCGTGGCCAGGATCGGTGCCGGCTATGACCGGCTGAAGGCCCTTATCCGCGCCGGCGACACGCTCATCCCGTCCGACCAATGCGCGGCTTCCATCGCCGTATTCGACAGCTGGCAGCGCATGAACATCGCTTTTGGCGCGGCGGTGGCCAACGAGCCGGCGCTCGATTTCCAGAGTTTCGTTGCCAAACGCTTGCTCGGCTAGATGTGTTCTTGTATTGTTCCAGTCCAATTCGACGAGGCACATCATGCTGAAGCTCTATGTCGGGCCGCTAAGTCTCTTTTCGCGCAAGGTCGAGATTGCTCTCAATGAGAAGGGCATCCCCTATGAGCGGGAATTTGTCGCCTTCACCCAGGAACGGGGCTATGAACCGCGCCACCCGGCGGTGGTGGCGGTGAATCCGAAGCGGCAGGTGCCGGTGCTGGTCGATGGCGATCTCGCCTTGTCTGATTCGACCGTGATGCTGGAATATCTCGACGAGCTTTACCCGAACCCGCCGCTCTACCCGGCGACACCCCAGGAACGCGCGCGTTGCCGCCTGCTGGAACTCGATGCCGACGAGATCCTGTTCACGCCGGTCCGGCAGCTGCTGTTCCGGACCGAGCCGCCGCATCCTGACCAGGCGCGCCATGCTGAGCATGTGGCCGCCGGCAAAGCCGCCGAAGGGGTGATCGAGACGCGCTTTGCCGAGCTGGACCGAAAGCTGGACGGGCAGGAATTCTTCTGCGGCAGCCTCAGTGTGGCCGATATCGGCCTGTTCATGACCATCCTCTTCACCCAGCGGCTGAATGGTCCGGCGCTTTCTCCCCACAGGAGCCTTGCTGCCTGGCACCGGCGGCTGCTGGCACGCCCGGCCTTTGCCAAGGCGGCGGCCGAAATCGCCGCGGCCGATCGCGAATTGTCGCCGGCCCTGGCGGCCGGATGATGCGTTAACCCGCCTCGGTCGTGGCGATGGCTGCGGCATCTCGCGCAGGTAACAATCGCGAGCCTCTGGCAGCGACGAATTATCGTGCTATTCCAGCAGCTTGATGAATCGGTCCGCAGCCCGCCCAGGGCCTGTTGATTAGCCTGAAACCATATGTTACTAACCCGCCGCCTGTCGCAGCGCGGAAATCTGCTGAGACGGGCCGGTTGAGTTTGTGCCGGCACCCATGCCGTTTCGGAATTCTCCGCAAAATCAATATTTAAGACCAGGGATGGGGGCGACATCGTGGCAGCCCAGAACGCGACAGAAACAGGCAGTCTTGCGAAGCGATACGCAGGCGCCCTGTTTGATCTCGCTGACGACAAGCACCAGCTCGACGCCGTGGTGGCGGACCTTGCCGCCATCGACAAGATGATCGACGAGTCGGCTGATTTCCGGCGCTTGATCAATTCCCCGATTCTGACGCGCACCGAACAGGGCAAGGCGATTGCCGGTATCGCCCAGGCGGCGCAGTTCGGCCCCCTCATCGCCAAATTCCTCGGCCTCCTCGCACAGAACCGGCGCCTCTTTGCGCTGCCGGCGATGATCCAGGCCTTCAAGAAAATGCTGGCCGACCGTCGCGGTGAAATGACCGCGCAGGTCTGGTCGGCACGTGCGCTTTCTGCAGAACAGCAGAGCGCCCTCACTGAAACCATCAAGCGGGCCCATGGCGCGAAGGTCACGATGGAGGTCAAGGTTGATCCTGACCTTATCGGCGGCCTGATCGTCAAAGTGGGTAGCCGCATGATCGATTCGTCTATTCGAACCAAGCTGCAGAAACTGCAGCTCGCCATGAAAGGGGTTGGATAATGGAAATCCGTGCCGCCGAAATCTCTGCAATCCTCAAGCAGCAGATCGAAAATTTCGGCAACGAGGCCGATGTCACCGAAGTGGGGCAGGTCCTCAGCGTGGGCGACGGTGTTGCCCGCGTGCATGGGTTGGACAATGTCCAGGCCGGCGAAATGGTCGAGTTCCCGGGCGGTATTCGCGGAATGGCCCTCAACCTCGAATCCGACAATGTCGGCATCGTCATCTTCGGTGACGACCGCGACATCAAGGAAGGCGACACCGTCAAGCGCACCGGCGCCATCGTCGACGTCCCCGTCGGCAAGGGCCTGCTCGGCCGCGTGGTCGACGGCCTCGGCAACCCGATCGACGGCAAGGGTCCGCTCGTCGATGTGAAGCGCACCCGCGTCGAAGTGAAGGCGCCCGGCATCATCCCGCGTAAATCGGTGCATGAGCCGATGCAGACCGGCTTGAAGGCCATCGACAGCCTGGTGCCGATCGGACGTGGCCAGCGCGAGCTGATCATCGGCGATCGCCAGACCGGCAAGACCGCCGTCATCATCGACACGATTCTCAATCAGAAGGCGATCAACGCCGGCGCGGACGAATCGAAGAAGCTCTATTGCGTTTATGTGGCCATCGGCCAGAAGCGCTCGACCGTCGCCCAGATCGTGAAGACGCTGGAAGACAATGGCGCGCTCGAATATTCGATCGTCGTTGCCGCGACCGCGTCGGAACCCGCGCCGCTGCAGTTCCTGGCGCCATATACCGGCTGCGCCATGGGCGAATTCTTCCGCGACAACGGCATGCATGCCGTGATCTTCTATGACGATCTCTCCAAGCAGGCCGTCGCCTACCGCCAGATGTCGCTGCTGCTGCGCCGTCCGCCGGGACGTGAAGCCTATCCGGGCGACGTCTTCTATCTGCATAGCCGCCTGCTCGAGCGCGCTGCGAAGCTCAATGACAAGTTTGGTGCCGGTTCGTTGACCGCGCTCCCGGTCATCGAGACGCAGGCGGGCGACGTGTCGGCCTATATCCCGACCAACGTGATTTCGATCACCGACGGTCAGATCTTCCTGGAGACGGGCCTGTTCTATAAGGGCATCCGTCCTGCCATCAACGTCGGTCTCAGCGTGAGCCGCGTCGGCTCCGCCGCCCAGATCAAGGCGATGAAGCAGGTTGCGGGTTCCATCAAGCTGGAACTGGCGCAGTACCGCGAAATGGCGGCCTTCGCCCAGTTCGCCTCCGACCTGGATGCCTCGACCCAGAAGCTGCTCGCCCGCGGCGCGCGCCTCACGGAACTCCTCAAGCAGGGCCAGTACAGCCCGATGCCGGTCGAAGAGCAGGTCGTCTCGATCTTCTCCGGTGTGCGCGGTTATCTCGACGGTATCGCCGTTGGTGCGATCAACCGTTTCGAAACCGGCCTGCTCAGCGAGATCAAGGCGAAGCATTCGGACGTGCTGGCAGCGATCCGGACGGAACGCGAGATTTCGAAGGCGACCGAGGCCAAGATGCACGATGTCCTCGGCGCTTATTCGAAGTCTTTCGTCTAACCGGGACCATCACGCGCGCCAACCTTGTGACCGAGAGTTGAGAAGGGGCAGAAATGCCGAACCTTAAGGATCTAAAGATCCGCATCAACAGCACCAAGAACACGCAGAAGATCACCTCTGCGATGAAGATGGTGTCTGCCGCGAAACTGCGCCGCGCCCAGGAACAGGCGGTTGCCGCCCGTCCCTATGCCGAGCGCATGGAGCGTGTGCTGGGATCGCTTGCCGCCAGCATGGCCGGCAAGGACAACGCCCCGGCGCTGCTGGCCGGGACCGGTTCCGATCAGGTGCATCTGCTGGTCGTCATGACGTCGGATCGCGGTCTGTGCGGCGCCTTCAACTCGTCGATCGTGCGCCAGGCGCGCAAGATGGCGCGCGACCTGAAGGCCAACGGCAAGACGGTGAATATCCTCACGGTCGGCCGCAAGGCCAAGGAGCAGCTGAAGCGCGAGTTCCAGCCGCTGATCGTGGGTTCGATCGAGGATGTGGGCAAGCCGCGCCTGACCTTCGATGCCGCCGCCAAGATCGCCGTGCAGATTCGCCACATGTTCGAGGCAGGCGAGTTCGACGTCTGCACGATCATCTACAACAAGTTCAAATCGGCCATCGCCCAGATCGTGACGCCGCAGCAGCTCATCCCGTTTGCGCTGGCCTCGGCCAACGAGAACAATGCCGCCAAGACTGCCGATGCGCAGCTCTATGAGTATGAGCCGGACGAGGAATCGATCCTGGCTGACCTGCTGCCGCGCAACATGAGCATGCAGGTCTATCGCGCGCTCCTCGAGAATGCCGCCTCGGAACACGGCGCGCGCATGACCGCCATGGACAATGCGACCCGCAACGCGGGCGAAATGATCAACAAGCTGACCATCAATTACAACCGGACACGTCAGGCAAACATCACCAAGGAGCTGATCGAGATCATCTCCGGCGCTGAAGCCGTCTGATCCGGAACAAGAGATCGTTGTAAGGAGCAACCAGTATGTCGAAGAACATCGTCGGCAAGATCACGCAGGTCACGGGTGCCGTCGTTGACGTGCATTTCGATGGCGAGCTGCCCTCGATCTTGAACGCGCTGCATGTGCAGAACCAGGGCAAGCTGCTGGTTCTCGAAGTCGCCCAGCATCTCGGCGAAAGCACCGTGCGCGCCGTCGCCATGGATACGACGGACGGTCTCGTCCGTGGTGCCGAGGCGGTCGACACGGGCAGCCCGATCTCGATGCCGGTCGGCCCCGAGACTCTCGGCCGCATCATCAACGTGATCGGCGATCCGATCGACGAGCGCGGCCCGATTGGCCACAAGCTCACCCTGCCGATCCATCGCGCGGCACCGGCCTTCTCCGAGCAGTCGACGGAAGCCCAGATCCTCATCACCGGCATCAAGGTCATCGATCTGCTGGCGCCCTACGCCAAGGGCGGCAAGATCGGCCTGTTCGGTGGTGCGGGTGTCGGCAAGACCGTCACCATCATGGAACTCATCAACAACGTCGCGAAAGCCCACGGCGGTTACTCCGTGTTCGCCGGCGTCGGTGAGCGTACCCGCGAAGGCAACGATCTTTATCACGAAATGATCGAATCGGGCGTCATCAAGCTCGACGGTCCGGGGTCGAAATGCGCCCTGGTCTATGGCCAGATGAACGAGCCGCCGGGAGCGCGCGCCCGCGTCGCTCTCTCCGGTCTCACCGTAGCCGAATATTTCCGCGATGCCGAAGGCCAGGACGTGCTGTTCTTCGTCGACAACATCTTCCGCTTCACCCAGGCAGGTTCGGAAGTGTCGGCGCTCCTCGGTCGTATCCCGTCGGCCGTGGGCTATCAGCCGACGCTCGCCACCGACATGGGCGCGCTGCAGGAACGCATCACCTCGACCAAGAAGGGTTCGATCACCTCGGTGCAGGCCATCTACGTGCCCGCCGACGATTTGACCGATCCGGCCCCGGCCACGTCCTTCGCCCACTTGGACGCCACCACCGTGCTCAGCCGCCAGATTGCCGAGCTCGGCATCTTCCCGGCGGTCGATCCCTTGGACTCCACCTCGCGCATGCTCGACCCGCGCGTCATCGGCGAAGAGCATTACAATGTCGCCCGTCGCGTGCAGGAAGTGCTGCAGGGCTACAAGGCGCTGCAGGACATCATCGCCATTCTGGGCATGGACGAGCTTTCTGAAGAAGACAAGCTCACCGTCGCCCGCGCCCGCAAGATCCAGCGCTTCCTCAGCCAACCCTTCCACGTCGCCGAAGTGTTCACCGGCACGCCGGGCGTGCTGGTGAAGCTCGAAGACACGATCAAGGGCTTCAAGGGCATCGTTGAGGGCCATTACGACGACCTTCCCGAATCGGCCTTCTACATGGTGGGCACGATCGAGGAAGCCGTTGCCAAGGCCCGCAAGATGGCTGAAGCGGCGTAACAAGGTTCGGGGCTCCGGTCGCAATGGACCCTTCCATGGAACAAGCGGCCGGTTCCTCTGTTCAACTCACGAAGCCGCCTGTTTGGCCGGTTTCGATCAAGGGGGTTCTCTTCGTCGCGCAGGAAGTCGTTCTGCTGCAGAACGAGCGCGAGGAGTGGGAGCTTCCCGGTGGCCGGCTCGAAGCCGGCGAAGAACCAGGTTCCTGTCTTGCCCGTGAGATCACGGAAGAGCTGGGAATAGACGTGACGGTTGCGGATCTTATCGATTGCTGGCGCTACCCGGTCCTGCCCAGCCGCGAGGTTCTGATCGTTACATATGGGGTGCGGCCGCTGCCTTCAGCGCAACTGCAGCTCAGTAACGAACACAAGGCGCTTGGGCGTTTCCCGATCGGCGCGATCGCGGACCTCAGGATGCCGGAGGGCTATCGGCGCAGCATCCGCGATTGGGCGGCGCGCTGCGGTTTATAACGAAGAAGGTTGGGTCATGGCGGATCAGGTGCATTTCGAGCTCGTCTCGCCGGAACGGTTGATGTTCTCGGCCAATGTCGGCGAAGTCATCATCCCGGGCACCGAGGGTGATTTCGGCGTGCTTGCCGGTCACAGCAACCTCGTCTCCACCGTGCGTCCCGGCGTCATCAACATTCTCGACGAGAGCGCCCGCATTACCGACCGGATTTTCGTTGAAGGTGGTTTTGCCGAGGTGAACGGCAGCAGCTGCACCGTACTCGCCGAACGTGCCCAGAAGGTCGACGATATCGACCGCCTCAAGGCCGACCAGGCGCTCGCCGATGCGCGCGAAGATCTGCAGGATGCCAAGAACGATGTCGAACGCGCCGCTGCCGCAGCCGCTCTCGAGATCGCCGAAGCGCGGATTCACGCCCTGGCGACCAGCGTCTATTAAGGCGACGAAGCGAGACGGAAGGGGTTTCCCCAACCGTTGCCAGCAGGGCGAAGACCGATAGACGGGAGCATCGGCCCAAGATGGCGCATTGGACCCTCGACCAGATTCCCTGGGATCAGTTCGACCCAAGCAAAATCGACCCCGAGCTGGTAAAGCTCGTGAAGGCCGCGGCCCTCGTGGAATATAACGGCGGCGACTACGCCACTTATCTCAACAATGTGTTTCACGATGATGACGGCTTTCGCGCCGTTGCCAGTGCCTGGGCCTTGGAAGAGGTGCAGCATGGCGCAGCGCTTGCGCGCTGGGCCATGCTCGCCGACCCGGACTTCGATTTCGACGCCAGCTTCAAGCGTTTCACCAACGGCTACAGGATCACGCTCGACGTGAACGCCTCTGTGCGCGGCAGTCGCTCCGGCGAACTCGTCGCGCGCTGCATCGTCGAAACCGGAACCTCGTCATACTACACCGCCTTGGCCGAGTCCTGCGCCGAGCCAGTGCTGCACGCCATCTGTCGCAAGATCGCTGCTGACGAGCTCCGTCATTACAAGCTGTTCTACACGCATTTGCAGCACTATCTGGAGCAGGAAGGCCTGGGTGCCTTCGGCCGGGTCAAGGTGGCACTCTCGCGCATCACCGAATCCTAAGATGACGAGCTCGCCTATGCCTATTATGCCGCCAATCATGCGGCCGAGCCCTATGAGCGCAAGCGCTTCTCGATGGCCTATGCGCGGCGCGCCTATGCCTATTATCAACCGCCGCATATCCAGCGCGGGATCGCCATGGTGCTGAAGGCTGCCGGCCTCAATCCCCAAGGTCCTTTGCACATGCCGCTCAGCAACCTCGCCCTGTGGTTCATGCGCCGCCGTGTGGCCAGGCTGAACGCGATCGGCGCCTAGCCCGGCACTCCTTCGGCGGCGAACCGCGTCGCCAGCATGCTGGCTCGCGCATTCATGTGCTCCCACCATCTGGCAAGACGCGGCTGCTCCTGCAACAGGGCAAGACCTTCGGCAGCCTGGCGGCCATAGGCGATCATCGGTGCCAGGTGAAGGTCGGCCAGTGACAGCGACTGACCCAACAACCAACTGTCGCCATCGCTAAGGTTTGCGAGTGCCGCCAATGCCAGCCGTGATCTGGCCATGGCTGCGTCCAACGCAGCCTGATCCAAGGGCGAATTGCCTTTCGCCGCCTCGTCGCGGGCCACATAAATGCCCCAGACCAGCGGCCGGTAGAGGTAATTGTCGGCGATGTTGATGATCTGGTTCATGCGAGCGCGTGCCCGCGCCTCCGCGGGTTGCAGGTTGCTGCCGGCGAAGGCCTCATCGATGTACCGTGTGATGGCATTGGTCTCGTAGAGCGTGAAATCGCCATGAACCAAGACCGGGATACGGCCAAAAGGATGCAGGCGCAAATAATCTGGCGGTGGCCCGCCGGGCGCGAAGATGTCGATGTCGCGTGACTCGTAGGGAACGCCTTTCTCGAGCAGCGTCAACCTGACGATGCGGACATAGACGCTGTAATGCGCGCCGTAGAGCCGTGGCTGCAACGTCTCAGTCATTCGGGTCGCGCGCAGGCGAAGTTTCCGGTGGGTTGAGTTCGACATAGCGCTGGATGGCGCGCGAACTGTGCGAGGAGACCTGACGGCGCAGCAGGACCAGCATGACGCCAAGCGTGGCGACGATGAAGGCCATCGGGTCGATCAGCCAGGCAAGCCAGGCGAGGGCGAAATAGTAGCAGCGGATGCCGCCGCCGAAGCTGGTGAGCGCGCTGGTATAAACCCGCGCCATCTGGTCGGCCAGTTCCAGCCTGTGGGGGTAATCGTTCTTGGCGAGTGGCGCCGCGCCGATCAGAGTGCAGCAGTAATTGTATTGCCGCAGCGCCCAGGTGAAGCGAAAGAAGCCGTAGACGAAGACGGCGATCAGCCCGATGATCTTCAGCTGAAACATGGTGGCGCTGCTATGGGCGACAAAGATCCAGCCGGCGATCACCTTCTGCGCCTCTTCCGCCTGGCCCAGGACGCCCAGCAGGCCGGCGACGACCAGGATCGTGGCGGAGCTGAAGAAGGACATCGAGTTGACCGTATGGCCGGTCAGCGCGGAATCGACGATGCGATCAGGCCGCTCCATCATGCGTTGCATCCAGGCGCGCCGCACTTCATGCATCAGCGAATTCACATTCTTGCCACGGCCGGCGAGATCGGCGATGCGTGCATAGCCGAAGAAAGCGACGGCAAACAGACCAAGGCCGATGAGGTCCACAATCGTCATGCGGTCGTCTCAGGATCCCGACATGCCATGGGCTCACCCTCCCGTCGCATCATAATACTCGGCAACGCTCGCCTGGCTGCGGCTGTTCACCTGGCGCTTCAACCAGACGAGGACAACGATGCCGTTGGCGACGACGAAAGCCAGCGGATGAATGAACCAGCACAACCAGGCCATGGCGAAATAGTAGGAGCGGATGCCGCCATTGAAGC
This sequence comes from Dongia mobilis, assembly GCF_945906275.1. Taxonomy (GTDB): domain Bacteria; phylum Pseudomonadota; class Alphaproteobacteria; order Dongiales; family Dongiaceae; genus Dongia; species Dongia mobilis_A. The sequence continues at coordinate 10,070 of NZ_CAMDRA010000022.1, forward strand.
TCACGACCGCCAGTGACATGACCCGTGCTGCCTGATCGGCGAACCTGTCGCGGGCCATCGACTCAACCGGCGGCAGGGGTGCTGCCCCGATCAAGGTGCAGGCGAAGTTGAACTGCCGCAACGCCCAGGTGAATTTATAGAAGCCCACCATGAACAGGCCGATGAGGCCGAGGATCTTCAGCTCGAACAGCAACTCGGACGATATCACGGCAAATCCGAAAGACTGGATGACGGCGTGGGCGTCGGCCGCCTTGCCAAGGACGCTCAACAGGCCGGCGATGATCAACATCGAGGTTGAGGCAAAGAAGGTGGTCGAGTTGACCTGATGGCCGGTCAACGAGGAATCCAGAATGCGCTCCGGCCGGTCGAGCATGCGCCGCATCCAGAGGCGGCGCAGCTGATGCATCATCTGATTGAGATTTTTCGGCGCCACGTCATCGGCGGGCAGCTTGTCGGCAAATCGGCCATAGACGAACCACAGCATCAGCATCCAGCCGAAGGCCAGAGAATCCGGCCAATTCCACTGCGACCAAATGATTGCCATGATGCCGACCGATCGCGTTAGGCCGGTGAGCGTTCCCGGCCGTGGAAGCGCTTGTTGAACCCGCGCTCGAAGAAATCGTAGATGGAGGGTCTGAGTTCGTCGTACTTGACCGCAAGGCGCCTGTTTTCGCGATCGTTCCGCACCACCTTGGCCTGGATCTTCATGGCAAATTCGGCGTGCTCGTCCTTGATCTTGATATCGATCACGACCGGCATCTCGACCAGCAATTGGCCATCATAATTCTCGATAAGAAGCCAGCCCAGGGACCAGTTGAGCGTATCGCAGACCTGCCCGCCCACCTTGACCGTGAAGATCGGCAACGGCATGCGCTTGTCGCGCCGGTGTTCCGGACCCCGGGCCTTGCTGAAACCCATGGTGAAGCTGGTCATCCACACTCTCCCGACATGTATGCTCGCAAGTGTAACAGATGGCAGGATTCCTGTACCAGCCGATTGGGACCATATCCCGGCTGGCCAAAGCCGGCGATGGTCCTTGGGCTCCGCCCAGCCGATCCCTCGGTCAGCGAACCCGATTGCGATGGGCGAGATAGCTGCGCTCGAGAAAACGGATGGCGGCCGGAGTGAGCTTGACGAATTTCAGGGCCAGGAGTCGCTTCTGGCGGTCATTCCGCACCACTCTTGCCTCGACCGACACCACGCTCTGCACCCGCTGGTCCCGGGTGTCGCCTTTCACTTTGATATGGACCAGCACCAGCATGTTGCTGAAGAAGCGCCCATCATAATTGCGCAGCAGAAGGCCACCCAGGGACCAGTTCTCGGTGTCGTAGCGATAGTCGTCGATCTCTACCGAGAGAGTTGGCTCGAAGAAGCGCTTGTCGCGGCGCATCTCGACTTTGCCGACCTTCCGGAATCCCAAGGTGAAGGAGATCATTCGTAGAGCCTTGAAAATAATAAGTAATTTGAAGATGCTGCAGGTTGATCTAGCGGCGCCCCCAGGAACAGCTGAGTGCATAATGGCAAAAAAAGAGTTAAGCGCTGCTTACTAGAAATTGCTGTTGAGCGTGGCGCCCTCGGTGGCCGTGACAGCGCTGGTCGGCCAGATTGCGACCCAGCGGTCGCGGGCAACCCCCCGGTAATAGGGCAGCGCCGGCAGGCGCAGCGGGCTGCCGTCGAAATAGCTGACGATGACTCCGGCCGGATTGTCCTTCGCCCATGCCAGGGCGGCCTGCCGGTTCGGCAGCGATATCGGTGCTTCCGAGAGGCGGCCATAAAAATCGAACTCGCCGCGATAAGGTCCATAGACGGCGAGCGGCTGCCCAGCCTCCTCCAACTGCCGCAGGCGCTGGGCCACCGGTTCAAGATCGAAGAACTGGCGCAGATTGAACGGGAACTCGATGTTGATGCAGGTCATCAGCAAGACTGGCAGGGTCGCGACCTGGATGGTCCGCGAGAGCAGATGGGTCGGTGACAGCTGGGCGATGCCATAGCCGGCAACCAGCAGCACGAGGCCCGAGGTCATGCCGATGCCACCGATCCAGATCGGCAGCGGGACGTCGAACAATTGCCGCCAAAGCGCATCAAGATGTGCCGTCGGCACGATGTTCATCAGGAAGAAGAACAGTCCAAGCAGCAGCGCCAGGAGGGACGGCACGATGGCATGGAAATCCTTGGCGCGGATCTCCTGCGTTGCCAGCAGGCGTGCGCCCAGCAGCGACAGCGGCAGGATGATGTAGATCAGCCCCTGCATCTGCCATCCGCTGGCGATGCCGCTGATCATGGTCGTCGCCAGAAACAGCAGGCAAAGGCGAAAGCTGCGACCGACACGGCCACGCCATTGCTTGGCCATCGCGCGCCACAGGGTCTTCCAGCAGATCCAGGGATAGAGCAGGACCGGCGCCAGGAACAGCGACCACATTTCGCGCCGGCTAGCTTCCGTGGCGGGGTGGAGCCAACCATTGCCAAAGCCGATGAAGCTCGCCGCATTGCCGGTCTGGCGCAGATACTGAATCCAGGCGACCCAGGCTATGGCCGCGGGAAGCAGGCTGATGAGCAAGGCAAGATGCCATGCCGGGGCGAATTTAAGTATCACCCGCGCCGAGCCAGCGACGGGTTGCACCGCTGCCTGGCGTTGACCCAACATGTTCTGGCGTGGCGCCAGGGCGGCAATCAGCGGCAGGACGAGCCACGCAATGTTGCCGATCGCAAACAATATCAGCAGGACCGTGCCGCCGAAAACAGACCACCACAGCATGGCCGAGCCGGTGGAAATGTTGCTGTGCCAAAGCTTGGTCAACGCGTGAAAGCCAAGCGCCGTGAACAACAGGCCCAGCGGTTCCGCCTGAACCATGGTGGCGATCAGCGCGAATGCCATGACGCCGGCCAGCAGAATGCGCGCATAGAGCTCGGTCATCTGCCGGTGGGGCCAGAGGGAGAGAGCGCTGAGGCCGATCAGGACGAGGGTCGCCAGGCTGCACAGCACACTGAGGATTCGCGGCCATCCATCACCGATGCCGAAGACGTGCCACCCGGCGAGGATTGTCCAAAGCTGAAGGGGCGGCTGGTCGCCATTACCAATGCCGCTGCGCAATGGGATCCAGACGCCGTCTTGCCACATATGCCAGGCGGAGGCGAGCATCTCCAACTCGTAGGGTGCCGTCGGTGGCCGACCGAGCAAAGCGCCCACGACGATGATCAACCACAGCAGGAACGGCGCCACATATCCCCAGCGAAGAAAGCCGATGCCCGGTGGCGCGACCTCGTCCGGGCGGTTCAGCGGCGTATCGCCTTCCGGGTTCGTATTGCTGTTCATGGGCTGGGCGCCGGTCACTCAGTCGGCTTTCTGAAAGACGTCGAATTTGAAGACCGCGGTTTCCTGAAGGGCCGCCGCTTCCCATTCCTTGAATCCCGGCCAGGCGAAGATGGCCTCGCAATAGAGTTGGCTGGTTTCGTCCAGCTTGACGCCATAGGTGCGAAACCTTGTCGCCACAGGTGCAAACATCGCATCTGCGATCGTGAATCCGCCAAGCAGGAAAGGTCCATTGCCATTGGCCGCGCGTGTGCCGACTCGTTCCCGCGCCTCGTTCCAGATGGCCGTGATGCGGGCGATCTGGTCGGCCACGAGATGCGCGCGCGACTCATGCCGCCGGTCGCGCGCCAGATCCATGGGCATGTTCTGGCGCAGGGCGGCAAATCCGGCATGCATTTCGTTGGCGATCGAACGGCCAAAGGCGCGCGCCTCGGCATCCCGCGGCCACAGATTGGCAGTCGGTGCCAGTTCGGCGATGTATTCGCAGATCGCCAGGCTCTCCCACACCTTGACGCCGCCATGGAGCAGGACCGGCACCGTGCCAGAGGGGGAATAGAGGCGGATATGCCGATAGGTGTCTTCGGTCCGCAGGGGGATCAGCATCTCGCGGAACGGCAGGCCAGCCGCTTTCAGCGCAAGATAGGGTCGCAATGACCATGATGAATAATTCTTGCTGCCGATGATCAGCGTCAGTTCAGTTGTCATGCGACGTCCCGCTTGTTCTTTCATTCAAGTCGATCATTCTTGCATCATAGGCGAAGTGGCCGCCCTGTGAACCATCCTGTGAACCATGACGATTCAGCCAGTTACCATCCGACTTGCCAGAAGCTACAATCCGGGCGAATCGGGCCGGTAAGGCATCCCGCCCGCCCCCAAGACCCTATCAAGGACCACGCCCTTGCTCGATCATCTCGTTGCGCGCACCCCGAAAGCTACCGGTAAGGCTGCTGGCAAGGCCACGCCCATCCTGCCACTCAGCGAAAAGACCCTGGCGGCCTGGCTCAAATCGCAATCCGCGACACTGTTGGCCTGGATAAAGGCCGCCGGCTTCAAGGCCAAGCCAGGAACCTTCGTGCTGCTGCCGGACGATGCCGGCCGGGCCACGCGGATTCTCGCCGGTGTCGAAGACGGGCTCGATCGCTGGTCGCTGGCGGGCCTGCCTGCCGCCTTGCCGGTCGGTCTATACCAGCTGGAGGAGGAGGATCTGTCGCCGGCGCAGGCTTCCGCCCATGCCTTTGCCTGGGCGATGGGCTGCTATCGCTTCGCGCGCTATCGCAGCGACGCAAAGGAGTTTGCGACCATGGTCTGGCCCAAGGGCGCCGACAGGGCGGCGGTCGAACGCACCGCCAGGGCGATCGGTCTCGGCCGCGACCTCATCAACACGCCGGCCGAGGATATGGGGCCGGAACATCTGCAGAAGGCGGTGGAGAAGGTCGGCGCAGCCTACAAGGCCAAGGTTACCAGCATCGTCGGCGATGCACTGCTGAAACAGAACTACCCGACCATCCATGCGGTCGGCCGCGGTGCTGCGACCACCGGCGTTCGTGCACCGCGCCTGATCGACCTTTCCTGGAAGGGGACCGGGGGCGAGAAGGGGCCGTTGCTGACATTGGTCGGCAAGGGCGTCTGCTTCGACACCGGGGGTCTCGATATCAAGCCGCGCGGCGGCATGATGATGATGAAGAAGGATATGGGTGGCGCCGCCACGGTTCTTGCCCTTGCGCAAATGATCATGGACGCCGATTTGCCACTCCGCTTGCGGCTGATGATTCCGGCTGTGGAGAATTCCATCTCCGGGAATGCGATCCGGCCGCTTGATGTGGTGAAGACCCGCAAGGGCATCACGGTCGAGATCAACGATACTGATGCCGAAGGGCGCCTCATCCTGTGCGACGCCCTGGCCGAGGCGGATGCGCAGAAGCCGGATCTCATCATCGACATGGCAACCTTGACCGGCGCTGCGCGCGTGGCGCTGGGGCCGGATCTTCCGGTCCTGTTTGCCAATGATGACGACCTTGCGGATAGCCTGCTGCGGTACGGCCGCAGCGAAGGCGACCCGTTCTGGCGCCTGCCTTTGTGGAAGCCCTACCGCAAGATGCTCGACAGCAAGGTGGCCGACATCGCCAATTGCGAACCCGGCGCCTTCGGTGGCGCGATCACGGCGGCCCTCTACCTCGCCGAGTTCATCGCGCCGACCACCAAATGGCTGCATGTCGACACCTATGGCTGGACCGCGGGCAAGGGTGCGGGCCGGCCGGACGGGGGCGAGCCGCTGGGCATTCGCGGCCTATATGCCTTTGTCGCGGATTGGGTCAAGCAGGCGACCAAGTCTGCCGTTCTGCCCAAGCGGGCAGCGCCGCGGACGAAGCCACTTACCCGCGCGGCGAGCAAGCGACCACTGTCACGGCCGCGGGCGCGTCGTTGAGGGCGTGGCAGCACCAAACCGCGGCTCAACGCATCATCCGTCAAAGAAGGCGCACCAAGATGATTAACTTATTTCAAGTTAATCGTTGAAATAGAAGAGATTGTCTCTCTTTACCGAATTGGAATAGCTAGATTTTTTTCGAATCATGCCACGATGGTCCTTTGGCGCGAATAAAGCACAAAAACCCGATAACGCAATTATATTGCTAGATATTTTATACAATCGGTCCAATATCTGAGCAGTTGAACTCAGTAAGGACTAAATGAAATGCATACATCATCGTATGCGAATGAACTTCTCGAAAAGCCAATGGCGCCCACTTGGCTGGATGCTGCGCCGGAGATCCAGGGATTGTGCGAGGTTTGGGACCAGTTCAGGGCCGGTCGCACCATGCCCCGGCGCGCCGACATCGACCTTGTCGGGCTGGCCGAGGCCTTTTCTGGCGTGCTGCTGGCGGAACTCTTGCCGGATGGCGAACAGGCCGCAAACTACCGCTATCTTCCAATCGATGCGCTGGATGACAGGGGACATGCGGGGCTCGACCCAGCGCTTTTCCAGCATATTCCGGTCCGTGGCTGCCACGCTGCTTCCGCGACGGGGGCGCCATATCTCGAACGACACAGCCTGTTGTCGGGTGACGGCGTCCTGCTCGATTACGACATCGTCTTCCTGCCCCTGGCGGCTGCCGGCGGATCGGAGGGATTTGTGGTCGAGGCCCTTCTGATCCTGGCGCTCGAATTGCCGCCAGGCGCCTAAGCTCAGGCCAATGAGGTCAGGGCAATGAGCTCAGGACAATGAGACGGGTGCCGGGTCCCGGGTTGCGCTATACCGGGTCCATATGAGGCCGATTTCGGATCACCTTGCCATATGACGGATCCCGCCGAGTCACCTTGCCAGACTTGTGGCGCCTGCTGCGCCTATGACAAGAACTGGCCGCGCTTCTCGCTCGAAGCCGAGGAAGATCTAGCCCTCATTCCAGAGGCGCTGGTGGCGCTCGACAAGAGCGGGATGCGCTGTGAGGGGAACCGTTGCGCGGCGCTCGGTGGTGAGATCGGCGTCGCGACCGCCTGCACGATCTATGGCTTGCGCCCCGACGTCTGCCGCGCCTGCCAGCCGGGCGATGCCGAATGCAATATTGCCCGCGCCCATTACGGTTTCCCACAGATCCGGCAGTAGCGACCAGCGCCTAGTCAGCGAGGTTAAAGACCGTTTGCGCCCGGCCGAGGTCGAGCAGTTCGGTCTGGAGGCCCTGCAACCGCCCCTGGAATGCCGTCAGCAAAACAATGGCGCCACGAAAGTTAGGCCCCAGCAGCTTTGCCCGGCGCTGCAAATCCATGCTCCAGAACTCGATAAAGTCATCATGACCGAGCGTAAGTGGATCGGGGAGCGCTGCCAACATGAGGGAACGCTCGGCCTCGCCCAGGGCTGGATCCACCATGATCAGGATTGCATTGCCCGGCCAGTCCGCAGCCGTGACGATCCGGTCGGGCTTGCCGAAACTGGCTTCCACCATCTGCATGGTCTGGGCGATGCCGGTTGCGTCGGCTGGACCCTCGATAGGCTTGCGCGCCCGGATCCAGAAGAGCCGACGATGGTCGGCGGCGCTTGAGAAATAGAGGTCCATCTGCTCGTTACGAGGATCGCTCTCGACCGCTTGCTGCGCATCGATCTCGGCAAGCTTGCCGCCCACCTTCAGGGTCGAATGAATGTGATAGCTCGGCCATTCGGTGAGGACGCTGTACATCAGGCGGTCCTGCAGCTTCTCCTGATAGATGCCTTCCAGGAACTCGCCGTTCAGCGCCTCATCAAGCGGCATGTCGAGTGGAATATTGTTGATGCGCCAGCGCGTGGCGGTCTCATCAGCGTGCGCGGACGCACTCAATGCAAGGCAAAGCGCAATGAGGAAGAAGACGAAATGGCGCAGCATCAGACAGTTCCCTCGCCACGGGCGGCGCCGGGCTTTGCTGCCGCCTCGATCTTCTTGTCCCGGAAGGTGGACATCTGGCCCAGGATCCAGTCGCGGAAGGCCTTCACCTTGGCCTGGCGCAATGCGCCCTTGCCGTAGATCAGGTAATAGCCGGTCTCCAATTGCACGGTCTGCGGAAAGGGCTGAACCAATCGTCCGTTTCGCAAATCGTCACCCGCCAGCATGGTGTTGCCGAGCGCGATGCCGAGCCCGTCGATCGCTGCCTGGATCATCAGGTTGTAATAGTTGAAGGTGAGGTTGGTCTTGAGTTCAAGATCGGGGACGCCGGCCGCCGCCAGCCAACGCGGCCAGAAATCGAACTGCGCACGACGCCAATCCATATCCGAGATGAGCGAGAAGCGGGCAAGGTCGCGCGGTTCCTTCAAAGGGAGCGGTCCTTCCAGGATGCTGGGTGCGCAAACCGGAAACACCTCGTCCTGCAGCAGCAGCTCGGCCTCGACACCCGCCCATTGGCCGCGGCCATAGCGGATGCCGATATCGACATCGCCCTCACCCACGGGATCGAGCCGGTCGGTGGCGGAGATGCGGACCTCGATTTCCGGGTGGCGGGCCTGTAAGTCATAGAGCCGGGGCACCAGCCATTTCGAGGCGAGTGAGGGGAGGGCGCTGACGGTGAGCGGTCCTCCGCCCGGGAAAAGCCGCATCTCGGCCGACGCTTCGGCCAGCTGGTGAAAGGCGGCGCGGACCGGTGGCAGATAGCGCCGGCCGGCCTCGGTGAGGCTCAGGGAGCGGGCGCCACGGTCAAACAGGCTGATCCCCAGCCATTCCTCCAATGCCTTGATCTGATGGCTGATGGCGCTGTGGGTGACGCTCAGCTCATCGGCGGCCTTGGTAAAGCTCAAATGGCGCGCCGCGCATTCGAAATATCGCACGGCTTTCAAGGGCGGCAGGCGCATCGCGGGGCTTCCTCAATGGAATCAATATCAAGCCGTTCTGCTGTTACGCAAACTAACAGAACAAGTGAGAAACGGTCGTTTGCAACCCCAGCAATGCAAGCATAATCTCTACCCAACGGCAATGGTGCCGGTTAGTTAAATGTGAGGATACAATGACTCAGATCAGCCTCTTCTCCGGGTCGCAGGCGTCTTCGCAGGGCGCTTCCCACCTGTTCGGCCGACCCTACCACGCGTCCAAATCCGTGCCCACTGGCCGCCTCGGCGCCCTTGTCGTTGCCTTTCTCGAGTGGCAGGAGCGGCATCGTTCCCGCCGCGACCTGATGCGACTCTCGGACTATCAGCTCAAGGATATCGGCCTGTCGCGCCTGGATGCCGAGGAAGAATACAGCAAGCCCTTCTGGCGCGGGTAACGGCTTTGGCAGCCGCGTCGAGTTCGAGTTCGTCAAAGCTTGCGATTGTCACCATCGTTCCGGTTCATCGCGGCGATCTCGCTGGCGATTCGGGCAGGAACGCAGAGAAGGGCGGCAACGCCGCTCTTCGGCATCCGACCCCGGATGCTCGTTGGGCCAGCGCCCCCTTTGGCCCAGCCCGGGACGACTAAGCCACCGGCCCGAAGATCCATTGGATCATCCGGACCGGTGGCGCATTTTTTCCAACAAGCTAGAATCCACCGATGAAAAGCTACTTCGCCAGCCTCGCGCGCTACAATCAATGGGCCAATCGACGCCTCTATGGCGCCGTCGGTGAACTGTCGCCAGACGAGATCGATGCGCCACGGATCGGCTTCTTTCCGTCGCTCCTGAAGACATTCAATCACCTGATTGTCGCCGATCGCATCTGGCTGAGCCGCCTCACCGGCATTGCAGATCCCGAGATGCGGGCGCTGGACCAGATCGTGGCCGCGGAGTTCGCAGCGCTGACGGCGGCGCGCGCTGCACTCGATCAACGCATTCTCGACTGTGTCAACGACATGCCGGCGGCACGGCTGTCCGAAGTGCTCACCTACAAGACCGTCGCCGGCATCGCGCATGAAACGCCAATAGCCCTGGTGCTGGGGCACATGTTCAATCACCAGACCCATCATCGCGGGCAGGCGCATGGCATGCTGTCCGGCACCAGGGTGGCGCCGCCATCGCTCGATCTCATCGCGTTCCTGCGGGAAGAAGCGATGTCTTAAGCGGCGATTTCCAACTTGCTCTTGGCCTTGCCATGGCTGCCGGATTTGACGGCGCTGCCGGCCGGACGCGAATAGCGCCACACGCTGGCGGGCGGCAGGTTCTGAAGCACGCGCTCCTCGACCTCGCCGGTGATGCCGAGGCGGCCGCGCGGCAAGGGTGAAAACAGGCCATAGGTAAACTGGATGAACGGCGCGCCCGGCTGCAACACAGCAAAGGCCTGGGCGCCGATGCGCAGCTGGATCGATTTCTTGAGGCTGAGCAGCGGCAGGCTGGAGACGATGGCATTGACCGGCTCGATCCCGTGCCGCCGCAGCAGAGAGGGGAGATGCATGGCATCGCCCAGCAGGATCTTCACGCCGGGAAAACGGTCGACCAGATGCTTGTGCAACATCGGGTCGCGTTCGACCACGATCAACCGCTCCGGTGCAACACCAGCAGCCAGGATGGCCCGCGTGACGGCACCCGTGCCACCACCCAGTTCGACCACATAGCCGGCATTGTTCTTGGGCACCTGGCGCGCCATGGCGGCCGCCAGCTCCGGGCTCGACACCGTGACGGCGCCGATGCTGCGCGGATTTTTCAGCCACAGTTTGAACAGCAGACGGGAATCTTTGAGCATCGTTATGCGTGATCGTTTCTTGAAGGCCCTTGGACTATAGGGCCAATCTGTCACTTCAGCGCCCAGACGGCAATCGGCTTCGGCCACAGTCACAGGTAAATCTGGTCAATCGCGCCCCTTGCCTGTCAGGGCGTCAGCACGATCTTGCCGGTCGACCGCCGACCCAGCAGTGCCTCGAATCCCTCCCGCCAGGCGCCAAGCGGCAGAATATGGGAGACGTGCGGCCGCAATTGACCGTTTTGCGCTATCCGGGCCAGCGCAAGGAAGCTGTCAGCCAGCAGGCCGGGCGCCTCGCGCCGGTACGAGCCCCAATAGAAGCCGAGTATGTCGACATTCTTGACCAGCAGGATGTTGGCCGGAATCTGTTGCACCTTGCCGGCCGCAAAGCCGATCACCACTAGCCGCGCATTCCAGGCCACGGCCCGGAGCGAGGCTTCGAAGGTGTCGCCCCCGACCGGGTCGTAGACCACGTCGGCCCCGCGCCCGGCGGTCAGCGCCTTCACGCGCTCGCGGATATCCTCGACCTTGTAGTCGATGATATCGTCGGCGCCGTGGGCAGCGGCGATGGCGCATTTGTCGGCCCCGCCGGCGGTGGCGATGACCCTGGCGCCCAGCGCCTTGCCGATCTCGACGGCGGTGAGGCCGACACCCCCGGCGGCGCCGTGGACCAGCAATGTCTCGCCCGGACGCAGCCGCGCCTTCCAGACCAGCGCGCCATAGGAGGTGCCGTAGGCAATCGGAAAACCTGCGGCCTGGGGGAAATCCAGTCCGTCCGGAATGGGAAAGACATCGGCGCTCCGGGCGGTCGCGACGGGGGCAAAGGCGCCATGATCGACCACGGCCATCACGCGCTGCCCAATAGCGAGGCCATCGACCCCGGTATTCACCCCGGCACCCAACCTGGCCACCACGCCCGCCAGTTCCAGACCAGGAACAAAGGGCGGTTCAGGCTTCACCTGATACTTGCCGGCCGCCATCAGCGAATCGGCGAAGTTCATGCCGGCCGCCTTGACCTCGATCAGCACCTCGCCCGGCCCGGCCTCAGGCACCGGCATGTCGCCGAGGCGCAGGTTCTCGTAACCGGTAGGTTGATCGCAAATGAGGGCCTGCATAGTTTCCATCCTTCCGTCCCGCGGCCAGCATTTCGCGGCCGGCGGCGGAAGGATATAACGGCTGTTGCAGATCCGGCAAAGCGGATCGGGGAGGGTGCCAGATCACCCTTCCCGCCGCAGTCAAAGGAAATGCTGTCTCAGTCGAACAGCGGCACGATAATGTTGATCGACGGCCGCTGATAGATCACCGGGGAGGGTTCATAGTAGACCGGCGCCGGTTGCACATAGACCCGCTCGCGGACAACAACCGGTCGCGGCTGGACGTAGATCACGTCCGGGCCGTCATAGTAGCGCACCTCGTCATAGCGATGATTGTGACTATGGTGCTTGCCGTGGTCATGCTGCCAGTTCTTGTGCTTGCGATCGGCCAGCGCCGGCGATGCGGACGCCACGGCCAGGCCAGCTGCCACGAGCAGTCCAACAGCCATACGCAATCGTGTCGCCTTGATGATAGTCATGTCCCCGCTCCTTGAATCATTATCGGCATGCGTGCTTCGCCGCATGTCCGAAAATCATCTTACGATTCGGTGACTATGCCGACCTGTGAGGTCTCTGTGGCAGCCCCTGTGACACCTTCACAATCCTGTGAGCTGCGCGGCGAACCAGACGCCAATCTCAGATCTTCTCCAGCGCTTCGGCGAGGTCGGCGATGAGGTCGTCCGGATTCTCCAGGCCGACCGAGACGCGGATCAGGCTGTCGGTGACGCCGACCTTGTCGCGAATCTCCTTGGCGACTCCAGAATGCGTGGTCGAGGCGGGATGAGAGATCAGCGATTCGGTACCACCGAGACTGACCGCGAGCGTGAAGAGGTGAAGATCATTGAGGAAACGGAACGCTCCCTCCTGACCACTCTTTAATGTGAAGGAGAACGTCGACCCACCATCCTTGGCCGTCCTTCTGTAAACGCGCTGATAGCTGCCGTGATCGATGAGGTCCGGGTGATAAACCTCGTCGACCTTGGTCTGGTCATGCAGCCAGCGCGCGATTTTCGCCGCACTGTTGCTGGCGCGCTCCATGCGCAGATGCAGGGTTTCGAGCGAGCGGCCCAGCATCCAGCTGGAATGCGGGTCAAGCTGCATGCCGAAGGCACTGCGGATCTTCTTGATGGGCACGAGGTCCAGTGCGCGGCCGATCACACCGCCAGCCACCAAATCGCTGTGCCCGCCGACATATTTGGTCAGCGAATAGACGATGATGTCGGCGCCATGCTGCAGCGGCTGCTGGAAGATCGGCCCCAGCATGGTGTTGTCGACCACAATCAGCGGCCGCGATCCCTGGCGCCTTTCGATGGCATCGGCGGCTTTGACCATGAGCTCGAAATCGACGATGCCGCAGGTGGGGTTGGCGGGAGATTCGACATAGATGATCGGAACCTTGGAACCGGCAGTCTGGGCGACGGCCGCGTTGATCACCTGTTCGTCCAGCCCGTCCATGAAGCCGACGGCCTTCAGGCCGAACGGTGCCAATGTGCCGACCAGCAATGTCTCGGTGCCGCCATAGAGCGGCTGGCTGTGGAGGATCGTGTCACCCGGTCGTGCAAAGGCCAGGATCGCGGCGGTGATGGCCGCCATGCCGCTGGCGAACATCAAGGCGCCTTCGCCGCCTTCAAGGACTGCCAGTCGTTCTTCGACAATCTGCAGGTTGGGATGATTGAAGCGCGAATAGACGAGGCCCGCATCCTGCGCATTGGGCGGCGTCTTGCGACCGGCGACATAGTCGAAGAAATCCTTGCCGTCTTCCGCCGATTTGAATGCGAAGGTCGAGGTGAGAAAGACCGGCGGCTTCACCGATCCCTCCGACAGGAAGGGATCGTAGCCATAACTGGTCATCAGGGTTTCGGGGCTGAGCTTCCTGTTACCAATCGATCGCTGGCGATAGCTCGATTTCATGACGGGCTCCTCATGAACGATGAGAGGCTATCATCATGTCACCCAAAAAGTCGCCCGGTGAAACGATTTATTTTTGTATCTGCGCCGCTCCTAGAACGGCGCCGTCTCGTTGAGAATCGGCGCCGGTTTGATACTGCCCACCACCGTCCCGGCCCAGTTCCGGAGAGTGGGCTGCAGCGCTTGCTGCAGTTGCTCCGCCTGCGCCGCATCGATAATGCCGAAATGGCGCAGCAACTGACCCATGACTATTTCGGCGCCGCGTCCGTTGCCATCCTCGGCCTTGATGCAGATGCCAAGTCCCAGTTCCGGCAGAGATCCCATATAGACTCCCTCGGCACCGGTTTTGATCGCGGCCTTGGTGCCGGTGACTTTCATGACATCGGTGCAGAAGCGCCCGGTGCCCGCCACATACCAAGGTTCGCGGGACATCGCCGTGAGGATGCGCGCACACGCCGCGGCCCGTGCCGGCGCCAGATCCTTGGGGTCTGCCATCTTCGCCATGGCAAGGGCGTGATGTCCGACCGGGATGGCGATGGTGGGAATCCCGCAGCCATCGATGCCGCGCGGCACATGCGAGAGATCCTGCCCGCACATCTGTTCGAGGGTGCCGAGCAGGCGCTGCTGTACGCTGTGTTCGTAACCAATATAGCCAGCGGTCTTTTCGCCGAGATGGACGGCGGTAGACAGAAAGCCAGTATGCTTGCCGGAGCAATTGTTGTGGGAACGCGTCGGCGTGATGCCGCCGCGCACCATGTCGTGGAGCGCCGGCTCGTAATAGGGAAAGTGCGCGCCGCATTCGAGGTCGTCGGCGGAGAGCCCGATCTTCGCCAGCCATGTGTTGACGGCCTCGACATGGCCGGGCTCACCGCTGTGGGAGGCGCAGGCGAGGGCGATTTCACGCTCGGTCAGGCCGTATCTGTCGGCGGCACCCGATTCCACCAGCGGGATGGCGAGCAGCGGCTTGATCGACGAGCGTCCATAGATCGGCGTCTCGACATCGCCCCAGGCCTTTACCACATGACCATCGGCATCGACCACGGCGGCGATGGCGCGGTGCCGGCTCTCCACCATATTCCCGCGCCAGACTTCGACCAGGATCGGCGCGTCGCCTCGTGGCAGGTCAGCATGGACGTGGAGGTGCTGGTGGGGCTTGTTCATGGTGATGGTCTTTCGGGCCAAATCGGTTTGGCGCGCACAATGCCCCTCTCCGCCGACGCTGGCAACAAGCGCTAGAAGGCGGGCTGCTTGCGACGAAAGCGCTGCACCTTGTCCTTGACCCCACAATCGGCCATGGCGCACCAGCGGCGCGTACCGTTACGGCTGGTATCGAAAAAGAGCCAGCGGCAATCATGGGCCGGGCAGCGCTTGATGCGCGCCTGGGCGGTGCCTGTGAGGAGATCGACGGCATCGGCGATGAGTGCCTGGCGTAGTTGATCGAACCTGCCGTCGGCTGGCTGGGGCCGTGCCCGACCGGATTCCGCGTCCCAAACCAGCCGCGGCGGAACGCAGATGCCGGCCAACCAGTCCAGGGCCTGCTGCGGTGGGGATTTGCCGTCGGCCAAGGCCTCGAAAATCATCTGCAATTGCCTGCGCAGGGTGATACAGGCTGCAAAATCGTCCGGTCCCGGCGTGGAATCCAGCGGATAGCCGGCTCGGAGCGCCCAGGCGGAGAGACCCGCGGGGTCGGCGAGCCGATCAGCGGCGTCGGGCAAGGCGACGGTGTTGCAGAAGGCGAGGCACAGCCTGCCGGCCACAAATTCCGACTTCGGCACCCGGTTCGGCAATGCCACGATTTGGCTCACAGCTGTCACCATCAAAACACAATTGACTGGTTACAGTAACTGAATAGGATGTAACCTTCAAATAATAAATAGCCGGTTACACGCCCATGGCCCGACCAACCCATCATCCAGCGCTTGTCGCGCTCTTCGCCGGCATCTTTCTGTCCGGCTTCAGCCCGATCCTGGTCCGGCTCAGTCCATTGGACCCGGCCTCGACCGCCTGCTGGCGGCTGCTGGTCGCGGCCCTCCTGTCACTCATCTTTGCCCGGTTTAAGGTCGCCCTGCCGCCACGGGTGCTGCTGGCGGTCACCTTCGCCGGCTTCCTGCTGGCGGCCGATCTGGTGCTGTGGAACATCGCCATCATGACCACCACCGTGATGGAGGCAGCACTGCTGGTCATGCTCTATCCGCTGCTGGTGGCGGCGGTGGAAATCATCTTCCTGAAGCGGCCGCTGGGCTGGCATTTGGTGGCAGGCGGGCTCATCGCTTTTGCCGGTGTCGCGGTGATGACGGCGGGGCCGAGCCTGGGCTCGCTCGGGAGCGGTCAGTCCAGCACGGCCGGGAACCTGCTCGCACTGACAGCGGCGTTCTTCTATGCCGGCTGCCTGCTGATCACGGCACGTTCCTGCCGCGGCCATGATGTGCGGGCAGTGACGTTCTGGGAGTTGATCAGCGCCGGCTTGTTCTGCGTGCCACTGCTGTTCTGGGAAGATCATGGCATGCCGGTCGATGCCGGCGAAACCGGCTTCATGGCGCTCTACGGCCTCATCACCTTTGCCGGATATTTTCTCATGAATATCGGCCTGACGCGGATTTCCGCCAGTGTGGCGGCGGTGCTGGGCTATGGCCAGCCGGTCATTGCCAGCGTCATTGCCTTCTTCCTGCTCAGCGAAGTGCCGAGCGGGATGGCCCTGGCCGGCGGGGTCACGGTCCTGTTCGGTCTCGCCTTCGCCAGCCGTGCCGCGCGGGCGCCCCTGACAAGCTGACATTGGCGACAAGCTGACATTGGCGACAAGCTGACATTGGTGACAAGCTGACTGGTCTTTTTGCCGACCCTTCGCTAATTTGCGCCGCGTCATGGCCAAGGGCAGAAGATGAGCACAAATCCGATCAATCGCGGCTATTTCGGCATCGGCGTCGAGGGCATCTCGAAGCCGATGAACCTGGGTGCCGTGCTGCGCACGGCCCACGCCTTCCATGCCAGCTTCTGTTTCACCGTCGGCGCCTGTTTCAACGTGCGCGATGTGCTGGCCTCCGACACCTCGGTCGCTTTCGACAGCATGCCGGTGCAGGTCTACCCGGACGTGGCCTCCTTCACGCCGCCTTTGGGTTGCCGGGTCGTCGGGATCGAGATCACCGATGACGCCATCGACCTCCCCACTTTCACCCACCCGCCGGCCGCCATCTACGTGCTGGGGGCGGAAAAAGATTCGCTCTCGCCCGCGATGCAGGCGCGGTGCGATTTCATCATCAAGATTCCGACCCGGTTCTGCGTCAACCTGTCGGTCGCCGGCGCCATCGTCATGTATGACCGGATGATCAGCCTGGGGCGCTTTGCGGAACGGCCGGTCCGGGTCGGCGGACCCACACAAGCGCTTGCGGCACATAAGCGCGGACTGCCCGTGTGGAAGCAGAAACAACTGAAAAAACAAAGCAATTCGGATTGATCCACAGGCGCAGGCGTCGCCTATGGGTGGATTTTCGCGCCAATCCTTGCTACAGGAAGACCATCAGCCGCCCCCATTCCGCCCCATTTGGCGGGTAAACGGGCTGCCGCTGGATAAAGTCGCCTTCCCCAAGGATTTGAGCATGCGCGTCGCTACTGCCATTCTTCAGGACCCGATTGCTATCGTCCGCAAGCTCTTGCTGGGTCTTGCCCTGTTGGGAGTGACGCTGGCCCCGGCATTTGCGGACGCGCCCAAGAACCTCGGCGCGTTCAAGAAATGGCGGGCGATGACCGTCAATGCTGATGGCAACCGCACCTGCTATGCCATGAGCCAGCCGGTCACCAAACAGGGTAATGTGAAGGAGCGCGGCCAGGTGGCGGCGATGGTCACTCATTTCCCGGAGATCGGCGCGCTCGACCAGGTTTCGATCGTGCTTGGATTTGAGCCGCTGGAGAAGAGCCCGGTCATCGTCAAGATCGGCGGCTTCACCTTCAAGTTCACCGAACTCGAAGAGGACCGCGCCTGGGCCAAGACCCATGCCAACGACAAGGCGCTGGTGCAGGCGATGCGCAAATCGAACCAGATGATCGTGACCGCCACGACCACCAAGGGCCTCAAGGTGCAGGACACCTATGACCTGTCCGGATTCACCAAGGCCTACCAGACCATGAGCAAGGCCTGCTCGAGCTAACAATCGGAAATTTGGCAAGATGAGTACCGAGAAACACGCCGCGTCCTTCGCTCCACCCTCCGTCGATGCCAGCGGCAGACGCGACCTCATCGGCCTTGATCGCGACGAGCTTGAGGCGTTGATGCTTGAAGTGGGCGAGCCGAAGTTCCGCGCGCGCCAGCTATGGCATTGGCTCTATCATCGCGGCGAGCGGGACTTCTCGAAGATGCTCAATCTGTCGAAGGAATTTCGCGTCCGTCTTGAGAACCAGTTCTTCGTGGGGCGCCCCGGCATCGCCGTTGATCTCGCTTCCAAGGACGGGACGCATAAGTGGCTGCTCAACCTGCGTGACGGTCAGCAGGTCGAAACCGTGCATATCCCGGAGGAAGACCGCGGCACGCTGTGCGTCTCCTCCCAGGTCGGCTGCACCCTCACCTGCAAGTTCTGCCATACCGGGACGCAGCGCCTGGTGCGCAACCTTGCGACTGACGAGATCGTTGGCCAGGTGATGATGGCGCGCGACCATCTCGGTGAATGGCCAAGTCCCAAGGATGGGCGCTTGCTTTCGAACATCGTGATGATGGGGATGGGTGAGCCGCTTTACAATTTCGATGCCGTGGCGAAGGCGCTGAAGATCGTCATGGACGGCGAGGGCATCGCCATTTCCAAGCGGCGCATCACCTTGTCGACCGCCGGTGTCGTGCCGATGATCGAGCGCTGCGGCGCCGAGCTCGGCGTCAACCTTGCGGTGTCGCTGCATGCGGTGACTGACGAATTGCGCGACCAGATCGTGCCCATCAACAAGAAGTATCCGCTGAAGGAACTGATGAAGGCGCTGGAGAATTATCCCGGCCTTTCCAACGCGCGGCGCATCACCTTCGAATATGTGATGCTGAAGGGCGTCAATGACAGCCCGGCCGATGCCAGAGCATTGGTGAAGCTGATCAGCAAAGTGCCGGCCAAGGTCAACCTGATCCCGTTCAACCCCTGGCCGGGTGCGCCGTTCGAGCGTTCGACGCCGGCGGCCATCCGCGATTTTTCCGACATCATTTTTGATGCCGGCTATTCCAGCCCGGTGCGCACGCCACGTGGCGAGGACATCATGGCGGCCTGCGGCCAGCTGAAGAGCGAGAGCGTCAAGCAAAGGCGCTCGGACCGCGACAAGGCCGCTGCCGATACCAGTGCCGGCGAGGCCGCGTAAGTTGCGCCTTGTCCCATGGTGCTGCCGGACCGGGTTGATCATGGCCTTGGGTGCCTGCCTGGCTATTCCGGCAATCGCCGAGGACGCACCGAAGAAGGCGGCGGTGCCGCTCAATCCGCTGCTGGAAGCCTGCCTCAAGCCCGCCGATACCCAGGCGGTCATCATCAGTTGCACAACAGCCATCGAGAGCCGGCAGTTGCAGGGAGAGGAACTCGCCGCAGGCCTCTATCGTCGCGGATTGGCGCAGGGACAGCGCGGTCAACTGACTCCGGCCGTCAATGATTTCGCAGCCGCCCTCAAACTGACGCCCGATGCCGCCGATGTTCTCTATGCCCGTGCCTCTGCCTACGGCGCGTTGAAGCGCCATGATCTTGCCATAGCCGATTACGATGCATTGCTGAAACTGGTGCCGAATGATCCGGACTCGCTCTATCGTCGCGCCTGGTCACGCTCGGCGCTGGGTAGGGACGCGGCGGCGGTAGCCGACCTCACGGCCTTGCTGGCTGCGGTCAAGGACGATGTCGATGCATTGATGGATCGCGGCGGGCTCTATTTGCGCCTCGGCCAGTTCGACAAGGCGGCGGCGGATTTCTCGGCGATCATCAAACTCGACCAGAAGGCGGCCGCCGCCTTCTACAATCGCGGCCGCGCCGCCTTTCTCAAAGGCGACTTCAAGGCGGCGACCAAGGATTTCGCGCAAGCCCAGGCCTTGCGGTCCGACAATCCCTATGCCGCTTTGCGCCGCTATATCGGTGCTGGCCAGGGCGTTGGCGACGGCAAGAGCAAGGTCCATGCCGAGTTTTTGACCGAGGCGATAGCAAAATTTCCGCCGGAACAATGGCCGGTCCCGATCCTGAGCACCCTCGTTGGGCAGATGACCGAGAAGGATCTGCTGTCGGCAGCGGCCGTCAGCGACAAGGCGGTGACGCGGCGTCTTGATGCCGAAGCGCATTATTATCTTGGTGAAGCGGCCTTGCTGAAAAAGGATGCCAAGTCCGCGCGCGATCATTTCTCGGCGGCGGCCAAGGGCAATCGCGGGATACCCGAAGTTGTGGATGCCGGCTGGCGCCTCAAACAGCTGCCCTAGACGGAAAGGGGCGCCCGGCAGGCCATCTGCACGATGGGGGGGAGTGTGCAAACGCGATGGCCTGCCGGGTGCTCTTGGGGGTTATCCGGGGCTGCGGATAAATCCCCAAGTCGACCAAATAACAACTTACCCTCGTCGCCCTGGCGACGCCAGTTCGACAGCACGACAAATCCCAGCAATTTGCCTTACGCCATCTTTTGGGTCGCGGATTACCGATAGGATCAAAAACCGACATCCGAGCCGGAAATCCGACATGTTTGCGTACAATATATGGTCAAATATTACGAAAACCTGAAGGTTTCCCAGTTTGATTGCCGTTAGCCCAGGTAAAGAGTTTATTTTTCAGGCCAGATCCCAATTAAGGGGAAGCCGCAGGGTGAAGTGCATCATGACGTCAGGTGAGTTGCTGTGAAGCTGGAATGGATAGCAGCGATGAGTATTGCCGTCTGGACCAGCTTCGCTGTGCCCGCCTCGGCGCAGACACCCGCATTTGACGCGTGCCTCCTGTTCGATCGAGCGGCCTGCAGCGCCGTCCTGTCGACCGAACCTGACAATCTCACAGCTCTTTTCATGCGCGGGCTGGCGGCTGAACTCGTTGGCGACGATGCCGCCGCCCTTGCGGATTTCGACGCCACCGCCGCGCGTGAGCCACGTCATTTCGGGGCGCAGCTATGGCGGCATGTTGCCGCGGCGACCCTTGGCCAAAGCCGGGCCGCCGAGCTCAAATCCTACCTTGCGAGCGCCAAAATGCTCGGGCCATGGCCGCGGGCACTGGCGGAACTCTACCTCAACCAGGCAACGCCGGCGGACACGTTGGCATTGGCCGGCCAGCAGCCCGCCGCGGCACGGATGGAAGCCATTTGCGCTGCCGAGTATCACAGCGGCCGGGTGGCTCAACTCGCCGGTGATGCGGAAGCCGCAATGGCACATTTCCGTGCGGCGCTCGCAACCGGTGCCAGGCACGTATTCGAATATCAGGCGGCCGACAGAGCCATCAACGGGATGCCATACGCGTCTCCCGCCCTTGCCACCAACCCCCATTTCCCCTAGGTTCCGGCCGCTTTATTTTGATGAGGATGGTTCATGTCGCGCGATATCAAGAAGGTCGTTCTGGCCTATTCCGGCGGTCTCGACACCTCGGTCATTCTGAAATGGCTGCAGGAAACCTATGACTGCGAGGTGGTGACCTTCACCGCCGATCTGGGGCAAGGCGAAGAACTGGCGCCGGCACGCAAGAAGGCCGAGATGCTCGGCATCAAGGAGATCTTCATCGAAGACCTGCGCGAGGAATTCACCCGCGACTTCGTCTATCCGATGTTCCGCGCCAACGCCCTTTACGAAGGCCAGTATCTGCTCGGCACCTCGATCGCGCGGCCGCTGATCGCCAAGCGCCAGATCGAGATCGCCAAGCTGACCGGTGCCGATGCGGTCGCCCATGGCGCCACCGGCAAGGGCAACGACCAGGTCCGCTTCGAACTTTCCTATTACGGCCTCAACCCGGACATCAAGGTGATCGCCCCCTGGCGCGAATGGGACCTCACCTCGCGCACGACGCTCATCGAATATGCCGAGAAACACCAGATTCCGGTCGCCAAGGACAAACGCGGCGAAGCCCCGTTCTCGGTCGATGCCAACCTCCTGCACTCGTCGAGCGAAGGAAAGGTACTGGAAGATCCGTGGGAAGAGCCTGAGGAGATGGTCTATCAACGGACCATTTCTCCGGAAGCGGCGCCTGACAAGGCCACCTATATCGAGGTTGGATTCCTGAAGGGCGATGCGGTGTCGATCGATGGCGAGAAGCTGTCACCGGCCAGCCTGCTCACCAAGCTCAATGAACTTGGCAAGGCCAACGGCATTGGGCGCCTCGATCTCGTGGAGAACCGCTTCGTCGGCATGAAGTCGCGCGGCGTCTACGAGACGCCGGGCGGTACCATCCTCCATGCCGCCCATCGCGGCATCGAGAGCATCACCCTCGACCGCGGTGCAGCGCACCTTAAAGACGAACTGATGCCGCGCTATGCGGAACTCATCTACAATGGCTTCTGGTTCAGTCCGGAACGCGAAATGCTGCAGGCGCTGATCGACAAGAGCCAGGAGCATGTCGAAGGGACGGTGCGCCTCAAACTCTACAAGGGCAACACCACCGTAGTCGGGCGCAAATCACCGAAATCCCTTTACAGCCTGAAGCACGTGACGTTCGAAGACGATGCCGGCGCCTATGACCAGCGCGATGCCCAGGGTTTCATCAAGCTGAACGCCTTGCGTCTACGGTTGCTGAAAAAATCTGACAGGTAGAGGCCCCGCGATGATCATCACGACGACGCCCAGCATCGACGGCAAGCGGATTGTCGAGTATCTGGGCGTCATCGCTGGTGAAGCGATTGTCGGCGCCAACATCCTCCGAGATATCTTCGCAGCGGTTACCGACATCGTCGGTGGCCGTTCAGGCGCCTATGAATCAGCGCTTCGCGAGGCCAGGGAAACGGCCCTTGGCAAGCTGCGTGACGCCGCCCGTGACCTTGGTGGAAACGCCGTGGTTGGGGTCGACATCGATTACGAAGTCATCGGCAAGTCCGGCAGCATGCTGATGGTCAGCGTCAGCGGCACCGCGGTGATTGTGGAATAGCCGGCCCAGTTGCTGCGCCGGCGCTATGGCACCGGAACATGGTCAGGCCGCCTCGTCCAACAGGGCGCGGCGCAGGTCGCGCTTTACATGCCAGGCCATCAGGTGCCCAAGGCGCGCCGACCCCAGTGGCTTGCGGGCGGTACGCTGGATGATATCGAGATCCGGCGCGCCATTGGCTTCGATGATGCAGGGGCCATCGGCAAGGATGCCCACGTCCCAGCCGATCACGGCGAAATCACTGAAATGCCGATGTGCCCGCTCCACCAGATCACGCGCTTCCCGCCAGCATGGCAGAGTGCGGCCGCGGATCGCAGCACCCGTCACGGGATGTGTCTCGGACCAACCGGATTGCGGGCTGAGGCCGAGATCAGTGGCTGCACCCAAGCGCCCGGTGACGATATCGACGGCGGCGGCGATGCCGCCGGCATGGAAGTTATCGACCGCCGACCCGGTCACCCTTGGCATGCGAAAGGCGTCGTCGGTGACTTCATAACCGCCAGTCTCGTTGCGGCAGGTCACAATTCGCACTGTGGCGAGCGTGCCGCAATTGATATCGGCGAGATCCGGGTGATTGGCGAGCAGGGTCTGCACCAGCATGTTTTCCTGCGTCGATTGATCGACCACCCATTGGCGGAGGCCCGTCGCTGTCAGTTGCGTGCCATCCTTATGGATAAAGAAGGGCGCCACGAACTGCCATTTCGCGGCCCCACGACCACCACTGCCCTTGCGTGGCTTGATGAACAGATCCGTGGCAGGAAGGGTGATCGTACCGTCAAACTGTCGATCCGCAACGCCGCGGGTCGCGGCGAACACCACCGGCGCCACCGGCAGGCCAAGCTCGCGGCAGCGATCATGAAAGACGATCTTTTCACTCAGCCTGTGGCCGGTGGCACGGTGCATGATCTTATAGGCCGCAGCCTTGGTCTCGTTGCGCTGCTGATAGTGCGAGGCAACCTTCTCGCAAGCCGGATC
>NZ_CAMDRA010000023.1 GCF_945906275.1 Dongia mobilis
TCCGCCGACATCTCGGTGGCGGTTGCCATTCCGGGCGGCCTCATCACGCCGATCCTGCGCAACGCCGACACGCGCCGCTTGTCCGATCTCTCGGGCGCCATCAAGGAACTGGCCGGCCGTGCGAAACAGGGCAAGCTGAAGCCGGAGGAATATACCGGCGGCAGCTTCTCGGTCTCCAATCTCGGCATGTTCGGGATCAAGGATTTCAGCGCCATCATCAACCCGCCCCAGGCCTGCATCCTCTCCGTGGGTGCCGGCGAGGAGCGCGCGGTGGTGCGCAAGGGCCAGTTGGCGGTGGCCAACGTGATGACCTGCACCCTCTCGGTCGATCACCGCGTAGTCGACGGGGCCACGGGCGCCGAATTCCTCGCGGCCTTCAAGCGCCTCATCGAAAATCCGCTCGGCATGCTGGTGTAATCGTGCGGAGATTTGTCTTTGCCGCGTCGCTGCTGCTGCTGGGCTCGAATGTCGCGCTGGCCGACAGCCTGCGCCCGCCGCTCGAAAAGCAGTTCTTCGACTTCTTCGCAGAGGAATGCGTGGCCGGCATGGAAGCCGACGCCAAGACCATGAATCTCGACGCTTCGCAGCCGGCCATCAAGGAAGGGATCGACCGCTATTGCAGCTGCACCTCGCAGGCGGTGGTCAGCTATCTCGACCCCAAGGAGATCATTTCATTCGCCAACGACGCCACCAAGGATCCGGTGGCCACGAAGATGAAACCGTATTTCGACCGCTGCAAGGGCAAGTAAGGTTGCCGCGCATCGCATGAGGAAGCTCGCCCGCTATCTACTCATCGCCATCGTGGCAGCCATCGTCTTCGTGGCCCTGACCTTCGTCTGGGCCATGCAGCGCGAGATCGACATATCGGCGCCGGCAGCACGCGCCGAACTGGTGAAGGCGATGACCCTGGGCTGCAAGCTGCGCCTGCCCGAACTCGTGAAGCAGACGCAGATGGCGCGGGCGCTGCAGCCCGCCGAGATGAATGAGATTTGCGGCTGTGCCGTCGAGCGCATCATCGAGACCCATGCCGCAGCCGGCAAGATCACGCCGGGCGACGTGCCGGAGACCGACATCGATGCGACCGAGCTGGCCTGCCTCCAGGAATTGCCCATCCATCAAGAGGCCCAATAAGAGGGATTCGCGCTATGACGGACAATAATTTCGACCTCGTCGTGATCGGTGGTGGACCCGGCGGCTATGTGGCGGCCATCCGCGGCGCCCAGCTCGGCCTCAAGGTCGCGGTGGTCGAGCGCGAAAACCTGGGCGGCATCTGCCTCAACTGGGGCTGCATCCCGACGAAGGCATTGCTGCGCTCGGCCGAGGTTGGCCATCTGCTGAAGCATGCCGATGCCTATGGCTTCTCGGCGACCGGCGTCACCTTCGACCTTGCCAAGATCGTCGACCGGTCGCGGAAAGTGGCCGGCCAGCTCTCGGGCGGCGTCAAGCATCTCCTCAAGAAGAACAAGGTCACGGTCTTTGACGGCCACGCCAAGCTCGCCGGCGCCGGCAAGGTGAAGGTCGAGAAGGACGGCAAGCCGGTTGCCGACATCGCCGCCAAGAACGTGATCCTTGCAACCGGCGCCAGCGCCCGCAGCTTCCCCGGCCTCGAGCCCGACGGCAAGCTGATCTGGACCTATCGCGAGGCGATGGTGCCCAAGATCATGCTGAAATCGCTGCTGGTGGTGGGCTCCGGTGCCATCGGCATCGAGTTCGCGAGCTTCTACCGCAATCTCGGCGCCGAGGTGACGGTGGTCGAAGTCATGCCGCGCATCCTCCCCGTCGAGGATGCCGAGATTTCCGCCTTCGCCCAGAAGGCGTTCGAGAAGCAGGGCATGAAGATCATGACCGGCGCCAATGTGAAGGCCTTCAAGAAGGGCGCCGACAATGTGACGGCGACCATCGAAATGGGCGGCAAGACCCAGGATATCACCGTCGACCGCGTCATCCTCGCCGTGGGCATCGTCGGCAATGTCGAGAATCTCGGCCTCGAAGGCACCAAGGTGAAGGTCGAGAAGACCCACATCCTCACCGACGGCTACGGCTTCACCGGCGAGCCGGGCGTCTATGCCATCGGCGATCTCACCGGCGCACCCTGGCTGGCCCACAAGGCGAGCCACGAGGGAATCATCTGCGTCGAGAAGATCGCGGGTGTGAAGGACGTGCATCCCCTCAACACGGCCAACATCCCCGGCTGCACCTATTGCATGCCGCAGGTGGCCTCAGTCGGCCTCACCGAACAGGCCGCCAAGGACAAGGGCTTTGACGTCAAGGTCGGCCGCTTCCCCTTCATCGGCAACGGCAAGGCGATTGCGCTGGGCGAATCCGAGGGCCTGGTCAAGACCGTGTTCGACGCCAAGACCGGCGAGCTGCTGGGCGCCCACATGATCGGCGCCGAGGTGACCGAGCTCATCCAGGGCTACACTATTGCGCGAACGTTGGAGACAACCGAGGCCGAATTGTTGCACACTGTCTTCCCGCATCCGACCATTTCGGAAACGATGCACGAAGCGGTGCTGGCCGCCTATGGCCGGGCCATCCATATCTGACCAGGGGGAAGTTGCACGATGGAGCCACAAGCCGATTTCTCGGGTTTTCACGTTTTCGCGATTTTGCTTTGGTTGCTCGTTGTCGGGGTCATGTTGATCCCCTACGTTAAGATCATCAAGAAGGCAGGCTATTCAGGCTGGTGGATTCTGACATTCTTCGTACCGCTCCTGAACCTGATCATGCTCTGGGTTTTCGCCTTTTCGACCTGGCCGGTCGAGCGGCGCGCCCGTTCCGAAGATGCGTTCTAGCTGAGAGATTGATTTGACCGAGACCACGCCGATCCTTCGCCACCCGGAAAAAGCCAAGCGTCCGGACACGCCCATCCTGCGCAAGCCGGACTGGATCCGTGTCCGGGCTCCGGGTGGCGAAGAGTACAACAACACCCGTTCCCTCATGCGCAAGCTCGGCCTCAACACCGTGTGCGAAGAAGCGGCCTGCCCCAACATCGGCGAATGCTGGTCGCAGAAGCATGCGACCGTGATGATCCTGGGGTCCGTCTGCACGCGCGCCTGCGCCTTCTGCAATGTGGCGACCGGCCGCCCCGACAAGCTCGATCCCCATGAGCCGGCCCATGTCGCCGAAGCCTGCGCGGCTTTGGGCTTGAAGCACATCGTCATCACCTCGGTCGACCGCGACGATATCGAGGACGGAGGGGCGGCGCATTTCGCCGAAACCATCCGCCGCATCCGCGACCTCACGCCTTCGACCACGATCGAGGTGCTGACGCCGGATTTCCTCAAGAAACCGCGCTCGATCGAGATCGTCGCCAACGCGGCCCCCGACGTCTTCAACCACAATCTCGAAACCGTGCCGCGTCTCTATCGCCAGGTGCGCCCAGGTGCGCGCTACTACAATTCGCTGCGGCTCTTGAACCGCGCCAAGGAGATCAACCCCGCGCTCTTCACCAAGTCCGGCATCATGGTGGGCCTTGGCGAAACGCTGGAGGAGGTGGGCCAGGTGATGGACGATCTCCGCGCCGCCGAGGTCGATTTCATGACCATCGGCCAGTATCTGCAGCCCACACGCAAGCATCACCATGTCGACCGTTTCGTGACGCCGGATGAGTTCGCCCAGTTGAAGCGGATGGGGCAGGGGAAGGGATTCCTGTTGGTGGCCTCTTCGCCGCTCACCCGCTCCTCCCATCATGCCGGCGACGATTTCCAGCGACTGCGCGCCGCGCGTGAAGCACAGCTGGCCGCGGCGAGCTGATAGAAACCTGCCATGACCGCCCGTGTTCATACCGAGGAACGGCTGTTCCCCTATCGCCCGGACCAGATCTTCGATCTGGTGGCCGATGTCGGCAAATATCCGGAATTCCTGCCCTGGTGCACCGGCGCCAGCATCCGCGAGGTGCAGGACGACATGATCCTCGCCGACCTCATGATCGGCTTCAAAATGGTGCGCGAGAAATTCACCAGCAAAGTCTGGCTCAACCGGCCGGAAATGCGCATCGATGTCGAGTTCGTCGACGGCCCGTTCCGCTACCTCAAGAATCACTGGACCTTCGCTGATACCGGCGACGGCCAGTGCCGGATCGGCTTCTATCTCGAATTCGAGTTCAAGAACATCATGCTGCAGAAATTGATCGGCGTGCTGTTTCATGAGGCAGTGAAGCGCATGGTGGCGGCATTCGAGAGCCGCGCCCGCCAGCTTTACGGCCCGGCCCTCAGGTAATCCGTCCCATCCCGCGCTGACGTCACAGGCAAGCCTCGCGGCATTTCCACTTGTTCCTGAAGGATATTGCCAGGAGAGCAGCCCACCCATGCCCACTGGCCTGCGACGGAGTCGCGCAGGGCGGGCGCCGCAGGCCCGAATATTGCGTAGAAATAGGGCCATGTTTTCAACGGGCTGCCGCATCGCGACAATGGCACTTGAATGCGCGTTAACGGTTGCCCAAATTGTTAACCGAAGGGCAGTATTTTCCCGAGAGTTCGAAGCACGCTGCGCCGCTTACGTCACGTGTTCGAACGAGTGAGGCTAACGGCAGCGCCGGTTGCGGGTCGTAGGTCCCAGGGATACTCTGTCGCTTATCGAGAAAGGCGCAAGAATCGATCATGTCTGACACCCCCGTGAAGACCCAGAATTACCCCGTCCTGCCGTTGCGCGACATTGTGGTATTTCCCCACATGATCGTGCCGCTCTTTGTCGGCCGCGAGAAATCCGTGCGCGCCCTCGAAGACGTCATGAAGGACGACAAGCAGATCCTGCTAGCCACTCAGAAGAACGCAGCGCAGGACGATCCCGGCGCCGGCGACATCTATGAAGTGGGCACGGTCGGCACGGTGCTCCAATTGCTGAAACTGCCCGACGGTACCGTGAAGGTTCTGGTCGAAGGCGGCCAGCGCGCCCGCATCACCAAATTCGTCGACAATGAGTCATTCTTCGTGGCCGAGGCCGCGGTGATCGTCGACGCCCCGATCGAAGGCAAGGAGATCGAGGCGCTGGCGCGCTCGGTCGTCTCCCAGTTCGAGCAGTACATCAAGCTCAACAAGAAGATCCCGCCCGAGGTCCTGGTCTCGATCAACCAGATCGAGGACGCAGCGAAGCTCGCCGACACGGTGGCCTCGCACTTGGCGCTCAAGATCCCCGAGAAGCAGGAGATCCTCGAATGCGCCACGGTCGCCGAGCGGCTGGAGAAGGTCTATGCCTTCATGGAAGGCGAGATCGGCGTACTCCAGGTCGAAAAGCGCATCCGCAGCCGCGTCAAGCGCCAGATGGAGAAGACCCAGCGCGAGTATTATCTGAATGAGCAGATGAAGGCCATTCAGAAGGAACTCGGCGAAGGCGAGGAAGGCCGCGACGAAGTGGCCGAGATCGAAGATCGCATCAAGAAGACCAAGTTCTCCAAGGAAGCGATGGAAAAGGCCCTGGCCGAAGTGAAGAAGCTTCGCACCATGAGCCCGATGTCGGCCGAAGCGACGGTCGTGCGCAACTATCTCGATTGGCTGCTGTCCATTCCATGGAACAAGCCGACCAAGGTGAAGCGCGACGTGCGCCTCGCTGAAAAGGTCCTCAACGAAGACCATTACGGCCTTGAGAAGGTCAAGGAGCGCATCCTTGAATATCTGGCCGTGCAGCAGCGCCAGAAGAAGATCAAGGGGCCGATCCTGTGCCTCGTCGGTCCTCCGGGCGTCGGCAAGACCTCGCTCGGCAAATCAATCGCGCGTGCCACGGGCCGCACCTTCTCGCGCATCAGCCTCGGCGGCGTGCGGGACGAAGCGGAAATCCGCGGCCACCGTCGCACCTATATCGGCTCGATGCCCGGCAAGGTCATCCAGGCGATGAAGAAGGCGAAGTCGTCCAATCCGCTGTTCCTGCTCGACGAGATCGACAAGCTGGGCTCGGACTATCGCGGCGACCCCTCATCGGCTTTGCTCGAGGTCCTCGACCCTGAGCAGAACGTGAACTTCAACGACCATTATCTGGAGGTCGATTACGATCTCTCGGATGTCATGTTCATCACGACGGCCAACAGCCTGCGCATGGCGCAGCCCTTGCTCGATCGTATGGAGATCATCCGCATCCCCGGCTACACCGAGGATGAGAAGGTCGAGATCGCCATGCGCCACCTGCTGCCCAAGCAGATCAAGGATCATGGCCTGAAGAAGGGCGAATGGGTGCTGTCGGAAGACGCCATCCGCGACCTCGTGCGCTACTACACGCGCGAAGCCGGCGTCCGCAGCATCGAGCGTGAGATCGCCAATCTCGCGCGCAAATCGATCAAAGAGATTCTGATGAAGAATCTCAAGAAGATCACGATCAACCGCCGCAACCTCGGCAAATATGCCGGTGTGCGCAAGTTCCGCTACGGCGAAGCCGAGCTCACCGACATGGTCGGTGTCACCACCGGTCTTGCCTGGACGGAAGTCGGCGGCGAGATCCTGACCATCGAGGCCGTGACCGTGCCCGGCAAGGGCCGCGTCATCGCCACCGGCAAGCTCGGCGACGTGATGAAGGAATCGGTGCAGGCCGCCGAATCCTTCGTGAAGTCCCGCGCGGTTGAATTCGGCATCAAGCCGACGCTGTTCAATCGCAAGGACATCCACGTCCACGTGCCCGAAGGGGCGACGCCCAAGGACGGTCCGTCGGCGGGTATCGCGATGGTCACCACCATCGTCTCCGTGCTCACCGGCAACCCGGTGCGCCGCGATGTGGCGATGACCGGCGAGGTGACCCTGCGTGGTCGCGTGCTGCCGATCGGTGGTTTGAAAGAGAAGCTGCTCGCGGCGTTGCGCGCCGGCATCAAGACGGTGCTCATTCCCAGCGAGAACGAGAAGGATCTTGCCGACATTCCCGAGAATGTCAAAAAAGGCATGCAGATCATTCCGGTACAGGTGGTCGACGAGGTGTTGAAGAATGCCCTCGTCAATCCGTTGGTGCCGATCGAGTGGGTCGAGCCGCCGGAAGTCGACCATACCGTCAAAAAAGACGGCGAGGACGAGGTGGGCGGCATCGTCACCCACTGATCTGGGCTGATTTGTCTCAATAAAATCGCGGCATTGCGGGAAAAACCCGTGGTGCCGCGATTGATTTTTGCGTAAACACCGCCCTATTATCCGCCCGTCTTGTTGGCAGTGGATGGGCGAGCAGGTTTCCGCGTTTCAAAAAGAAAAAGGGGTTTTCCGTGAATAAGAACGATCTCATTGCCGAAGTGTCCCAGGATACCGGCCTCTCCAAAGCCGATGCCGCCAAGGCGGTTGATTCCGTGTTCGAGGCCATCACCCGCTCGCTGAAGTCGGAGCAGGAAGTGCGTCTCGTCGGTTTCGGCAACTTCCACGTCGCCAAGCGCGAAGCCAGCGTCGGCCGCAACCCGCGCACGGGCGAAGAGATTCAGATCCCCGCGTCCAAGCAGCCGAAGTTCAAGGCCGGCAAGGGCCTGAAGGACGCGATCAATTAAGTAACCCCATATCAGGCGAGACTCTTTTCTAGAAGAGAGTCCGCACCTGGGGGCGATTAGCTCAGTTGGTAGAGCGTCTCGTTTACACCGAGAATGTCGGCGGTTCGAGTCCGTCATCGCCCACCAGCCTTCGCTCGCGTAAGCCGAGTGAAGGCTGTCGCGCCGAAGCCCAAAGGGCGAAGGCGGACTTTGGCCCCGGCGAGCTACGTCTCGGCAAGCCACCGGCAAATACATTCGTGAGCATCATCTCGGCAGAGCTGAGTGACAGCAAGCCAATGACCTACGTCTACATCCTGCAAAGCACCGCCGTTCCGGATCGCCACTATGTTGGCGTCACCGGCGATTTGCGTGCGCGACTGCAACGGCACAATGCGGGAGAGGTCTCGCACACGTCCAAATACGCACCATGGAAGATCAAGACCTATCTGGCGTTCGAGGACGAGCAGCAGGCTTTCGCCTTCGAGCGCTATATCAAATCCGCCTCGGGCAGGGCCTTCGCGAAGAAGCGACTGTAGCCCCCCACCCCAACACGAATTAGCTGTTGCCAGCATCCGCCTAACCCTGGAAAGTGCAGAAACATTTTGGGGGAATGATGATGCAACTTCGACTCTTGGCCGCTGCCCTGATGATCCTGCTCGCGGCTTGCCAGGCCAAGAACAATGCTGGCGTCGGGGCGGTAAAGGACAGCGCAGCTTCCAGCGCCGCCACGTCGGCGCCGGAAGACAGCACGCCACTCCAGGTTCCCACGTTCACGACACCGAGGCAGATCAATAGCGCCGAGGTCTATGTCCACCGGGGCACGGGGCTCAAATTCCCCAGCGTGGCAGCCGGATACTCGCGCACCACGCTCTTTACCCTTGATGCAGACGAGATGGATGTCAGTGCAAACTATCCTGTCAGACGCTCGGCGGGCCTCATGGCTTTTTCGGTTTACATTTACCCGATCACCGGCTCCAGACCTGGGATAAGCGGGCGGGAGGCACGGGATCCCGCGACATGCAGGACGCATCTCGATCAAGTTGTAAACGATGCACTGTCGATATTCGATAACCCGACGATTGTCGCAGAAGAGAGCGCGCCGTCACCGGTCGACTCAACCCAATCCGGTCATCATGTTGTTCTGCGTGCTGAAGGTCATCCGATGCTCAGTCAGCAGGGCATGGAAGGCCCGCTTCGTTCGGAAATTTATCTCTTCTGCAACATCAAGACGCTTTGGATACTCAAGTATCGCATCACCTATCCTGAGAAGATGGAGGCGCGTGCGGTTATAGATGATCTGATCGCTGCGGTCCCGGCACGCTGACGCCCGCCCCTCAACTCAACGGCCAGATGAATCCCACGACCGGAAACATGGCGCCGCCGACATTCTCCTGCCGGCTCTCCGGGATGCGCGCGCCGCCCAGATGCTGGTAGAAGCCGATGGCCGCCACATTGTCGGAAAGGCACCAGATGCTGACCGCTTTGCAGCCGCGCGTTCTAAGGGCCGCGAAGGCGGCGCCGATCAGTGCGCGGCCGATGCCCTGTTCGCGCCAGTCGGTGGCGACATAGAGCATGAACACCTCGCCCTCATCCTTGGGCCGGCTTTCGCGCGCGGGTCCGAAATTGACGAAGCCCACCACATCCTCCCCGCCCATATCATCGGTGACCACCGCGACCATCGCGTGGCGCGGCCCCTCGGCAAGGCTGAGATTGCGGGTCCAGGCCAGTGCATGGGTCTGGGCGTTGAGCCGCAGCAGATGCTTGTCCGGCAGCAGCCCGGCATAGGCGTCCTGCCAGGTCTCGACATGGACGCGGGCGATGCCGGCCGCATCGGTGGCGCGGGCTGGACGGATGGTGGGGATCTCGTTCTGACTCTCCATGGCTGGTGCCATTCTAGCCGCCGCGACGCCACCGTCTAACCTGCAAATATCCCCGGAAATCTCGACAATATCCCCGGCAAACTGACAGGAAATTGGCCTTAAAAAGGAAAAGCCGGCATCGGGGGCGATGCCGGCTTAAGTCGCTTAAGGGGGTCGAGATGGTCTGTAGAAAACTCAGGCGGCGGATGAACCTGAACCGATCAACCACCGCGACAATGCCACTATAACAGGTAGAAGATTGAAAAAGGATGACCGCCCTTCCATCATCGTGTGCGTAAAGTCCGGTAGGTGCGTTTCCGGACGCTGATTCTATCAGCTGATATCGCTGATCACCCGGTCCAGGCTCGCCTTCATGAGCTCGACGATCGATCCCAACTGCTCACGCGACGCGATATAAGGCGGCGAGATGATGGCGATATCGCCCGCCTTGCCATCGACATTTCCACCCACCGGATAGCAGATCAACCCATTGGCAAAGCAGCGATCTCGCAACCTCTGATAGACTGCGAGCGAGGGATCGAACGGTGCCTTGCTGGCCCGATCCTCGACCATCTCGATGGCCCAGAAGAAGCCGCGGCCGCGAATGTCGCCGACATAAGGATGATCGGCAAAGGCCTTGCGCAGCAGGGCTTCCAGGTGCTTCCCATCCTCGCGCACCTTTTCGACCAGATGATCGCGCCTGATCACCTTCTGCACTGCAACCGCTGCGGCACAGGCCAGCGTATGGCCGGTGAAGGTATGCCCCGTGAGCAACCCGCCATCCTTGGCGAACATCGGTCCCTTGAGACGGTCGTGATAGATCGTGCCGCCGATCGGCACGTAACCGGCGCCTAACCCCTTGGCGACAGTCATGATATCCGGCTCGACGCCATCATGCTCCAAGGCCCGCCAGGTGCCGGTGCGCCCGGCGCCGCACATCACTTCGTCGGCGATCATCAGCACGCCATGCTTGTCGCAGATCGCGCGAATGAGCTTGGCATAGCCCGGTGGGGCAGGGACGCAGCCACCCGCCGCCCCCACCACCGGCTCGAACACGAAGGCCGCGACCTTGTCGGCCCCGAGCTCCAGGATCTTGTCCTCCAGCTCCTGCGCGCAATAGGCACCGACTGCCACCGGATCGATCGGTTTTCCTGCGTTGGCAGCGAGATAGCCCGCCGGCGGGCGATAGACATTGGCGGGCGAGAGCAGATGCGAGGGCATCAAGGCCCCTTCAAACGCCGCGCGCCGCGCCGCAAAGCCGGAGATCGACGTCGCCCCCATCGTGTTACCATGCCAGGAGCGCTCGCGGCTGATGAACAGGCGGCGGCTTTTCTGGCCGATGGCGGTCTGGTACTGCAGGGCAATCTTGATTGCCGATTCAATGGCTTCCGAGCCGCTCGAATTGAACGTCATGTTGCGCAGCCCACCGCCGCAGCTCTCCGCCACCATCGCCGTCAGCTCCCCCAGCGGATCGCTGGTGAAGGTGTAGCGATAGCCATGGGAGATGCGGTCGAGCTGCGCCTTGATCGCCTCATTCACTTCCGGGTGCGCATGACCCAGCGCAAAGACCGCAGGACCTGCCGACCCATCGAGATAGCGTTTGCCGTCGGTGTCGAAGATGTAGCAGCCCTGCCCGTAATCGACCTTCGGCAATTGCCCCGGCTCCCAATCCATAACCTTGTCGCGCTTGGCCGAGGTTGACATTCCGTGCTCCGTTTGGCTGCTATGCCACTCGGTCATGCCAAGACGCATGACTGGAAGTCAAGCAAAGTCGCAGAAACAGGGGACAAATGGCCATTCTTTATGCCGCGGAGCCGGAAGAGGCTGCGCTATGGACCGAGGCGCTGGCCGAACTCGATGGCAGCCTGAATTTCCGCTTCTGGCCGGATTGGGGCGACCCCTCTGAGGTCGACTTCGTCATCATCGGCGGTAAGTCGCCGGGCGATCTCACGATCTTCCCCAAGCTGAAAGCGATCCAATCGACCTGGGCCGGCGTCAATCACCTGCTGCGCTCGCCGGGACTGCCCAGGGGCGTGCCGATCGCGCGCATGGTCGATCAGGGCCTGACCGGCAGCATGACCGAGTTCGTTGTCTATCAGGTGCTCGACGTCATTCGCCAGGGACCCGAACTGCGCGCCGCACAGAAGGCCGTGACCTGGCTGGAGTTGATCGCGCGGCAAGCCAGCGATTTCCGCGTCGGTGTGTTGGGTCTCGGTACGCTGGGTTCCGACGTTGCCGGCAAGCTTGCGGCCCTTGGCTGCCAGATGCGCGGCTGGAGCCGCTCGCCCAAGGAAGCGGGGCCGGGGATCACCAGCTTTGCCGGTGCCGAGGCATTGCCGGCCTTTCTCGATCAGCTCGATATCCTCATCTGCCTGCTGCCGCTGACGCCCGACACCGAGAACCTGCTGGATGCGAAGATGTTCGCGCCACTTGCCGAGGGGGCCGTCCTCATCAATGTCGCGCGTGGCGCCCACCTCAATGAAGCCGACCTGCTGGCGGCGTTGGCGAGCGGGCGTCTCAGCCGCGCCATTCTCGATGTCTTCCGCGAGGAGCCGTTGCCGGCCGGGCATCATTTCTGGCGACATCCCCGGATCACCCTGACACCGCACGTGGCGGCGATCACGCGGGCCGGCACGGGCGCCAGCGACATCCTTGAGAACTACCGCCGCGCCACGGCCGGCAAACCGCTGCTCAACCAGGTCGACGTGGCGAAAGGATATTGATCCTGTTCAGGGGCTTAACCTCGCCTTAACACGGTTCGCGGCATGCTGCTCCCGGCCCGGCCATCTGGGCCTGGCAGGAGCACAGGAGCGGCCCGGATTGGCGATCAGGCGTCACCATCTTATCGAAGAGGCCAAGGCGGAGCTCGACCTCGCTTATGAAGAAGTGAAGCGGGCCGAGCACGCCGTGATGGAGCTTGAGTTCGAATACAACGAGCGCCTGCGCGATATTCCCCAGAGCAGCCCGGAACAGGGCCAGCTGATCGCTGAAAAGGAAGCCAAGCAGGAAGCCCACACGCTCGACGCCCTCTACGAGATGCAGAATGAGGCAGCGCAGCGGTTCGCGCTGGTGAGCGCCGCCTTTGCCATCGTGAGTTCAGTGCAGGACGAGGACATGTCCCTCGATCTCATCAAGCGCATCCTGTTCCGCCGCGATTTCCTGCGCCGGAACAAGATGGAAGTCGACAAGCATATCCGCAGCTTCCACAGGGGCCTGCGCGACTATATGCGCAAGGAAAGCAGTCCTGAGGCGGATTCCGTTGTCCGCACATCCTGGATGGAAATCGAACGCATGACCGCGATCCAGGCCAAGGAAGCCAAGGCCGCCTGATCTGGCCGTTCTGGCCCCAAATCTCTGTAAATGCGAATGAGTTGCAAACTTACCGTGGTTGCGCTAGGAAGCTGCACATGCGTCGCATTTCCATTGTTAGATCCAAGAGGGGCCAATGACCACACGGCAGAAACTGATTGCTGGTTCGACCATCATGATCGGGCTCGGCCTGTTCGCGGCCGGCTATGCCAACGCCAAGGCGCCGGACGAAGCAGCGGTCCTGACGAACTATGCCAACATCGCCGAGGCGATGTTCGGGGATGCGATCTCGACGGCCGGAAACCTTCAGGCCCCGATCGACAAGCTCATTGCCGAGCCGAACGCCGCCAATCTCAAGGCCGCGCGTCAGGCCTGGATCGACGCCCGCCCCAGCTACATGCGCACTGAAGCTTTCCGCTTCGGCAATCCCGAAGTTGATGAGCTTGAAGGCCTGGTCAACGCCTGGCCGCTCGATGAAGGCCTCATTGATTATGTCGACGCCGGGTCCTATGGCGCCACCTCCGACAGCAACCCATTCTATACGCTGAACGTTATTGCCAACAAGGAACTGCAGATCGGCGCTGACAAGGTCGATGCGACGGTCATCGACAAGAAGCTGCTGCAGTCGCTGCAGGAAGTGGGCGAGAACGAGGCCAATGTCGCAATCGGCTATCACGCCATCGAATTCCTGCTTTGGGGCCAGGACCTCAACGGCACTGGCCACGGCGCCGGCAACCGCCCGGCCTCGGACTTCGACACCGCCAACTGCACCAACGGCAATTGCGATCGCCGCGCCGCCTATCTCAAGGCCGCGACCGAATTGCTGATCGATGATCTCGGCCAGATGCACGCCATCTGGACCGACGGCGGCGCCGCCCGCCAGCGTCTGTTGAAGGGTGATGCGAAGGAAGGCATTGCCGGTATCCTCACCGGCCTCGGCAGCCTCTCCTACGGCGAACTTGCCGGCGAGCGCACCAAGCTTGGCTCGATGCTGCACGATCCGGAAGAGGAGCATGACTGCTTCAGCGACAACACCCACAACTCGCACTATTACGACCAGGTCGGCATGGTCGACATCTACAATGGCAGATATACCCGCCTCGACGGGACCGCGGTGACCGGCGCCAGCGTGAAGGATCTTGTCGCCGCGAAGGATGCGGCGGTCAATGACCGCGTGGTGGCGGCCCTCGCCGATACCAGCAAGGCGATGCAGGTCCTGAAGGACACGGCCGACAGCGGCGGACAGGCCTATGACCAGATGATCGGCCCCGACAATGCAGCTGGCAACAAGATCGTCGACGACGTCGTGACCGGCCTGGTCGGCCAGGCGCGCGCGGTCGAGGCGGCCGTTGCGGCACTTGGTCTCAAGATCACGGTCGAAGGGTCGGACAGCCTCGACAATCCCACAGCCGTGGGTCAGTAATGATCCACTAGATCGCGCTGGTGCAACTCAAGCCACGTCGCGGTCGCAGGATGGATCTTGCGGGACATGCCTAGACGATCGGGTCATAAACCCATCAACCGCCGCCGAGCGATCCTGTCGCTCGGCGGCGTCGTTCTTGGGGCAGGCATCGGACAGTTTGCCACACGCGCATTGGCCGAGAGCGGCAAGGGTGCCAACCAGACCTATCCGGTGGCACCCGAGATGCCAGCCGGTGTCCAGCCGACATCCGTCATGCTGACGGCCAAGGCGCGCCTGCGGCAGCTGAAGCCGGCACCGCTGCCGCCCAACGATATCTACGATTACGCCGATGGCGACGGCCCGATTGTCATGCGCCTGAAGCAGGGCGACTGGCTGGAGGCGAAGCTCGTCAACGAGATTCAGGAACACACGACCATCCATTGGCATGGCATCCGGCTGCCGGTGGCGATGGATGGTGTACCCTACCTCACACAGCCCCCTGTGCTGCCCGGCGAAAGCTTCACCTATCGCTTCCAGCCGCCGGACACGGGCACTTTCTTCTTCCATCCGCATTGCAACACGGTCGAGCAGCTTGGCCATGGCCTGGCCGGCGTGCTGGTGGTGGAGGGCGATGAGACGCGGCCCCATGATCATGACCTGGTCTGCGCCTATCGCGACTGGCGGATCGACGAAGCCGGTAAGTTCATGCCGATGATGACCACGGAAGGGGCGGCCAAGGCGGGCACCTTCGGCCAGCATCGCACCATCAACGACCAGGAACATCCGGTCTTCAAAGTGCCGGCCGGTGGCGATATCCGGATCCGCTTCCTCAATCTCGACATGGCGCGGGTGCTCGACCTGGGTGTCACCGGCACGGAGGCCTGGGTGATCGCCACCGACGGCAATGCCCTGCCGCCGATAAAATTGAAAAGCTGGCGCCTGGGGCCGGCGATGCGCGCCGATCTTACGCTACGGGCGCCGGCCACGGCCGGCACGCGGATTCAGCTGGTGAACTACTACGCCGCCCAGCCGATCGTGATGGCCGAACTCGAGGCGGTCGGCCCGGTCCTGCAGCGCCCTGATTTCGTGCCGGCGCCGCTCAAGCCGTCAGCCATCCCGGAGCCCCAGCTCGAGGGCGCCGAGACCTTTCCGTTGCGGCTCGGCGCCAGTTCGGTGCCGGCCGACCTGCCGCCGGACCTGGTGCTGCCCGATGGGTCGGTGCTGCGCTATGCCGACGCGCTCTGCCTCACGCCCAATACCTTCTGGGCGTTCAATGGCCAGCCCTGGCCCAGCCAATCCCATGAAGTGCTGCCGCCGCCTCTGGTGACCTTCCAGCGCGGCCGCACCTATGTCATCGAATTGATCAACCAGACCCCGCATATCCACCCGGTCCATCTCCACGGCCATACGTTCAAGGTGCTATCCTCCAGCAAAGGCGATATCGTGCCGCATTTCGCCGACACCACCATCGTGGCGCCCAAGGAGCGGGTGAAGATCGCGCTGGTGGCGGACAATCCGGGGGATTGGATGATCCACTGCCATATCATCGAGCATCAGGACACCGGCATGATGGGGATCTTCCGTGTGGCGTAACCCCCTCGCTCTTGCCGTCACGCTGCCTGCCCTCATCGTCATCATCATCGGCAGCACCATCGCCGGCGCTGAGGAGACCCACAAGCACACGCCCACGGTCAAGGTTATCCGCGACCCGGCGCTGGGCGATGACGCGGTGGCGCGGATGGAAAACGTCATCGGCCAGTCGATCTTCGAGCGCATCTGGGTTTCGGCGCCATCCTCGACCGAGGCGGCCGATGGGCTGGGGCCGATGTTCAATGCCCGCTCCTGTGTTGCCTGTCATCCGGGCGGTGCGCGCGGCAGTGTGCTGAACAAGGATGGGTCGCTGGGTCCTTCCCTGCTGGTGCGGTTTGGCCACAAGCTGACTGGTGCGCCTGATCCCATCTACGGAAACCAGTTGCAGACCGATGCCGCGCGCGGCGTTCCCGCCGATGGCAAATTCTCGGTCGACTATGCCTTGCTCGAAACAAAGCTCGGCGATGGGACCGTGGTCGAGCTGCGCCGCCCGGTCGTGACCCTCACCGGTCTCGCCGACGGTCCGCTCGCTGCCGACACCGTGACCGGCCTGCGCCTGGCGCCAGCCATCCACGGCATGGGACCGCTCGACAGCATTCCGGCCGAATTGATCACGGCCGCTGCCGATCCAGACGACCAGGACGCGAATGGCATTTCGGGCCGGGTGAACTGGATCGATGAGCAGGCGGGGACCTTCGGGCGTTTCGGCTGGAAGGCCGTGCAGGCGACCATGGAAGCGCAGAACGCCCATGCCTTCCTGGCTGATATGGGGCTTTCCACGCCGCTCTTCCCCGACGCCTATGGCGAATGCACGGTGCGCCAGACGATCTGCCGAGCGGCCCCCAGCGGGGCCTCGTCCCAGTTTGAGGACCTTGAGGTTTCCAGCACGCTGATGAAGGTGCTCGACCGCTATGTCGGTGAATCCGTGCTGCCCAACGGGCCGGCGCAGTCGGCATCGGCCGAGACCATCGCCAAGGGGCGCGCGCTGTTCGCGGAGGCCGGCTGCGGGTCCTGCCACAAGACAAGCTACGATATCGTCTGGCCCGCGGGTGCCGCCAAGACACGGCACATCGCCCCCTATACCGACCTGCTGCTTCATGACATGGGCGATGGTCTTGCCGAGCAGGTGATCGAGGGCGAGGCTTTGGGCGCCGAATGGCGCACGGCGCCGCTCTGGGGCCTGCGCTGGGCGGTTGCCGGTGAGGGCGATGCCTCGCTGCTCCATGACGGCCGCGCCCGCAACCTCCTTGAAGCGATCCTGTGGCATGGCGGCGAGGCGCTGTCCGCCCGCGACCAAGTGGCGGCGCTGTCGGCCGACGACCGGCAGGCGCTGATTTCCTTTCTATCCAGTTTGTGAAGGCGTGACATGACCAACAAACCCAATGACAAGATCACGCGGCGCCAGACCCTGGCTGCCATGATCGCGGCCAGCATCGTGCCCGCAATGGCGCGCCAGGCGCGCGCGGCCGAGCCGGATTTCGCCGCCTTCAATACCGGCTACGCGAAGAACATCGTGCTCCCGGCCTTCACGCATCTGCGCAAGGCCTGCGCGATCTGGGCCAAGGATGCGGCGGATCTGGAGAAGGTGCCGTCGGCCGCCAAGCTCGACATTGCGCGAAGATGGTTCGACCCGGTGTCCGATGCCTGGATGCGCGCGCAGCAGTTCCGCCTGGGTCCCCTCTCGGAAGGGCAGCGGGCGGAGCGCTTCGCCTATTGGCCGGAGCGGCGCAACGTCGTTGCAAAGCAGTTGGCCGCGCTGGTGGCCAGCAACGATCCGGCGGAGCTTGAACCCAAACGCTTCGCCGAAGCCAGTGTCGCCATTCAGGGCCTGCCGGCGCTCGAACGTCTGCTCTATGGCGATGAGAAGGCGGCGGATACGGTCGATGACTTCTTCCTGGGCCCAAGGGCCGGGCGCCATTGCGCCATTTTCCGCGCTATCACCGCCAATCTGCTGGTGATTGCGGAGGAATGCGAAGCTGCCTGGTCGGCGGTCGTGGGCGATCCAGCGAAGTCAACAGCGCCCTTTGCCGCCAACTCAGCCGAGGCCACCACGCAGTTTTATACCAATCTCCTCACCATGCTGCAGATCGTGGCCGAGCAGAAGATCGGCGCGCCGCTGGGTGCCGACATCGCCTCCGAAAACCCGAAGGTCGCCGAGCAATGGCGCTCGTCCCGGTCCGGACGGAACATCGACCTCAATCTCACGACAGCGCAGAATTCGTTTCTTGCGCCGGGCGGTTTTGCAACGCTGCTCCGGCCTGGCCATGCTGATCTCGTAGCAGAAGTCGAAAAGGCCTTCGCCACTGTTCTGGACGCGCCCGGCGTTTCTTTCACGGCCAAGGCACCAAACGACTATTCTCAACTGCTGGACGAGCTGAAACTTGAAGGCGTCGTTATCGCCGAAGGTGTTCCGCAGATCTCCGATGAAGATCGGCGCAAGAATGCGACGGATCTCATCGTGAAGATCAACCACCTGCGCGACATTCTGCGCCAGAAGGTGCCGCCGGCGATCGGGATCACCCTCGGCTTCAATGAGCTGGACGGAGATGGGTCGTGACGGGCACCACCGCGAAACCCTCTTACTTCAGAGTACGGCAATCGCATTGCCCAAATTCGTCATGCCCGGACTTGATCCGGGCATCAGGTTCGACTGGGCTCTGCTCCTCAGTTGCGGACCGATCCCCGGGTCAAGCCCGGGGATGACGACCTGTAAAATGCCATATGCAATCGCCTTCCCCCTAAAGGGGGAAGAGGCGCTACATCGAGGGCAATAGGCAACCATGGTCCCATCGCGCATCCCCACCCA
Source organism: Dongia mobilis (assembly GCF_945906275.1). GTDB lineage: Bacteria > Pseudomonadota > Alphaproteobacteria > Dongiales > Dongiaceae > Dongia > Dongia mobilis_A. Next base: position 18,390 of record NZ_CAMDRA010000023.1, read on the forward strand.
CCTCGCAGCCAGCGGCATGAACAACGCGTTCGCGGCGATCGCCCTTGCCGGCGACGGTGCCGAGATGTGGCGCCGCGACCTCGGTTATCGCGCGCACGATGTCATCGCCGATCCGGCGCGGAACGTGTGCGCCATCGTCGGGCGCAAGCCGGGGCCGATGGTGATGATCTGCGAGCTTGGCAGTGGTGCCTTGTTGCGCGGGCTCGGTCCCTTGCCGAACTGCAGCTTTGATGGCCATGGCGTGTTCTCCGCCGATGGCAGCCTGCTCTACACCACGCAAAGCGAGGGCAGGGCGCAACTCGGCCATATCGGTGTATATGAGGTTGCGAGCGGTGCCCTGCGCGATAGTTTCTCCACCCATGGCATCGAGCCACATGAACTGCTGTGGTCGGTGGATGGACGCCATCTCATCATCGGCAATGGCGGGATCGTCGATCGCAACGCGACCGATCCCATCAACTCCAGCCTGGTGCGCCTGTCAGCGTCAACCGGCATGCTGCTGCAGAAGACCGTCCTGGACGAGGAGCTGGAAACCTTGTCGCTGCGCCATCTGGCGCGCCTCCAGGACGGCCGCATTGCCTTCGGGGCCCAGGACCAGGATCCGGCGACCGACCTCCGCCCGCTGGTGGGCATCTTCGATGCAATGGGGCAGGTAATGTTCCTGGACCTGCCGCACGATGTGCATCGTCGCATGGCGGGCTATATCGGCAGCGTGGCCGTCGATGGTGCCGGCACGGTGATCTGTGCCACGGCACCGCGCGGTGGGCTGGCTGCCTTCTGGTCGGGTGATGACGGAAGCTATCTTGGGTCAGTTGAGCTTGCTGACACCTGCGGTGTTGCGGGTGTTGGTGTTGCTGGCGAGTTCTTGCTCACCTCAGGCCATGGCAGGCGGTTGCTGGTCCACGTGGCGGGCGGAGCCGTGATGGTCGCCGAGGCGCATCCAGCCGATCCCTTGCAGTGGGACAATCATCTGTCGTCTGCCCGCGCCGGCTGACTGACCTCCATGCAGATCCTGGAAACCGACCGCGTCATTCTCCGCCGTCTTGAGCCAGGTGATCTCGACGCCCTCGCGGCACTCTATGCCGATCCCGATATTCGCCGCTTCTTTCCCGAAGGCACGCTGACCCGCGCCGAGACGGCCAAGGAACTGGCCTGGTTCACCGGCGGCGGCGATCCGGATCATCCGGCGCTGGGCCTGTGGGCGGTGATCGACAGACGCGACCAGTCCTTCATCGGCCGCTCTGGTCTTATCCCCTGGGAGATCGATGGAAAGATCGAGATCGAGATCGCCTATCTGCTGGCGAAATCACATTGGCGCCAGGGCTTCGGTGCCGAAATTGCCACAGCTCTCGTCAGACATGGCTTTGGCACGTTGGGATTGTCGCGGCTCATCGCCTTGATCGATCCGCAGAACGAGGCATCCCGGCGTACGGCTCTCAGAGCCGGCCTGCATCACGAACGCGATATGGTCCATGATGGAACGCCCTGCAGCGTCTACGCCATCCTGAGATGAGCCTGACGGCCCGCGCCTGTCGTCCGGGGCAGGCGGTGGATGTCACCCTTGCGCTTCGTCGCGCAAGGCCGCCATGCGGGCCAGCATCATGGTGATGTGGTTGCGGCGGATATAGCCCACGGCTTCGAAATCATTGATCTCGAGGGCGCGCTGGGTTTCCTCGACCTCGTGCAGGAAGTGCGTCACCTCGGCGCGCATGTCGGCCTCGCCCATCCAGCCGAACCAGAAGCGATCGGTCTGGTGATAGAGGATCTCGATGAAGTCGCGCAGCATGCGCGAGCCGATGACATTGTTGACGAGGTTGTGGAAGCGCTCGCACAGCTCGGAGAACTCGTTGAGCGGCATGGCGCCGCGCCGGTTGAGCAGGGCCTTGACCCTTCCGTGCAGCGCCTTGAGGTCGGCCATGTCCTGCGGTGACGGGGGACGCGGCGCGGTATGGCCGATCATGGCGGCCAGCTGGCAGCGCAAATAATATGCCTGGTCGATCTCGGCGCGGTCGAGATCGGTCACGGTGACGCCGACACCGTTCTTGATACTGACCAGCCCGTCGGTGGCCAGGCGCTGCAGGGCCTGGCGCACCGGCGTGCGGCTGAGGCCGAATTCGTTGGCGAGGTCGGATTCGCTCAGACGCATCCCGGGTGGATAGGTGCGCGTGGCGATGCGCTGGCGGAGTTGATCGTAGATCTGGGCCGGCGACACACTGACACGGGCGCCGCCCCCGGCATTGCCCTCGTTGCGGCCGGCAGGCTTGCGGCTCTTGCTCCTGGTGGTGACGGATTTCGCCATGGAATCGGCCGGGCCTGTTCAAAAATGAGATGTATCTCGTCCTGTCTATAGCGCCGGTCGGGCCTGTCAATACCAGGCTGTATATAGCCTCGCGCGATCGGCGGCGTTTTGCCTGCTGGATTCGCACTGCGAAAGACGTTCATACTTGCCATTGGTCACTGGGGGTAGATATCGAACGATGGACGATCATGTCGCCGGCATCCTGGCCAAGGCGGAGCACCCGGTGCTCAAGCGGGTCATTGCCCTTTGGGATGCCAAGCGGGCCGGGCGCAAATTGCCCCTGCGACGTGATTTCGATCCTACCGAGATGACCTATGCCCTGGGTGATCTCAGCCTGTTCGATGTCGTGGAAAATCCGCGCCGCTTCTGGTGCCGCCTCGACGGCACCCGGCAGGTCGACCTGTTCGGCGTCGATTGCACCAGGCGCTATCTCGATGAGTGTTTTCCGCCCGACTATTACGCGCTGGCCTATGCCAGTTTCAGCACCACGGTGGATGAGGGGCGGCCCGGCTATTACCAGCGGCAGATCCCCTATGCCGGCAGCATCATTCGCTATGAGGCAGCCATGCTGCCGCTGTCGCGCAGCGGCGACAAGGCGGACATGCTGATGGTGGCCCTGACCCCGCATTGGGACTGAATTTCCGACCGCAGACCGCGCCGGACTGTGCGCCATGTCACGCCGAACCTGTGTCCCCGATCACTGCGAAAATCCGCGGGATCGCCTAATTCTTTGAGCAACGGGGCCGGTCACGGTGACCTGGTGACCCAAAGCTGAAATCGGTTGGGAAAGGGATCAGATCATGAAACGCATTCTTCTACTGGCTGCGACGCTGACGGTTCTGAGCGCCGGTGCTTTTGCCCCAAGTGTTTTTGCTCAGGGCAATTACAACCAGGACCTGGCCGAGTGCCAGGCCTATGCCAACCAGGTGAGCCCGGTCCAGGACGCGGCCGTGGGCGCCCTGGGTGGTGCTGCCGGCGGTGCGGCCCTGGGCGCCCTCTCGGGCGCGCTGTTCAAGGGCGTCAGTGTCGGTGAAGGCGCTGCGGTCGGCGCCGCGGCTGGTGGCGTCCTGGGTCTCGCCGGCGGCGCCTATACCGGCACCCAGAACCAGAAACAGGTACTGAACAACTGCATGCGTGGGCGCGGCTACAGCACCTACTATTAACGACCCTGGATCCGGCCGCTCACTTAAAATTGAGTGTTCGGCAGGGCAGGGAACCGATCTATAATACGTGTGATTTATGGTTATCTGGCATTCCCCGGTCACGTCGGCCGGCCGCCGGAACGATAAGCAAGAAAGGGACTTAACATGAAGCGGATTGTGGCGGCGGTTTTGACGGCATCGATGCTGGCGGCGTGTTCCAGCTACAGCCAGCCGATGGTTGACACCAAGGGCGTCGATTCGTCGCGCTATTCCCAGGACAATTACGAGTGCGAGCAATACGCCAACCAGGTCAGCCCGGTCGGTGATGCCGCGGTCGGTGCCTTGGGCGGTGCGGCGGCGGGTGCGGCGCTTGGCGCCATCACCGGCGCGCTTGTGGGCGGCGTCAGCGCCGGCACGGGTGCTGCGGTGGGTGCTGCCGGCGGCGGCGCCCTCGGCCTTGGCGGCGGTGCGGTCACCGGTGTCCAGAACCAGCGCGAAGTCTATCGCCGCTGCATGGCCGGCCGTGGCTATAACGTCCTGAACTGACACGGCGTTTTTCAAGAAACCTCGCATCAGGGCAACCGGTTGCGGGGTTTTTTTTGTGACGATTGCCGTAGCCCGCGCTTTTTTGTTGCGAAGCGCGGCGTTTGGTCTTTATTTGCACTGCAGCATAAACGGGCCCAGCGGGGCGCGTCAGCCTGAAAGAGACCAAAATGGATATCAACAAGATCAAGATCGGCGAGAACCCGCCCTACGACATCAATGCCGTCATCGAGATTCCCCTCGGCGGCACCCCGGTGAAGTACGAGCTCGACAAGGAATCCGGCGCGATGTTCGTCGACCGGTTCCTCTATACGGCGATGTTCTATCCCGGCAATTACGGCTTCATCCCGCACACCTTGGGCGGCGACGGCGATCCGCTCGACATCATGGTCCTGGGGCCGACCCCGGTTGTACCCGGCGCCATCGTGCGCTCGCGCCCGGTCGGTTGCCTGATGATGGAAGACGAAGCTGGCGGCGACGAGAAGATCATCGCGGTGCCGGTCGACAAGCTGCACCCGTTCTATTCCAACGTCAGTTCCTACCGTGACCTGCCCTAGGTCCTGCGTGACCAGGTCCAGCATTTCTTCAGCTATTACAAGGATCTGGAGAAGGGCAAGTGGGTCAAGTTCTCGCGCTGGGCGGAAACCGAGGAAGCGATCAACATCATCCGCAAGGCGATCGAAGACGGCAAGAAGCCAACTCACAAGTAAATAAAGCGCAACAAATGCAATAAATGTTGCGCAATACGCGCATTTTTATTGCGTAATTCTTGACATATTTCGGCCCCTATGCTCTAAAAGGAACCGTGGTTTTCTGGAATCTTCCAGCGCCGCATCCCTTTTTCAGGAGAAACGGGATCGCTGGCTTTGCGGAAGGTGATCCCGTCCACTCAAAGCAGGAGGGTGCGTAAAAAACATGACTCCACCGGCGATAAGCTCCCACAATCTGACACTGACAGCAGATTGAGCACTCAGTCCTCATCCTGAGTTCCAGGGATTCCGACGGGTTCTTGATGAACCTTAGGGTTGGCGTGCGAGGCGGGGGTTCTCCCCAAATCCCGCTCATCCCAGCTAGATCCCTGCGACACACACAAAGAACGAGACCCGCCGGGCCAAGGCCGCGGCGGGTCTCAGTTTTTGGACACATCGCGCCCTTTCCCATCACCCGCCGCTAGAGGCATAGTGCTCCCCAGAAAAAGATCATTAGGGGCGGCGATGGCGGATTTCGATCTCACGGGGCAGGTGGCGCTGGTGACGGGTGCCTCCGGCGATCTCGGGCGCCACTTCGCTGCCGTGCTGGCCGGGGCCGGGGCCGCCATCGTGCTGATGGCGCGGCGCGGCGATGTCATTGCCGCCGAGGCCGAGCGCCTGCGCGGGCTCGGACACCGGGCAGCTTCGGTCACAGGCGACATCACCCAGGCCCAGGGCTTCAATTCCGCCTTTGCCGCCGCCGAAAGCGAACTCGGCCCCATCTCGCTGCTGGTCAACAATGCCGGCATCTCGCTGACGACACCTTCGCTCGACCTTGCCGACAGTGATTGGGACGCGGTGATCGACACCAACCTAAAGGGCGCCTGGCTTGCCAGCCACGAGGCGGCGCAGCGCTGGGTCAAGCACAAGCGTCCCGGCAACATCATCAACATCGCCTCGATCCTCGGCCAGCGCGTCGCCAACCAGACGCTGCCCTACGCGGTCTCGAAGGCCGGCCTCATCCAGATGACCAAGGCGCTGTCGCTGGAATGGGCGCGGCACAATATCCGCGTGAACGCCCTCTCGCCCGGCTATATCCGGACCGCGCTCAACGAGGAGTTCTTCACCACCGAAGCCGGCGCCACGTTGATCAAGCGCATTCCACAACGGCGGCTCGGGTTGCCGCAGGATCTTGATGGCCCCTTGCTGCTGCTGGCCTCGTCGGCATCCGCCTACATGACCGGCACCGTCCTCACGGTCGATGGCGGCCATCTCAATTCAAGTCTCTGAAAGAGGGTATATCCATGGAATTCTCGATCAGTCCACGCGCGCAGGAATATGTCCGCAAGATTGACGATTTCCTCGACGAGCATGTGATTCCGCTGGAGAACGACCGCGCCAATTTCGGCGCTGGCGAGAATATCCGTGAGGAATTGCTGCAGCAATTGCACGCCAAGGCGCTGGCCGCCGGCCTATGGAATTTTCAGCTGCCGGAGAAGCTCGGTGGCAAGGGCCTCAAATTCACCGAACTGGTGCCGATCTACGAAGCCGCCGGCCGTTCGATCTTTGGCCCCGTCTGCTTCAACATCGCCGCCCCCGATGACGGCAACATCCATCTGCTCTCCCGGGTCGCCACACCGGCGCAGCAGGAACGCTGGTTGATGCCGATCGTGCATGGCGAAGTCCGGTCGTCGATCGTCATGACCGAGCCCGCACCCGGGTCCGGTTCCGATCCCGCCGGCATGATGCGCACCACGGCCGAAAAGGTCGGCGACAAATGGATCATCCACGGCCACAAATGGTTCATCACTGGCGGGGAGGCTGCCGAGCATTTCATCCTGCTGGCGCGCACCTCCGACGATCCGCGCCGCGGCCTCACCGCCTTCCTGTTCGATAAATCGGCACCCGGCTGGCACATCAAGCGCCGCATCCCGATCATGGGTCCGGAGGAGCATGGCGGCCATTGCGAGCTCATCTTCGACGGACTCGAAATTCCCGACAGCGATCGATTGATGGAAGTGGGCGAGGGGATGAAGGCGGTACAGATTCGCCTCGGCATCGCGCGCCTCACCCATTGCATGCGTTGGCTCGGCCTTTCCAAGCGCGCCCTCGACATCGCCGGCCGCCACGTACAACAGCGCGAGGCCTTCGGCACCACGCTCATGGAACATGAAGGGGTGCAGTGGATGCTGGGTGATGCTGCGCTCCAGGTGCAGATGGGTCGCCTTCTCACCTTCCACGCGGCCTATCAGCTCGATCTCGGCCATCGCGCGCGCAAGGAAGTCTCGATGGCCAAGATCGCCGTCGCCGATTGCCTGCACAAGGCGGTCGACACGGCGATCCAGTTGCTCGGCGCCAAGGGCTATTCCAAGGATACGATCCTGGAATGGATGTATCGCTACGCACGCCAGGCGCGTCTGGTTGACGGCGCTTCTGAAGTGCACAAGATGGTGCTGGCGCAGCATCTGGCTCTCGAGGGCCGTGATTTCTGGAAATGGGGTTAAGCAGCGTGCTCGCCAACAAGATTGCCGCACTTGAGAAATTCATCCAGCAGCAGACCGGCGCCGGCAAGGTGACAGCACAGCTGATCGGTCGTCTCGGCGGTGGCGCCATCCAGGAGAATTGGGCGGTCGATCTCGACATTGATGGCGTCGTGCATGAAACCGTGCTGCGCGCCGATGCGCCGAGCGGCATTGCCGAAAGCTGGGGCAAGGCGCAGGAATTCGCCCTGCTCGCGGCGGCATATGGCGCCGGCGTGATGGCGCCGCAGCCGCTCTGGCTGGAGCCGAGCGGTGGCGTGATCGGCCAACCCTTCCATGTGACGCGACGCCTCAAAGGTTCCGCCGATCCCCGGAAACTGGTGCGGGCGCTGGAGGAGGATGCGGGCGATGCGCTGGCCCATGAACTGGGTGCGGCACTTGCCACGCTGCACAAGGTGACGCCGGCCGATGCGCCGGAAGGTCTTGCGTTCCTGCCCAAGGCACCCGCGGATCTGGTCGCAGCGCGCATCGCGCGCTTCCGCGGCCAACTCGACCGCCTGCTCGAAGCGCAGCCGGTGCTGGAATGGGCCATCAACCGGTTGGAAGATGAAGCGCCCCACTATCGCCGCGGCGCCGAAACCGTGACGCTGTGTCACCGCGATTTCCGCACCGGCAATTACCTGGTGCTGGCGGAGAAGCTGACCGGCATTCTCGACTTCGAGTTCGCCGGCTGGTCGGATCCATATGAGGATCTGGGCTGGTTCTGTGCCCGCTGCTGGCGCTTCGGCATGGCCGGTGCGGAGGCCGGCGGCATCGGCAGCCGAGCCGCCTTCTATGCTGGGTATGAATCCGGTGGTGGGCATGTTGTCGATGATGCGCAGGTCCGCTTCTGGGAACAGATGGCGGCAATTCGCTGGTCGATCATGGCCCTCGAACAGGCCGAGCGGCATCTTGCAGGCCGCGAACGCTCGCTTGAACTGGCGCTGACCGGCCTCGTCTCGCTGGAAACGGAATACGATCTGCTCATCGATCTGCGCCTGCCGGGCTTCAAGCCCGCGCCGAAGAAGCCCCATGGAGCCCACTCATGAAACAACGCCCAGGCGTCGCGGCACTGCTCGATGCGGCCCTCGCAACCTTGCAGGAGGATCTGCTGCCGACACTCAGCGGCCGGCAGAAGTTCCTTGGCGCCATGATCGCGCGCGCGGTCTCAGTGGCAAAGCAGGACATGGCGACGGCTGCCGATTCCGCTGTGGCCGAGCGCAACAGCCTGCAGCGCCTCTATGGCAGCTCGCTGGAGGGGGACCTTGCTACCCTGCGCAGGCAACTCGCCGCCGACATCCGCGCCCGCAGGTTCAAGCCGGGAACGCCGGAAGATACCAGGCTGATCGATCATATGGTGGAAACCACCGCGGCGGAACTGCGCATCTGCAACACGAAATACCTGGCGCAGCGCCAGCGCGGGAAGGGTGCTGAATCGGCGGTGTAGCATCTGCTGGTGCCATGGTACTGCGCTGCCAAGCCCGAAGTTTCTTGGCCGATGAACTTTGACCAGTGATCCGGGCGCCTACCCAAAGACCCCATGCTCCACCAGCACCTTCGCACCGATCGCCACCAGGCCGATCCCACCCGCGAACTCGGCCCAGCGGCCGAGGAGTGGTCCGGCAGCGCGACCGATGAGGACGCCACCGAAGGCCATGGCGAATGTGACGGCACCGATGAGTGCAATGGTCGTCGGTATGTGTAGGTTCATGAAGCCGAGCGTGACGCCCACCGCGGTCGCGTCGACACTGGTGGCAAGCGCCGTGGCAATGAGCGCCAATGCCGTATGGCGGCTGGGCTTCGGTCTGTCATCTTCGTCGACGCCGGACCAGGCAAGATAGGACATGCGACCACCCACCACGAGCAGCAGCGTAAACGCGATCCAATGATCCACCGCCTCGATGTAGCTCCCGACGCTCCAACCCAAGGCTAGGCCAACCAGCGGCGTGGCCAGCTCGAAGACACCGAAATAGGCGCCGATGCGCGCCGCTTCGCGGATGCCCGGCCGATGCAGGCTGGCGCCTTTGCCGAGCGATGCCGCGAAGGCGTCGGCGGAGAGGGAGAAGGCGAGGGCAAGCGATGTGGTGATGGTCATCGTCAGATCCGGCACCAGGCGTTGAGAACAGCGGACACGGACATCTTCCCCGGCGCACGGGAAGAAGGCGTGCTACTGGTCTCGCCTGGGTCCCGGCAGTCGACAGGGCGTCGACGGCTTGGAAACTGTGCGTACCATGAAGGCTGTCGCCCTCAAGTGTGTTGACACGCACCCTGCTGACAGTCGCAGGCGGCTACTCCCCAATGAACGGCTTGGACTTAGAGCGCGGCAGGAGGCCTGTCAAGGCTTTGCACCCATTGCGACAGCATGTCTCGCGGACAATATGCCAAACCGATCAAAGCCATGTCACGCATACCTTGCTTCTCACTTGCAGCGGGTCCCACTATACTTGCCATGAATAGAGCGGGCGGGGGTTCTCCTGATGCGGCTGTTCTCGACGGGCCGATTTGTTGCGGCCTTGGCAATCATGCTTTTTGCCGGCTGCATCGCAGCTGGGCAAGGTCGTGCTGATGAGGTGCGTGTGGCCTTCGTCACCCATGGCCAGCCGGGTGATCCCTATTGGACGATCATCAGGAACGGCATGAACGACGCAGCAACGAAGCTGGGCGTCACGGTCGACTACAAATCGCCATCGACCTTCAGTACCGAAGAAATGCGGCGCCTGATCGACGCGGCCGTGGCTTCGCGTCCCGACGGGATTGTGGTCAGCATGCCGGACGAGGCGGCCCTGTCGTCCGCGGTCGAAGCAGCAACGAAGGCGGGAATTCCTGTCATCATCATCGATGCCGGTGGCCCCACCCTGGCGAAGAAGCTTGGCGCCTTGTTCTTCATGGGGCAGTTCGAGTTTGGTACTGGACTCGCCGCCGGCCGGCGCGCCCATGAGGTGCTGGCGAAACACCCGCTCTGTATCGACCATGAGGTGGGCAACGTCGCCCTTGAGGCACGCTGTCACGGCTTCAGCAGTGGCTTTGGTTTCGCGGCACCGGTCCTGAAATCGAGCCTCGATCCTGTCGTCGCGAGGAAGGCGCTGACGGATTATCTCGCGCAGAATCCGGACACGGATTTTATCCTTACCTTGGGAAGCGCCTCGGCCGAGGTTGCGCTCGAAGTCATTCGCACATTGCCGGCGGACACGCGGCCCAGGCTCGGCACGTTCGACCTGTCGCCAAAGGTCCTCGACGGCATCTCAAGCGGCGACATCCTCTGGGGCATCGACGCGCAGCCCTTCCTGATGGGCTATGTGCCGGTCATGACGTTCAATCTGCTGAAGAGGTACCGATTGGCACCAATCGTGACCGACAATTTCTATCCGACGGGGCCGAGCTTCGTCGAACCGCGAGATGCCACGGCCATGCGATTGCTGTCCGAAGCCGCCATCCGCTAGGTCGCCAGAACGCAAGAAATCCGGACTTTAGCTCCAGACCTCTTTTGCGCCCTTGCGCTTGCCCGGGCGATTGATGCCACTGCCGGTGGCAATGGGAATTTCCGGCGCAGGCCGGCCATAGAGCCAACCCTGGCCCAGGTCAACGCCAAGGTCGAGCAGGCACTTGTGCTGGTCTTCCTTCTCCACCATCTCCGCCACGGTCTTGATGTTGAGGCCGCGGCAGGTGGTCAGCACGCCCTGGACGATGGCGCGTTCCCGAATGCTCTCGGTGATGCTCTTGATGTAGGCGCCATCGATTTTCACGAAATCGACCTGCATCTGCTGGAGATAGGGCAGGGAGTAGGCACCGGCACCGAAATCGTCCAGGCACACAAAATGACCGCTGTTGCGCAGCAGATCGACAGCGCGCGCGGCCTTCGGCAGATCGTCAAGCTTGGCCGATTCCGTGATCTCGATGATCAGCCGGTTGCGGTTCTTGCCCATCTTGACGGCAAGCTGCTCGAACATGCCGAGAAAATTGTCGTTGAGGAGGGAGCGGGCGGACATGTTGACGGCCAGGCGCAACTCCTGTCCCTTGGTCTCCGATAGCTGAATGCGGGCGATGGCGCCATGGGTCACGGCGAGATCGAGCTCGTGGACGATGTTGATTTCCTCCGCGAACATGACGTCGGCAAAGGGCGAGCGGCCATCTTCAAATCGAAGCAACACTTCATAGTGATGGGCCGAGCGGTCGCTGAGGTGAACGATCGGCTGGAAATGCAGGTTGATGCGATGCTCATGGATGAGGTCGCGCATGGCAACGACCCGGCTCAGGACTTCGGCGGTCATGCGCTTCAGGTACTGGTCGGCTGAGCTGGCGTCGAAATTCTTGACGCCTTCGCTGCTGAACTTGCCGACGACATAGGAGAGGATGCTCTCAACATCGTCATCGGCCAAAGAGGAGCCGGTGAACGAGATGGTCTTGCCGGTCGCCTGCATCGTTTCCGGCGGCAGGTCGAACGTGTCTCCAACCTGGTTGATCGCACTGACGATGGTGGCGGTGTCGGTGCTCTCGAGATGCGTCACGCCGAACTTGCCGTCGCCGAGCTTGGCCGCGGATTCATTGTCGATGGCATGCAGTTTCAACTGGGCGCCGATCTCGGCCAGCAATGCCTCGGCGCGCTCGGGTCCCATCACGCGGTTGAGTTCTTCGGTTTCGCAGATTTCCAGCAGCGTGAGGCAGGCGGATTTACCGGACTTGCGCGCCTCCTTGACGGCATGGGTGGCGGCATAGGTGAATTCGACCGCTTCGGCCAGCCACGTGACTCGGTCGCGCCGTCGCGCCCCGCTATGCGGAATCGCGTTATAGGCGGCGTTGACGATGGTCATGAAATAATGCGGACTGTCTTTTTTCAGCGACCGGTTGATGCAGACCGAGACGACATGGCGCTTTTCCGGCGTCGAACCATCGGCGCCGGCCGCTTGCCCATCATCCATGAGGACGAGATTGAGGTCGCGCCGCCTTTGCCCGGGGCCAAGGTTGCGCAACGCCGCCTTCAGGAGAATGGCATCCGCCGTGGCCAGGATGCTGGTGAAAGGCTTGCCGGTAAGGTCCGCATTGTCGACGCCAAGAATCGATTTAACCGCGCCCCCGGCCCACAGGACCTTGCTGCTCTCATCGAGCTCCAACAGGATGTCCGCGTTCGAGAACGCAAATCCGACGAAACGGTCGCGTTCTTCGCGCAGGCGATCGGCGATTGCCATGGCCATGGTCTTCCTACGGTCGGCGGGAATGTGCAGCCAGAATTGGTCAAGTAGGGCTATTTTGTGCTGTTAAGCTTAATAAATTGTCAATTCCGGGCTGAAAATGGTCGGAAAATCCTGTCGGCGGCCATAAGAAAGTCTTGCCAATCGATGGCTGAAAACATGCTGTTTCCCTTGGCAGTCCACGCGCGGCGCGCTATCCATGGCTGTAACCAGCCTCCAGGGAGACTTCAAATGCGCAAAATACTGAACGGCCTCGTTGCCGCGTCCATGGCGATTGCCTTCGCCCTGCCAATGCTTGCTGCACCCGCCGCCGCGGAAGATGGCACCTCGTTGCTGAACCAGATCCTTGAGCGCGGCACCTTGCGCGTCGGCACCACGGGCGATTATCCGCCTTACTCCGAGCTCGACCAGGCGAGCGGCGCCTATAAGGGCTACGAAATCGACGTAGCGACGCAGCTCGCTGCCGATCTCGGCGTGAAGGTGGAGTTCGTGCCGACCAGTTGGGAAACCCTCGCTGCCGGCATCCAGGCCGGCAAGTATGATGTTGCCGCCTCGGGCATTACTTTGACCCTCGACCGTTTGAAGAGCATCGGCTTCTCCGACCCCTATCTCGACGCGCCGCTGGTGCCGCTGGTGCAGGTCAAGGACGGTGCCAAGTACCCCACCTGGCGTGACCTCGACAAGGCCGGCGTGCGCATCGCCGTGCAAAGCGGCACCTCGGCGGAAGGTTCCGCAAAGGCCAACTTCAAGAACGCTGAAATCGTGCCGATCGTGGCCCCCGCCCTCGATTATCAGGAATTGCTGGCCGGCAAGGTCGATGCCGCCATCACCGACACGATCTTCATTCAGAAGGCGCTGGCGCAGTACAGCGACAAGGTGGTCGCGGTCGACCCGACTCACGCCATCGAAGGCCAGCCGATCGCCATGATGACCGTCCGCGACGACATCGCCTGGCAGCGTTGGCTGAGCGTCTGGGTCTCCTTGAAGAAGCAGTCCGGTTTCTTTGACTCGCTCTTCACCAAGTGGATTGCCGGTAGCTGAGCTTGCGGAATGATCTACCTTCTCCCTCCCCCTCCAGGGGGAGGGCGGGGTGGGGGCCGGTGACCAAACCGGACCCTGGCGTGGGGGGGGGGG
>NZ_CAMDRA010000024.1:0-31465 GCF_945906275.1 Dongia mobilis
TCTGCGGGCGTGGGTGCCCAAATAACTCTTCAAGCGATGGCAAGCAGGCTGCGGTGACCACTATGACGTCGGGTGCAAACCCTTGGTCCGCACGGTCGGCCGCGACCGCCAGCCTGGACCTGGCCAGGTCCAGGCTGGCCTCAGCGCCACTGGCACCGATCCAGCAAGAATAGCCGATCTCAAACAGACAATGGTCCGCGAAGGCGGACCACCCACGAATTTGCCTGCAGCAATTCGGTTGGCGGATAGAAACTCGTAGGTGGTCCGCCGCAGCCGACGAATGTCGGCCTTCGCCGACGGCGGACCATGACGACTTAGAAAGACCGCACCTCCCGCATTGATCCCAGCCCTTCCCTGGTCCATAAAGCGGCGTGATGAACGAAACCGGTACATCCTCCCCGGCCACGCAGTCGCTTGCCGCCTTGCCGGCCCTGGTTGCCTTCCATGCCGAGGCGGCCTGGCTGGATCAGGGGCGCGGGGCGCCGCAGCGTGTCAGCCATGGAACCGCCGCTTTGTCCGCGCGGGCGCGGGCGCCATTTCTGGTCCATGCCCCGGCCACGGCGCGGCGGCTCAAGGTCGAGCGCTTCGCGGCCTTCGATCTTCTCGAACTCTATGCCTTCGTGCGCCCGGCAAGTTTCTGCCTGCCGACACCCAAGGGTGTCGCCGAGGTTCTGGGTCAAACCGTGCCGCCCCATCACGACCCGCTGCTGGAAGCAAGACTGCTCCATGAAAGTGCGCGGCTCCTGCTGCTGGAGCTTTCAGCCCTCGGCCGCCAGCGGCGGCGCACCATCGGCCTCGCCTGGGCGATGGCGAAGGCCGGCTGGGCCTGGGGTCCCTTCGTGCTGCGCGCCCTCGACTTCCAGGCCGAGGGCGGCGTCCATGCACCGGGCATAAGCGTTTGGGACGATCTCCCGGAATGGTCGGATGGCGCCCCGCCGCCGGAGCCGGATCACCTGCCCATCACGGCGGAAGAAACGCGCCGTCGCCTGGCCGAACTCATCGGCGAGGGTGCCGAGCAACGCGCGGCACAGGCCGATTTCGCCGCCGGCCTCACACCCGCTTTCGTGCCGCGCGCCGAAGACGGCGCCCCCAATGTCGTGCTGGCCGAAGCCGGTACCGGTGTCGGCAAGACGCTGGGCTATATCGCGCCTGCCAGCATCTGGGCCGCGCGCAATCAGGGGCCGGTCTGGATCAGCACCTACACCCGCCATCTCCAGCACCAGATCGACGGCGAGCTTGACCGGCTCTATCCCAACCCGGCGCAGAAGGCGCAGAAGGTCGTCATCCGCAAGGGGCGCGAGAATTATCTCTGCCTCCTCAATCTCGCCGAGATGGGTGGCGGGATTTCCGGCCGGCCGACGTACGCGGTGGCCTTCGGTCTGGTTGCGCGCTGGGCGATGCTGACGCGTGATGGCGACATGGTGGGTGGCGATTTTCCCGGCTGGCTGCCCGACCTCATCGGCCATAATCGCAGCTTTGCATTGGCCGATCGGCGCGGCGAATGCATCTATGCCGCCTGCCCGCAATATACGCGCTGCTTCATCGAACGATCAGCGCGCCGCGCCAAGAAGGCCGAGATCGTCATCGCCAATCATGCCCTCGTGATGATTCAAGCCGCGATGGGCGGCGGCGAAGACCAGCGCCTCCCCACACGCTATGTGTTCGACGAGGGCCATCATCTGTTTAGCGCTACTGATGGTGCCTTCGCGGCCCATCTCACGGGGCAGGAGATGTCGGATCTCCGTCGCTGGCTGCTGGGTGCCGAAGGTGGCCGCTCCAGCCGCGCCCGCGGCTTGAAGCGCCGCCTTGATGATCTCATCCTCGATGATCCCGACATGCCGGCGCTGGTCGACGATGTGCTGGCCGCCGCGAAGTCATTGGCCGGCGAAGGCTGGCAGCAGCGCATGGCCGACAATCAACCGATGGGTGCTGCCGAAAAATTCCTGATCA
This sequence comes from Dongia mobilis, assembly GCF_945906275.1. Taxonomy (GTDB): domain Bacteria; phylum Pseudomonadota; class Alphaproteobacteria; order Dongiales; family Dongiaceae; genus Dongia; species Dongia mobilis_A. The sequence goes on from NZ_CAMDRA010000024.1 coordinate 1,951, forward strand.
CCGTGCGCCACCAGGTGCTGGCGCGCGCCGCCGCACCCCGCAGCGGCTACTCACTCGAATGCGCCTGCGCGCCGCTCGAACCCGATGTCGCCCTGGCGAGCGTCGCCCTCGACCGGGCATTGAGCGCGCTCATGGAACCGATGCTGGCGCTGGCGGCAAAACTCATGCGCCGCCTCGATGATGAAGCCGAGGATCTGGAAACGGCGCAACGCCAGCGCATCGATGCCATGGCGCGCGGACTGCAGCGGCGCGGGGACATGGAGATCGGCGCCTGGCGCGCCATGTTGAAAGCGCTCTCCACTCAACAGCTACCCGATCCGCTCAATGATGCGCCGATGTTCGTCGACTGGTTCGGCCTCGAGCGCATCGACGGTCGCGAGCTTGATGTCGGCATGTACCGCCATTTCCTCGATCCCACGCGACCGTTTGCCGAAGCGGTGATGAAGCCGGCCCACGGCATCGTCGTCACCTCGGCGACACTTACCGATGGCAGCGGGTCCGAGCAATCCTGGATGGGCGCCGAGGTGCGCGCCGGCACCAATCATCTGCCGCTGCCGGCCTATCGCCTGCGCGTGCCCTCGCCCTTCGACTATGCGAAGCAGACGCGCGTCTTTATCGTGACCGACCTCGACAAGGACGACATGGCGCAGGTGGCCTCCGCCTATCGCACCCTGTTTCTCGCAGCACGCGGTGGCGCGCTTGGTCTCTTCACCGCGATCCAGCGTTTGCGCGAGGTGCACCGGCGGATCGCCCCAGCGATCGAAGGCGCCGGGCTCAATCTCCTCGCACAGCATGTCGACGCCATGGACAATGCGACCCTCATCGACATCTTCCGCGGCGATGTCGATGCCTGTCTGCTGGGCACCGATGCGGTGCGCGACGGTGTCGACGTGCCGGGCAATGCGCTCCGCCTCATCGTCTTCGACCGCGTGCCCTGGCCGCGCCCCGACCTTCTCCACCGTGCCCGGAAACAGGCCTTCGGCGGCACCGCCTATGAGGACCAGTTGACCCGCCTCAAACTCAAGCAGGCCTTCGGCCGCCTCATCCGCCGCGCCGACGATCACGGCGTCTTCGTGCTGCTCGACAAGGCCATGCCGTCCCGCCTGCTCACCGCCTTTCCGGCCGATGTGACGGTGGAACGGATCGGCCTAAAGGCCGTCATTGAGCAAACGGCGGCATTTCTGGCTGAAAATGTTAAGGAATCACCGGTTTCCCAGAACTGACGCAGGGCCAACCGGGGGGTTGAGCGCAACCGGCCCCGCCGCTATTGTTCCGGCGATTTCGGGCGTCCCGCCTGTTCATGGGTTAAGCAATAGGATCTGAAAAATTATGGCTGCTCTCAATCATCATGCCGCGCTGATCTACACCATGGTCCTGATGGCCGCGGCGGACCGCGACATGTCGGATGCGGAAATGTCCTCGATCGGCGACATGGTCGGCCATCTGCCGGTGTTCCGCGATTACGACCGCGCCAAGATCGCCAAGACCGCCGCTTCCTGCGTCGATCTCCTGAGCGGCACCGACGGGTTGGACGCGGTGCTGAAGAAGATCGGCGAGAGCCTGCCGGAGAAGCTGCGCGAGACCGCCTATGCGCTGGCCTGCGACGTCGCCGCCGCCGACAGCCAGATGACGGCGGAAGAAGCCCGCCTCCTCGACCTCATCCGCTTCGAACTCAAGATCGGCAAACTCGTCGCCGCCGCCATCGAACGCGGCGCAAGGGCGCGCCATCTGACGGTTTGAACGAGAGGCGCTCAGCCGTACTTTATCGTCATGGTCCGCGAAGGCGGACCACCCACGAGTTTGTGGCTACTGATGAAAGGAAGTCGTGGGTGGTCGGCCTTCGCCGACCATGAAGTGATTTTGCGCCCTACGCCGCCGAACGCAAGCCGCCGTGGGCGAAGTCCATGTAGAGTTCGCGGGCGCGGCGGAAGATCGGGCCGATCTCCAGCTTGCGGTCTTCGATCGAGGTCATCGGCATCACCTTGCCGAAATTGCCCGACGAGAACAGCTCATCGCATTCCAGAATATCCTTGGGCGTCAGCGTGCGTTCGTAGACCGGAATTTTCGCCGCGTTGAACAGGCGGATGAGCCGCTGGCGCGTGATGCCATTGAGGAAGCAGCCGCTGGCGGCCGGCGTGATGGCGGCACCATCCTTGGCGATCCACAGATTGGCGGAGGCGAATTCGGCGATGTTGCCGAGCGGGTCCAGCATGACCGCTTCGTCGATGCCGCGCGCCCGCGCTTCACCGGAGGCACGACCCGCCTGCGCATAGAGGCAGACGGCTTTGGCATCGGTCGGTGCCGTTTCCGGCGAGGGCCTGCGGAAGCGCGAGATCATGGCACTCGCCCCCTTGGGTTCCGGCAGCGGTTCGAGGACCACCGAAATGCAGATGCGCGTGCTGGCCGGGTCCGGCGCCATCCAGCCGCTTTCCGACCACATGAAGGGCCGGATATAGAGATGGCTGCCGCGCGGGAAACGCGCGATGCCGTCGCGGCAGATCTCCTCGATCTCGCCCGCCGACAGGGGCGAGCGCAGACCGACATTGGTGGCGGAGCGGACCGAGCGGCGGCAATGGAGATCAAGATCGGGTGTGACGCCATCGAAGGCGCGCGCGCCATCGAAGATGCCGCCCATCAGCCAGGTCGCGTGGTCGAACGCGCGCATCAAGGGCGGATTGCCGGTCACCCATTTGCCGTCAACAAAATGCCATTGTTCCATGGCGAGCCTCACTCTCGAGAAGATCCCAATCGCGCCAGCGCGCCAGCGCGGCGCCGGCAGAAGGATCATCGGATACCAGAGTGAAACGCTAGGACGCTTCTTCCCGGCGCGTCAAGGTCCGTGGCGTGCCGCAACTGCGGCAATCCGCGCGCGGGCGGCCATGTTTCAGGCAATCCTGCGCGCGGGCGGCGATGCCCATTCGCCTGAAACGCGCACCGGTTCGCACGTAGAACCAACGGCCGGCGCCGCATTGCCGCCGGCCTGTTGCGGTGGCGCGCCGTAATAGCGCGCTGGCAAGGGCCGCGGATGCAGGCGCTGTGCCTGCACCATCGCTGGCGGCGTTTCCTCCTCAGCGCGGAAATAGAACACCGCGGTCCCGATCTCGCGCAGGATCTCGCGCTGCCGAGCCAGCTCCGCCACATGCGACGCACCCTGCGAGATTAATCCTGTCGGGGTGGTCATCGCGCCCAGATCCAGGCTTTCAGTCATTGCCGCGTCACAGGCCGGCCCATTCATGCCTATGCCCTGCAGCGCGCTCTCATGGTCGGGATGCTCATTGTCGGGATGCTAATGGGCCGGTTGCTCATGGGCGGGTCGCAGGATTTCACGCAGGCGCGCTGCGGCGATGCGCGAGCCGATACCGACGATCTGCCGGTCGACCAGCCGGGACTGGTTGCGGAGGTCGGCGCGGCCGGCCTGCAGCACGTCCTTGAAGCGCAGCCGGTGGCGCATTTCCTGCGGCAGGAAGTCAAAGGCCGCCTGGACATGCGGTGCCTCGGACCTGCGGCCGCCAGACTTGAGCTTGAGGCCACGCGGCAGCTGCTCATCAATTTCCGGGTACTCCGTGTCGGCGATCCGGGCCATGGCCCTGCTCCTCTCTGTTCGAACTAGAACATAACAGGAACATATATGGTCGTCAAATGGCCTTGCCGCAAGTGCGGGCGGTCACGTTCGGGAGCTTATTGGCAGATGCTTATTGGCTGACCCACAGGATCCGGGCGGCGAAGCGGACCTGGTCCTGCGGCACGAATTGCGGCTGCCCCGGCTGGCGGATCGCCTCCAGGTAATAGCCATCGGCATCGTGGCGCACGACCTTGCGCACCAGCGCGGTGCCGGCGCCGGTGGCGAGGATGATGCGGTCATTGCGCCGGATCTCCGCCGTGCGGGAGGCAATGAGCGTGTCGCCGTCGCGGTAGACCGGGTCAAAATCGGCGCCGCTGATTTCCACGCCGAAGGCTTCGCGGCCGGCAGCGCCGGCAAAATCCAGATGGCCCCATTCCGGGCCGGTCGGATGCCCGGCATTGTCAAAGCAATCGGCCGAGGCCAGCCGCTCAAGGGCGATCACCGGAATGGTGCGTGTCCCCGGATTGCGTGCCACGACGCGACCGCCCACGGCCTGTTGGTCAAAGGCAGCGGCGCCACCATGGCCGTTGCTGCTGGCATCGCTGCCGCTGGCCCCGGTGAGGAGGACGAAATCGACGAAGGGTTCGCCGGTCACGGTGAGGATCTTGGAGAGGGATTCCGTGCTGGGCCAGCGTGGCCGGCCTTCGCGCGTAATGCGCTTCGAGGGATTGAAGGCGGTCGGGTCCAATCCGGCACGACGTGCAAGACCCGAGGCGGAAAGGCCATGTTTGGCGGCAAGTTTATCGATACCACGCCAAACGTCGGCATGCTGCAACATGGGAACTGACACGATCGCTTCTCCTAATAGTCAAGCCAGAATACGACGCGCTTGCCGCAGCCCCAGGACGAAGCGTCTCCTTTATCTCGATTGAGACCTGAATCATTCCTGATCCAGGACCATGTTCCGCCAGCTTGCCGTCCCCCCCCGAAGACAGGCGATCACCAACGATTAGCAAACCTAGTTTAGCTCAGGAATCCCATAGAAAGAACAGTTCATTTACAAATAATCAGATCAGAATAGTTTTCAATGTTCCTTAAGAATGAAAGCCGTTTCCCTTACGGCAAGTTAGGTCCGCCAGTAACTGGGACGATTATTTGCTCCCCGCGCGGCCGAACCACCGGCATCCCGCCCAAGTTGTATTCGGTGGCCGTTCCAAGCTATCCGGGTGGGACCTGCCTGGGCCTGAATGCCGCCAAATGCGGCTAGGCACTTGTCCGGTTTGCCAAGTTTCTATAGCTGGGTTGCCAGGAACCGGCCGGCGGCCGGCTCCGCAATTTTCCAGCCTGGACATCATGACCTTTTCGGACTCCCTCTATCGGCTGCTGCGGCCGGCCCTGTTCCAGCTTGAGGCGGAACGGGCGCACCGTCTGGCCGTCCGCCTGTTGGCGGCGATGCCCCCCGCGCGCGGTGCCACGGCGCAGCATTCATTGCAGCAGACGTTATGGTCGCGGGATTTTCCCAACCCGATCGGTCTCGCCGCCGGCTTCGACAAGAATGCCGAGGCCTGGCGTGGCGCCCTGGGGTTGGGTTTCGGCTTCGTCGAGATCGGCAGCGTCACCCCGCGCCCGCAAGCAGGCAATCCGCGCCCGCGCCTCTTCCGCCTGGTCGAGGATCGCGCCGTCATCAACCGCATGGGCTTCAACAATGACGGCATGGAAGCCGTGGCGCAGCGCCTCGCCGCGCGCGACCCAAAAGCCGGCATCGCCAGGGCCGACATCGCCAGGGCCGGCATCGCCAGGGCCGGTATCGTCGGCGTCAATCTCGGCAAGAACAAGGAAACCGTAGACGCCGCCGCCGATTACGAGCTGGGCGTCACGAAACTGGGACCCCTCGCCGACTATCTCGTGATCAATGTCTCTTCGCCCAACACGCCCGGGCTGCGCGCCCTCCAGGGCAAGGAACCGCTGGCCGAACTCATCACGCGCACCCGCGCCGCGCGCGATCGCCTGCAAGCACGGCCGCCATTGCTGCTGAAGATCGCCCCCGATCTCACCGAGGACGACCAGCGCGATATCGCCGACGTGGCGCTGGAACTTGGGCTGGACGGGCTCATCATCAGCAACACCACGATCGCGCGGCCGCCCTTGCGCGCGACCCGCCATGCGGGCGAGGCAGGCGGCCTCTCCGGGGCACCCTTGTTCGCCCCCTCGACCGCCTTGCTCGCCCGCATGTACCGGCTCACCGGCGGGAAAATGCCGCTGATCGGTGTCGGCGGCATAGCCACGGCCCGGGATGTCTATGCCAAGATCCGCGCCGGCGCCTCCTTGGTGCAGATCTACTCCGCCATGGTCTATGAGGGGCCGGGTCTCGCCGCGCGTCTCGTGCGCGACTTGCCGGCACTCCTCGCCGCCGATGGCTTTGCCACGATTTCCGCCGCCATCGGCGCGGATCACCGATGAACAATCCTGCGTCAGCCGCTATCTTAACATCGTCTTAACCAAGAAAAGGCTAGTGCTATCCCATGACGGCACGCGCTCATCTCCTCATCTTCCTGCTGTATGCGCTGGCGGCGGTCGCCCTCGCCTTCTGGCTGCCTGAATTCATGCCCAGCGTCTCGCCGATCCTCGGCGCCATCGCCGGGGGATTCGTGGTGATGGCCGGCGGGTTGCTGCATCAGGCGACGCTTGCCAAGAGCCACAGCCGCGTCCAGGCGCATTCGCTGGCCGAGCTCAATCGCATGCTGACGGACATTCTCCGCGATCAGCGCAAGCTTGAAGACGACATGCTGCAATTGCGCGCGACACTCGCCAATCTCGCCACCTCGCCGCAACAGGATGTGGGCGAGGTCGTCAACGAGGTGAAGGTGCTGCAGACCCTCATCGAGCAGCTCTACACCGCCCGCACCGGTACGCCCAAGAAGATCGCGGCCAAGCCCGCGGCACCGGCGCCGAAGGCCGCCGAGCGCGCCGCCCCGGCATCGCCCACCCTCGCCGCAAGCACGCCGCCCAGTGCGGCCATGCCCGCGGCACCCGCCAGTGGCAGCGCCAGCCTGCCGATGCCGCCGATCGCCTATGACCTCGCCGAGGACGAGATCCTCGATGCACTGCGCGACGGCCTGCGCGAAAACGGTGTCGAGCTGGCCCTGCAGCCGGTCGTGACCTTGCCGCAGAGGAAGCGCCGCTTCTTCGAATGTTTCTCGCGCGTGCGCATCTCTGACGGCCGCGTGCTGACGCCGGAACAATATCTCGATCTCGCCGAACGCCATGGCCTGGTCACGGCCATCGACAACATGCAGCTGTTCCGCTGCATCCAGACCCTGCGCCGGATCCGGAAATCGAATGCCAGCGTCGGCTTCTTCCTCAATATCTCGCACCACACGCTGGCTGACCGCGACTTCTTCCGGGAATTCATCAATCTCATGGCCCAGAATGCGGAACTGGCCCCGGCCATCGTCTTTGAATTCTCGCAGCGGGCGATGGAGATGGCAGACGAGGCCTTGCTGCGCGATCTCGATCGCCTGGCGCAATTGGGCTATCGCTTCAGCCTCGACCAGGTGACGCATTTCGACATCAACCCGTCGCAGCTCTCCAGCCATCACTTCCGCTTCATGAAGATCGAGGCGGAACGCCTGATCGCCGCGGCGCGGGCTGGCGCCTTGGGCGAGGACCCGCAGGAATTCAAGCGCATGCTCGATTCCTTCGCCATCGACCTCATCGCCGACCATGTCGAATCCGAACCCATGCTGCTCGAGCTGCTCGACATGCATCTCGATTACGGCCAGGGCTATCTGTTCGGCGAACCACGCATCGCGCGGGCCGAAACCAGCGCCCTTCACTAGAAGAGAATTGTCATGACTCGTTTCCCGAATGGCCTTGGCGCCATCATCGACGGTATCGACCTTGTCGTGATGGATCTGTGGGGCTGCATGCATGATGGCATCGCCGCCTATCCGGCGGCCCTCGAGGCGCTCCGCCAGCTGAAGCGCGCCGGCGTCAAGGTGGCCCTCGTCTCAAACGCCCCGCGCCGCATCGAAGTGGTGCGCCCGCGCATGCGCGAGATCGGCATCGCCGACGATCTTTATGCCGGCCTCTACACCTCGGGCGAGGAAGTCTGGAATCATATCGCCAGGAAGGACCAGCCTGCCTATGCGGCCCTCGGCCGGCGCGTCTATCAGATTGTCGGCGGGCAGGATCTCTCTTTCCTCGACGGGCTCGACGTGAGCGCGGTGGATGATGTGACAACGGCCGATTTCGTGCTGGTGATCGGCGTCGACAGCCCCAACGACACGGTCGCCGATTTCATGCCGGTGCTGGAGACGGCCCGCGCGCGCAGCCTGCCCTTGGTCTGCGCAAATCCGGATCTCATCGTCCATCGCGGCGGCATCGCCGAGATCTGCGCCGGCGCCATCGCGGAAAAGTATCGCGACATGGGCGGCGCGGTCATCATCGAGGGCAAGCCCTATCCCGGCATCTACCGCCGGGTACTCCGTGATTTCGGCATCACCGATCCAGCCCGCGTGCTCGGCATCGGCGATGCGCTCCGCACCGACGTCGCCGGTGCTAAGGGTGTGGGGGCGAAATCATTGCTCATCGCCGGCGGCATTCATCACAGCGAGCTGCTGGAAGGCACCGTGCTCGACCAGGATGCCCTGGCGCGCCTCGCCGTGAGCGGCCAGCAACCGGATTACGCGCTCGCATATCTGGCGTGGTGATTCCCTTTTATCGCCATGGTCGGCCTTCGCCGAAGGCGTACCCTGATGAGAAATGGAGCTACGCTTATCTCGGCCTGACCATCCGGAACGTTTCTTCGACCACCGCATAGAGCGAATAGCCCATGCGGGCGATCGGCTTCGCCCTGGTGATGTCGACCCTGCCATCCGCGATGAGATGATCGGCGATATGGATGCCGACCACGTCGCCGAACAGAACGGCATTGGGTTCCTCGGGATCGAGGCTGGGCAATTCCACCGTCTGCAGATAGCGGCATTCCAGCGCCACCGGCGAGGCGGCGACGCGTGGTGGCGCCACGATGGTCGACGGCACCATCGCCAATCCGGCGAGGGCCGATTCATCCGTGCCGGCGGGCAGGGAAGCGGAGGTCGCGGTCATCTGCTCGCGCAGATCCCAGGTCGCAAGGTTGACGACGAAGGCGCCGACCTCTTCCACATTGCGCCGCGAATCCTTGATCTCGCCATTGGGCTTCTTGCCATTGGGCGCGAACATGACAATGGGCGGCGAATCCGCCACCAGGTTGAAGAAGCTGAAGGGTGCGAGATTGACGCGGCCCTGAAGATCGACGCTGGATATCCAGCCGATCGGCCGCGGCACCACCAGCGCCTTCAGCGGATCGATCGGCAACCCGCTGTTGTTGAGGCGCGGTTCATAAAACACTCTGCTCTCCGGATCAGCGGCCGATCTGCTTCTGCGCGGCATAGACGATCATGCCGGCCAGCATCGCGCCAAAGAAGATGATGGCGGCGGTGCCGTCAAGCGCCAGCAAGGTCAGCGCCGGGCCCGGGCAGATGCCGGCAAGGCCCCAGCCGATCCCGAACAGGATGGCGCCAGCCATCAGCCGCTTGTCGATGGCACTGGCGGTCGGCCAGGCGAATTCTTCAGCCACGACCGGCCGGCTGCGTCGCCGGGCATAGGCAAAGCCCGGCAGGGTGACGATGAGCCCGCCACCCATCACGAAGGCAAGGCTGGGGTCCCAGCCGCCCGTGGCAATGGCGCCGAGGTCGAGGAAGGCCAGCACCTTCTGCGGGTCGGCCATGCCCGAAAGAGCAAGACCGGCGCCGAAGACGAGGCCGGCGAGGAGGGCCGTGATGATGCGCTTCATGATGATCAGGCTCCGACGAGATGACGGGTGACGAAGACGGTCGCCATGGCGCTGGCCATGAACAGCAGCACGGCCACCAGCGAGCGCGGCGACAGGCGGGCAAGACCGCAGATGCCGTGGCCGCTGGTGCAGCCCGACCCCAGCCTTGTGCCATAGCCGACCAGCAGGCCGGCGATCACCAGGCCGAGCGTGCCAAGATTGGGCGTGCCGGTCCCGACATGGGGCGTCACGTCGCCCAGCACCTTCGCCATCAGCAGCGCGCCCACCGGCAGGCCGATGAGGAAGGCGAGGCGCCAGCCGGTTTCGCTGTCCGGCCGCTGCAGCACCTGGCCCAGCACGCCGCTCACGCCGGCGATGCGGCCGAGCCCCAGGAAGAGGATGAGGGCGGCAAGGCCGATGAGGGCGCCACCGCTGAGCGCGGCGAGGGGGTTGAAGGCAGTCCAGTCCATGATCGGTCTCCTTACTTTTTCGCGCGTCTGCTGCGGATGGGCGGGCAGAAGGCCGCTTTCAGCACGGCGGCGATGGCGCGCGCCGGATCGCTGGTGACGCGGTAGTGAATGGTGGTGCCCGCCCGTTCCGTGGCCACAAGCCCCTCGGCCCGCAGGCGCATCAGATGCTGCGAGACCTTGGGCTGCGCCAGATCCAGCGCCAGCGCAATCTCGCCCACACTCAACGGCCCATCCTCCAGCACACAGAGGATGGCCAACCGATGCTCATGCGCGAGCGAGCGCAGGACCGACGCCGCGTCGCTTGCCTTGGCGAGAAGATCGGTGGCCTTGGGCATCGTTGCTTGTTTATTCATACATTCGAATATATGAATATAGTAGCGTTTGTCAAGCCGACGGTTTCAAGCAAGCTGCCAAAGTAAGCCCCGCGTCTTCGCCCGGGGATGCCAATATTTTCGAAGGGTCGCCGACTAATCCTCGGTCGTCATGCCCGGGCTTGACCCGGGCATCCACGACTTTGCCAGCACCGGGCCTTACTCCGCCGCGCGTCTGAACGCCGGAAAGCGCGAGCGCATTTCGAGCTCAAAAATCGGCACGGTGTTGCGGATATATTGGTTCCGGGCGTCCGCGACCGGCTGGTAGTCCCAGGCCACACCCTGCGCGCGGATAATGTCGTTGAGATAGCGGCGGCGGCGCTGGCTCGCCACGACCTGTTGCCGGATCGCTTCCATGTCCCAGCCCTTGGCAATCTCGGCGCGCAGGACTGCGACCCGCGCCGCATGCGCGGGATCATTGGCGAGGTTGGTCACTTCCAACGGGTCCGCCTCGACATCGTAGAGCTGGTCCGGGTCCGACTGGAAATGCACGAATTTGTAGCGCCCGCGGCGGACCATGACGCCGGGCGCCTTGGCGCCCTCGCCCATATACTCGCCGATCACCTCGTCATGGCCCCCACCGCCGGTGAGATGCGGCACCAATGAGCGGCCCTCGGTGATCACTTCCTCATGGAGCGGCGCGCCGTTGCTGGCAAGATCGAGCAGGGTCGGCAGGATATCGATCTGCGAGACGGCTTCCTTCACGCGCGCCGCCTTGATGCCGGGCCCGTTGATGATCATCGGAATGCGCGCCGAATTCTCATACCAGTTCATCTTGAACCAGAGGCCGCGCTCGCCCAGCATGTCGCCGTGATCGCCGGTGACGATGGTGACGGTGTTGTCGGCAAAGCCCGATTCATCGAGGCTCTGCATCAGATCGGCAAAGCGCTCATCGATATAGGAGACCGAGCCGTAATAGGCATGGCGCGCATTGCGGATCGCCTCTTCGCTGGGGTCCGGATCCAGCATGCCGATGCCGTTGGAAATACGCTGGCTGTGCGGGTCGAGCGGCACGGAGCCCGCTTTCAGCTTCGGCATGTCGATATCATCGTGCCGGTAGAGGTCCCAATGTTCGCGACGTGCGAGATAGGGATCGTGCGGGCTGATCAGCGAGACGACCAGGCAGAACGGCTTGTCGTCGCCTTTCCGCGCCAGGTCGAACAGATGGCGCTTGGCCTGGAACACCACCTCGTCATCGAAATCGAGATAGGCCGAGCGCGTGCAGATGCCGGCCTGGTGCACCACATCCATGTTGTGGAACCAGTCGAGCTTGGCTTCCGGCTGGTCCCAGTTGGGGACCCAGGCGAAGTCCGACGGATAGACGTCGGTGGTGAGGCGTCGATGAAAACCGTGGAGCTGGTCCGGCCCGCAGAAATGCATCTTGCCGGAGAGGGTCGTGTCATAGCCCAGCGCCGAGAGATGATGCGCGAAGGTCGGGATCTCGGCCGCGAATTCCGCCGCATTGTCCCAGGCGCCGATCTTGGTGGGGAGGCGCCCGGACATGAAGGAATAGCGGGCCGGCGCGCAGAGCGGGTAATTGCAATAGGCGGCATCGAACACCACCGACTTTTCCGAGAAAGCCTGCATCGCCGGCATCCTGACCAGTTTATGGCCATAGCTCGGCATGAAATGCGGCGCCAGCTGGTCCAGCATGAAGATGACGAAATTGGGCTGCCTGGCTGCCATGATGGTCGCTCCCCGGTTATGTCACGACGCTAAGTGTAATCTTTGTATCTGGCCGGGACAAACGATAAATACTAGAGTCCAAGACTTAGCTGGACTTAGCCTCGAGTGCCCGATGAGCTTCCGCAAACTGCCCCCTTTGGCCATGCTGCGCGCCTTCGAGGCGGCGGCCCGCCATGTGAGCTTCGCCCGCGCCGGGGCGGAACTGGGTGTCACCGCCGCCGCCATCAGCCAGCAGGTGCGGGGGCTGGAGGAGCATCTCGGCCAGTCCCTGTTCCTGCGCCGCGCGCAGGGCCTGAGCCTCACCGAGGCCGGCCTTTCCTACCTCACCATCCTGCGCGATGCCTTCGATCGCATGGGGGCGGGGACCGACGAATTGTTCCACGGCCGCAGCCCTGAAATGGTCTCGCTCCGCATCACCGCGGGCTTTGCCCATCTGTGGCTGGCGCCGCGCCTGCCGCGCTTTTTGGAACAGGCGCCGCAGTTGCGCCTGCGGCTGCTCACGGCCCTTTGGACGCCCCTCGAGCTCGACCGCGATGCCGATTTCGAAATCCGCTGCGGCATCGGCGCCTGGCCGGACCTCGCGGCCTATCCCTTGACCCGCGACCGGCTGTTCCCGGTCTGCGCGCCGGACCTGGTCAAGGGGATAGACCGGCCGCTCGCCCCCGATTTCCTGCAGCACCAGCGCCTCATCCATATCCAGAGCTTTGCCGAAGGCTGGCCGGAATGGTTCCGCGGCGCCGGCGGTTCGGCCCCCGTCTCCGACCGCTCGACCGTCATCTTCGACACGGCGACCCTCGCCGTCGATCTCACGCTCGAAGGCGGCGGCTTCATGCTGGGCCGCTCCTGCTTCGTCGACTCCTATCTTGCCAGTGGCCAGCTGGTGGCCCCCTTCGCCGCCAAGATCAAAAGCAGCGAAGCCTTCTATCTGGTGGAACGCGCCGGCTATCGCCTGCCCCGCCCGGCGCGCCTCTTCCGCGACTGGATCCTGGCCGAGGCGGCGGGATGACTGCAAATTCGGTCCATCCCACCTCTTCGTCATGCCCGGGCTTGACCCGGGCATCAGATACGACTGGGCCCGCTGTCCGTCGCTTGCAAACAGATCCCCGGGTCCCCGCCGACGAATGTCAGCATGCGCCGAAAGGGCCCGGGGATGACGGCCTGATTTGGCCCCCATCATCAAGAAATCCTTGAAGCCGCCGCAAGCATTTCTCTCTTTACTCTATCGATCTGATAGTGTTTAAAGACAACCTGATGGGTTCGCTGTGCTGACCTTTCTTGTCAGTGGGCGCACCCCAATCGGTTTCCGGAACGGTGCAGATCATGAATTTCCGTCGTCTATTTCAGCCCAAGTCACTGCCCAATTCATTGATTATGGCCGCTTTTATCGCCGGCACGCCGATCGCTGTGGGCACCATCGCGACCCTCACCGGCCTTGCCGCCACGCCTGCCGGGGCCATCGACGTGATCGGTTTTGCGCAGAAATGGCTGGTCTCGGTCGACGAAGCCCGCGCCCTTATGGCGAGCGGCGCCCTGGTGCTCGATGCCCGCAATGCCGATCTCCGCGCGGCGTCCCCGGTCCGGAACGCCCGCCCGATCCGTTGGCGCGACCTCAGCGCTGCCGACGGTACCCTCTCCACCGACTACGCCGCCCTGTCGCTGCGCCTCCAATCCCTGGGTCTCTCTGCCGGCCAGCCGGTCATCGTCCTTGCCGACCCGTTCCAGGGTCTCGGTGAAGATGCCCGCGTGGTCTGGGCGCTGCGCACCCTTGGCCATGGCCAGGCAGTCATGGTCGATGGCGGCTTGCCGGCGCTGCTCGCGGCCGGCCTCCCCACCATCCAGCCGCCTTTGGGGGCTGGCGATTTTGTGGTCGAGCGGCAGGGTGATTGGTCGCTCGGCAGTGCCGAGGCCGGCCATGATCTGGTGCTGCTGACGGGCGCATCGGCGCCGGATCTCCTCACCGGTGACGGCCATCTCAAGCCCCGCGCCGTGATCAATGCCTGGCTGGAGGGGCAGGGCATCGACCGCGACACCAACCTTGCCATCAACGGCAGCGACGGTCCGGCGTCACTCTGGCTGGCCGCGGTGCTGATCGATCTCGGCTATCCAGTGCGCAATCTCAGCGGTGTCTCGGACTATGCGGTGTCGGCCGCCAACTGACGCCCGTTTCCGGACTAGAGCGAGCCGGCGACGCTGAAGCGCGCCACCCATTTCTGCTCGATCGCCGCATAGGTGCCGTTGGCCTTGATGAGGGCAAGGCCCCGGTCGAGTTCCGCCATCGCCTTGACCGCCTCCTGCCGCTCCTTCGAGAAGGAGACATAGAGCTCCTGCTCGTTCAGCACGCCCACCACCTTCACCTTGCCGGAGAGCTCGCCGGCATTCTCGGCGATGAGGCTCGCCATCACCCGGTCATAGATCACGCCATAGGCGGCGCGCTTGAGCGCCACCACCCGGAGCAGCGCCAGGTCCGTCGTCACCACATCCTTGTCGACCGAGGCGTCGCTCTGAAACGGCTCGCCATAGGTATAGCCATTGGTGACGGCGACGCGCTCACCCTGGAGGTCGCTGGCGGTGAGATCCGCCGCCGTTGAATCGATCGGCGCGATGATCACGATGGTGGCTGAAAACAGCGGCACCTGATGGAACAGGAATCGGGCCTCGTTCTCCGGCTCGCGCGTGGTGTCGAAGCAGCCGAGCTGAAGCCCCTTTTCTACTTCCTCGAGGCAGCGTGCATAGGGTTGGCTCACGAAGGACACCTGATGCCCGGCGGCGCCATAGGCAGCGCGCACAAGATCGACGGCCATGCCGTCGGCCCGGCCATCGCGTTCGGCGGAATAGGGGAACCAGTCACTCTCCGCCACGATCTGGAAAGTCTCACCGGCCTGCACCATCGTGGTGGCCAATGATATGGCCAGCACCGGCATCAGCAGCAGCGCGCGGGCCAGAAGAAGGATGCGCCGCGCGCTCATTTCGCCCTCACGGATTTCACCACCACCTTGCCATAGAGGTCCGGCCGGATCTGCTCGTTGAGCGGCCACCAGTTGCGCACCCTTCGCACCTGGTCGAGATCGATGGTCGTGGTGAGCAGCGCCTCCTCATCCGGTGCGCCGGCCAGGATGACGCCCCAGGGATCAACCACCGTGGATCGGCCGATAAAGCCGATGCCGGTCACCTTCTCGCGCCCCGTCATGCCGGAGGCCGCGATGAACATCTGATGATCCGTGGCCCGCGCCTTCAGCAGGAAATCCCAATGGTCGAAGCGGGGCGACAGGAACGCGGTCGGCAGCAGGATGAGTTCCGCCCCGGCCTTGGCATAGGCGCGGAACATTTCCGGAAAGCGGATATCGGCGCAGATGCCGAGGCCGAAGCGGCACAGATTGGTGTCATAGAGCTGCAGCTCGCTGCCGGGCGAAACCTTTTTCGATTCCATGATGCCGGGCGGCAGGTCGGTGCGGTTGGGCACGTCAAAGAGATGCGTCTTGCGGTAGCAGCCGATGAGATCGCCGCCCGGCCCCAGCACCGGCGCGGTGTTGTAGATCCTTCCATCAGCGCCGCGCTCATAAAATGAACCCGTCACATACATGGCGTGTTTGCGCGCCGCCGATGCCATCACCTCCAAGGTCGGTCCAGGAATCGGTTCCGCCAGCGCCAGATGCGCCTCGCCGCTGGAAAAGCCGGTGCCGGTGAAAAGTTCCGGCAGCACCACTATGTTGCTGCCGCGCGTCCCGGCAAGGTCGAGATAATGCGCGGCACGCGCCAGATTGCCCGGCTTGTCATCGTCCTGGGCGTTGAACTGGGCGATGGAAATGGTAACGGGCCGCGCCTCGGTCATGGCATCCTTCTACGCAAGGTCTTTCCCCACACTGTCTTGCTCGACGATAGCCCAAGCGCGCCGCGTGCAACAGGGTCCTTACGCCGCCAATACGCGGCTCGCTGGCAGGCGGATCGTCACCGTCGTCCCCTTGCCGATCTCGCTGTCGATGGCAACCGTGCCGCCATGCAGTTCCGCCATGGAACAGACGATGGTGAGGCCGAGCCCGGTCCCCGCCTCGGCCGAGCGCGTGGCCCCCGACCCCTGCACGAAGGCCTGGCGCACGACCGCGATCTCCTGCGGCGGAATGCCCATGCCGGTATCGCGCACGACGAGCTGCGGCGACCCGTCGGGGCCGCGGTCGATGATGACCTCGACGCTGCCGGCACGGGGCGTGAATTTCAAACCGTTGGCGACCAGATTCACCAGGATCTGCCCGATGGCGCGGCGGTCCGCCATCACCCGCGGCAAGGGCCTGCGGATGTTGCTGAGCCTGATGCCCTTCGATTGCGCCTGCTGCTCCAGCATGGCGCAGGTCTCGGCCGCGATCTCGCCCAGATCGACGCTTTCCTCGCGCAGCTGATATTGCCCCGCTTCCAGCTTCGAGAGATCGAGCACGTCATTGACCAGCAGCAGCAGCATATGCCCGCTGCTGTGAATGTCCTTGAGATAGCCCTGGTAGCGCTCCGACCCCACGGGCCCGAACACCTGCCGGTCCATCAGCTCGGTGAATCCCAGGATCGCATTCAGGGGCGTGCGCAGCTCGTGGCTCATCTTGGCCAGGAACATCGACTTGGCGCGGTTGGCCGATTCCGCCTCGCGCCGCGCCCGGTCGAGGTCGATGGCCAGGCGTTCCAGTTTTTCGGTCTGCGTCTTCAGGCGCGTCATGTTGCGCGACACGCCGTGGATATGGGTGATCCGGCCGTCGCTGTCGCGGATCGGCAGCAGCAGGCTGTCGTTCCAAAGCGCACCACCCGCCGTCTCGAAGCGGATTTCATAGCGTACCGGCTCGCCCCGCGCGACGCATTGCCGGTAATGCTCAAGGGCGACCTCCGCCGCACCCGGCGGCAGCACATCGCGCACCGGACGGCCCACCGCTTCCTCGGCGCGGTGCCCCAGCAGGGCCAGCGCCGCCGGGTTGAGTTCTTCATAGATGAAATCCGACCCCTCGACCCGGGTGACGAATATCGAATCCTCGATCACCGCCGCCATCTGGTCGAAGCGCGCGACGCGGCGGCGCACGTTGCTCTCCGCGCGCAGCAGATGGTCACGCTCCTTGAGCAGGAAGCTCTGCCGGATGATGGCAAGGGCAACCACCAGGATGGCGGACCCTTCGATCGTCAGTTCCAGCGCCAGCGGTTCGACCGGGAAGACGGCCACCAGGATGATCGCGGCGCTGGCCAGCAGCACCAGCGCCATCGGCAGCAGATATCGGGCGGTGGCGGCGAGGCGCGCATAGGTCAGGCTGGCGGATGGCCGCAGGCGCCAGTTGGCGGCCGCATAGCCGCACAACAGGCTGGACAGCGAGAACATCGCGTTCAATCCCTTGCCGGAACCGACCGCCTCGCTCAGCACCAGCGCATTCCACTGCATCCAGATGAGGCCCATCGCGCTCAGCGCCACCAGCATCACGATCCAGGGCAAGGCGCCGCGCGGCCTGGTCATCAGCACCAGGATGATGCCGCAGCAGACCGGGCTGAGGATGCCCACCGGATAGGCGACCAGGAAACCCAGTTGCAGGGCGTCGGCATCGCCGCTCAACTGCAGATAGAGGCTGAGCGTCACGGCCAGGACGGCGACCGACAGGGCCGCGGCGTCGAGGCCAAAGGCCCAGCCCTCGCTGGCGGTGGCGCGCTGTGCAAAGGCGGCGATGAAACCGATCGCGCAACAGGGACCCATCAGCAGATAGAACAGATCCGCCGGCGCCGGGAACGGGTTCCAGCCGATGAACGTCTGGAAGTCCCACAGGATCTGCCCGAGGGCATAGGCGGTCAGCCCGCGCGCGAACCAGAGGCGCGCCAGCCGGTCCGCTGCCGCCTCCACCGATGCCGCGCCGGACATGGTGAGCTGGTGATAGCCCAGCCAGCCGACCCAGGCCGCGGCGATGGTCGAAAGGGTCCAATGCACATTGTCGAACCAGGCGGCATAGGCGGGGTCAGGCGCCACCGCGGCCGCGCCCACAGCCAATGCCACGCCGATGCTGGCGCAGATCAGGATAACCGAAATGGTTGATATCGGCTTTTGCGCCACCATCACACCCCGCTTGGGACCCACAGTGCAGGAACCCTTGCTGCCTTATTCTGGCGCGGGATGTCTTACGAGATTGCTAATGGCGAGATTGCCAATGGCGAGATTGCGAACGTCCTGATCAGCCTATCCTCAGGGGGCGGATGGGTCTCAAATCCCTAGGATGAACTTCTGTGCCCGCAGGATTTCGAAGAAGTCGCCATGGGTGAACTGCACCGTGCGGTTGCCGACATGCTTGGCGCCTGGGTACCAGGATGCGCGATAGGCATCGGTCGGGTTGTTGAACACCACCTCGAGGGTGGTTTCCCTGGGCACCGGCAGCAGGCAGGCACCGCGGTCCAGGCCCAGTGCCTGCTTTACCCCGGCCCTGATGCTGGCGCGAGCCACGCTGGGCGCCACGGAAATGGTCGACCGCCCGATCCCCTCCATGGTCGTCACCGTCACCATGCCGGGATTGAGCTTCTGCGCGTCGAGGCAGATGCCCTTGTCGCCGGAGATGAACAGGGCCGGCACCTTGTAATAGGCGGCGGCAGTCGCATGGAGATGAAATTCCGATGCCGGCACGCCGTTGAGGCGCAGCTCGCTGACGCGCAGGTTCATGGTATGGGCCAGCGGGTTGGTCTCCGACCCGGCGCGGCTGTGATAGCCGGTGAAGATCACCGCATCGAACCCGTCCTCGATCCCCTGCACCATGCTCAAGGGATGCCCGCTCCACCCCCGGATGATGCGGACGCAGGAGGGCAGCTTCTCGGTGAGGATGTTGCGCCCGGAATCATGGGCGTCCTTGAGCAGGATCTCGGTAGCGCCACCCTCGATCGCCCCCTCGATCGCCGCCAGCACCTCGCCCGTCATCAGTTCGCGGAATTCCGGATACGAAAAATGCCCCTTCTCGGCCTCGTCCCAATGGGTGATGCCGGCGGTGCCTTCGATATCGCTGCTGATGAAAACCTTCATGATGCTTCCCAATCGTGCGGCTGTAAAAAAGCTCTGGCGATTGATGCCTCAAGCAGGTGCAAAAAGCAAACGACCCCGATGCTCAATTGCGCTTCGACAAAGCCAGGCTCGGCTGCAGGCCGGCTCGGTCGATGACATGGGTGGCCGAGCCGACGATGAGCGGATCGGGCGCCGTCGCCACCTCCAGATCCTTGTTGGGATAAGGCAGGCAGCTCAGGAAATGCAGCATGCAGTTGAGCCGTGCGCGTTTCTTGTCGTTGGCCTTGATGATGGTCCAGGGCGCATCGGCCGTGTCGGTATAGAAGAACATCGCCTCCTTGGCCTGGGTATAGTCATGCCATTTGTCGATCGATTGCAGGTCGATGGGGCTGAGCTTCCACAGTTTCAGCGGATCGTTCTTGCGGCCATGGAAGCGCTTGCGCTGCTCCGCGCGCCCGACCGAGAACCAGTATTTGAACAGGCGCATGCCGCTGTTGACCAGCATGCGCTCCAGCTCCGGACATTGCCGCATGAATTCGAGATACTCGCTCGAACTGCAGAAGCCCATCACCCGCTCGACCCCGGCACGGTTGTACCAGGAACGGTCGAACAGCACGATCTCGCCGGCCGTCGGCAGCTGCTCGATATAGCGCTGGAAATACCATTGCCCGCGTTCCTTGTCGGTGGGCTTTTCCAGCGCCACGACCCGAGCGCCGCGCGGGTTGAGATGTTCCATGAAGCGTTTGATGGTGCCGCCCTTGCCGGCCGCGTCGCGCCCTTCGAACAGCACCACGATGCGCTGCCCGGTATCCTTGATCCAGGCCTGCACCTTCAACAACTCGACCTGCAGCTGCGCCTTCTGCGCTTCGTAATGCGACGTGCGCAGCCCGGTCTCATAGGGATAGGAATCGCTCTGGAAATTGGCCTTCAGCCGGGCGGGGTCCTGCAGCAGCTCCTGATAGCCGGGCAGGGCCACCGCTTCCGGCATGCCGGCCCTGACCCAGGGCGCTCCCCGGCGGCTGGCGCGATGATGGGCGGTATCGTCGTCGCCGCCGATCCTGAGATCGTGCAATTGCGCGGCACCGGCGGCGATTTCCCGGGCAACCGCCTTGGCGGCGGCCTTTGCCGGGTCCTTCGCGGCGGGTCTTGCCGGGGCATGTACCGGGGCATTCCCGGGGGCATTTTCGGGGGCATTTTCTGGCGCATTCCCGGGGGCTTTCGGGCCAGCCGTCGCGGCCGCCGTGACCTGGGCAGGCGGCGTGGCTTTGAGCGCCGTCGTCTTCACGTCCTGGGCCATCGATCCACTCCCCTGTCGCATAGATGTCATGAATATGACATCTGCATCAGGGCGGGCCTGCATTGATCTGGGTCAAACGCCGGCCGGGACCGGTGGCCGAAATTCAGTGCCGAATGTCAATCCTGGGCGCTTTTTCGCTCTTCTTTGCGCCTGGCCACGAACGCCTCCAGCGCCTCGACCACCGCCCCATCCAGGGCGGGCGGCACATAGGCGCTGAGCGCCTGCTGCCACACCGCGGTCGCGCGCATGGTGGCATCCTTGGCGCCGTCCTCGGCCCAGGCGGGATAACTGCGCCAATCCGCCAGCAGCGGCTTGTGGAACGCGGTCTGGTAGCGTTCCAGCGTATGCTGCGCGCCGAAGAAATGGCCGCCGGGCTGAACCTCGCGCTGCGCATCGAGGCCCAGCTCCGCATCGTTGATCACGAAGGGCTGCACCAGGGTCGCCATCAAATGCAGCATCTCGACATCCAGCACGATCTTCTCGAACGAGGCACAGAGTCCGCCTTCCATCCAGCCGGCGCCGTGATAGACGAGGTTGGCGCCACCCATCACCGACGACCAGAGCGACATCTGCGATTCATAGGCCGCCTGCGCATCCACAATGTTGCTGGCGCTGGCATTGCTGGCGCGGTAGGGCATTCCATAGCGCCGCGCCAATTGCCCGCCGCACAAGGTCGCCCGCGCATTCTCCGCCGTGCCGAAGGCGGGTGCCCCCGAACGGAGATCGACATTGGAGGTGAAGGCGCCATAGACCACCGGCGCCCCCGGCCGCGTCAGCTGGGTGAGCACGATCCCCGCCAGCGCTTCGGCGTTCTGCTGGGCGAGCGCTGCGGCGAGGCTGACCGGCGCCATCGCCCCCATCAGGGTGAATGGCGTCACCACGACAGCCTGGCCCCATTCGCTCATCGCCATCAGCCCGTCGCTCATCGCCTCGTCGAAGCGGCGCGGCGAATTCACCGAAATGATCGTGAGGACCGAGGGATCGTCGACCAGATCCGCGCGCGTCTTGCCCCGTGAGATCGCCATCATGTCGATCCCGTCGAGTGCCCGCTCGGCGCCGATCGCCGTGCAATGAAACACCTTGTCGGAATAAGTGAGGTTGGCGAGGTAGCAGTCGAGATGCCGGCTCACCGCCGGCAGTTCCTGGGGTGCTGTCGGCTGGTTGCCGATGAGATGGATGATGTCGAAACTCTGTGCCAGCTGGATAAGGCGCCGATAGTCGGCAAGATTGCCGGGGCGCCGCCCGTTGATCCGGTCCTCGACCATCGGCGGGCCGGCCACCAGGCCGAAGGCAAGAGCGTCACCGCCGAGTTCGACCGTCCGCAGCGGGTTGCGCGGCGTCAGGCGAAAGCTGCCGGGGACGGTCTTCAGCGCTTCCGTCACCAGTTCAGCCGGGATGCGCACCAGCCCGGTCCCCTCGTCGACCCTGGCCCCGGCCTTGGCGAACAAGGCGCGCGCGCGGGCGCCCATGAACTCGATGCCGATCTCCTCGAGGATGGTGAGCGAGGCCTGGTGAATGGCGTCGAGTTGTTCCGGACTCAGAGGTTCGATCGGCTTGAGGCTCCGTCGCAGGATCGCGGGGAAATGCCCCTGCGAAAGCCCGCTCTCGCTCGGCCGGCGCGGATGCTCGGCATCGGGCCGCCGGCGTCTGGCGGAAACGCGCGCGCCACTTTCGGTTTCGCTGGTCATGACTTCACTGTCTGTCCCCATAAATCGCCGTCATGCCCGCACTTGGTGCGGGCATCCACGAGTACCTTCTTTTAGGAGGAAGAAACTCGTGGATCCCCGTGCCAAGCACGGGGATGACGTATTGTGCTGGGGCTCAGCTTACCCAGCCGCGCTCACCCTGAACAGAACGACCGATGACAATTATGCAATAGCGCGATGCGCTTTGATCATCACCCGAAATGTCCCATTACTCAAAGCGGCCGGCCTGGTAATCGGCGAAGGCCTGCTCGATCTCGGCCCTGGTGTTCATGACGAAGGGGCCGGCGCGGGCCACCGGCTCGCCGATCGGCCGGGCGGCGAGAATGAGCACGCGGGCGCCATCGGGCCCAGCCTTGATCGCGATCTCGTCACCCTCGCCCAGGAGCGCCATCTGCGTCACGTCAAGCTGGCGTTCGCCGATCTCGGCCGACCCTTCGAACACATGCGCCAGCACCGTGGCTTCTTCATCGACCGCGCTGCGCCAGCTGATGCCGGCAGGCAGGGTGACATCGACCAGCAGCGGCTGGCGCGACACACCGTTGACCGGTCCGCTGATGCCGCCCGCCGTCCCGGCCACGACTTTCAGCGTGACGCCGTTGGCCAAGGTTGTCGCCGGAATCTGATCGGGCCGATAATCCTGGTAGCGCGGCGCCACCATCTTTTCCGCGGCCGGCAGGTTGATCCAGATCTGGAAGCCGCGCATCAGCCCATCGCTCTGTTCCGGCATTTCCGAATGCACAAGACCGCGTCCCGCCGTCATCCATTGCGCACCGCCCGGCTCCAGCAGGCCGCTATTGCCCTTATTGTCGAAATGGCGCATCCGGCCGGCCAGCATATAGGTGACGGTCTCGAAGCCGCGATGCGGATGATCGGGAAAGCCGCCGATATAGGCGCCGGGATCGTCCGAGCCGAATTCATCGAACAGCAGGAAGGGATCGATCTGCATGATCCCCTGCACCGGAAACAATCGCTTCATCTTGACGCCGGCGCCGTCCGAGGTCGCCTGGCCGGTGATGATGTGTAACGTGGGGCGGATTGCCATCAGGACACCTCATGAACATTCATGGGTGCCAAGATAGGGTCTCAGTCACGCTTGAACAATGCGCGGCATCGTTACCGGATTGTTTCTGCCCCCGTGACAATCTCCCCCTGGTGACAATCTCCCCCTGGTGACAATCTCCCCCCGTGACAATCTCCCCTCATGACAAATTCCTGGGCACCACCGCATGCTATAGCTGACAATCCCCTGCAACCCGTCTTACGAGCCCGCGTCGTGCTGAAATTCATCCATCTCACGGACCCCCATCTGGTCGGGCGCAATGAGGCGCTCTATGGCACCGACCCCGCCTGGCGCCTGCGCGCCTGTGTCGCCGACATCCTCGCCACTCAGGGGGATGCCGCCTTCTGCCTCATCACCGGCGACCTCACCCATCGCGGTGGCAGCGATGCCTTCGCCCTGCTGCGGGAAACCCTCCAGCCTTTGCCCATGCCGGTGCACCTGGCCGTCGGCAACCACGATGACCGTGACGATCTCCACGCCGCGTTTCCGGACTCGTTCCGGGATGCCGACGGTTTCGTGCAGGGCCGGGTCGACACGCCGGAAGGCGTTTTCCTGATCCTGGATACGACGGAGCCCGGCTGCTCCCACGGCGTCTTCTGCGACCGGCGCGCGGATTGGCTGGCGCGCATGCTGGCGGAAAGCGTTGCGCGGCCGGTCTATCTCTGCCTGCATCATCCCCCCTTTCCCGTGGGCATTCCCGGCATGGACCGGCTGACCCTGCGTGAGTCCACCCCGTTCCTGCGGGCGATCGCGCCGCATCGCGCGCAGATCCGGCACATGTTCTTCGGCCATGTGCACCGGCCGATTTCCGGCAGCTGGCGCGGCCTTCCCTTCTCAACCCTGCACGGCACCAATCATCAGGTGGCGCTGACGCTCGGCGGTTATCTGTCGCCCGCGCAGGCGGTGGCGGAAAATGCCCCGGTCTGGGGGTCGCATGAAGCGCCGCATTACGGCGTGGTGCTGATCGAAGACGATCTCGTGCTGGTGCATCAGCGTCCGTTCATGGCCGGGCCGGAGCGTTTCCACCTGTGAAGGCCTCGCCTGCTTCACCTGGAACGCATTGTTGCCCTCGTCCTGTTCCTTGATGCGGTTGGGGTCGTCGACCTGGATGGTGAGCGCGCTGGGTCATGTGTGGCACCGATGGCTTGAGCTGTGGGCGGTTGATGCCACCGGCATATGGCCCTGGCCATGTCGTGAACAATGCCGCTTTCCGTCATCTCATTGTTTCCAAGATCGAATAAGTTAAAAGCATTCATATGATAAAGGTTATTCTGTTGAGTGCAGAAGGCGCTGTCATATCAATGGATTACAACTCACGCGGGTTTAAGTAAAATTAACCGCTCGGGCGCACCTTTGTCGTGGGGCTCATTGAACGATCCGGGGAAACGCCATGAAGCTAGCCACCAAGATGCCAGCCGCCGTCGCCACGCTGATCGCCGTGGCGATCATCGCTGTCGGCCTGATCGCCGTCTTCTTTGCCCAGACCGCCTTGCACGAATCGGCCGAGGGCAAACTCGCCGCTTTGGTCGACGCCCGCGAAGTGGCGCTCGAAGATTATCTGGGCTCGATCGTCGAGGATCTCCATCTCCTGGCTGCGGCCGACGATACCCGGCGCGCCATCACCACCCTCACCGAGGGCTATGCAGCACTCGCCCCCGGTGATGCGCGCAGGCTTTATGTCGACGAAAATCCGAACCCGGCCAAACTGCAGGAGATGGTTGAGGCCAAGGACGGGTCGCCCTACAGCGCCACCCACGCCGCGTTCCATCTCTGGTTCAAGGACATTGCCGAGACGCGCGGCTATTACGACATCTTCCTGGTCAATCCAGCGGGCGACATCGTCTACACCTATTACAAGGAGCCGGATTTCGGCACCAACCTCGCCAGCGGGGAATGGAAGGACACCGATCTCGGCGCGGTCTGGCGCAAGATCAATGACGGCAAAGGCGCCGTGGCGCTGGCCTTCAGCGACTTTGCGCCCTACGCGCCCAGCAAGGACGTGCCGGCAAGTTTCATCGCAGCACCCGTCATGCACGGCAGTGACTTCATCGGCACCCTCATCTTCCAGATGCCGGTCGCACGCATCAACGCGGTGATGCAGCGCACCGAAGGCATGGGCGAGAGCGGCGAGACCTATATCGTCGGCGCCGACTACACGATGCGCAGCGATTCCCGCTTCCGCAAGGAAGGCGATCCCTCGTCGATCCTGGCGCAGGTGGTGAAGACGCCGACCGTCGAGGCTGGCCTCAAGGGCGAGGCCGGTGTCGCCGTCATCGACGATTATCGCGGCAATGAAGTCCTTTCCGCCTATCAGCCGCTCGATTTCGAAGGCGTCAAATGGGTCGTGATCGGCGAGGTGGATACGGCCGAAATCTTCGAACCGGTGACGCAGACCCGCAACATCATCGCCAGCGTCGGTTTTGTGGCACTCCTCATCGCCATTGCCGCCGGCTTCTTCGGTGCGCGCACCATCACCCGGCCCCTGGCCGCCCCCACCGGCATCATGGGCGACATGGCGGGCGGCAATTACGGCGTGCAGGTTCCGGCGACCGACCGGGCCGACGAACTGGGCGAGATGGCCAAGGCCACCGAACTGTTCCGCGGCAAGCTGATCGAGGGGCGTGAACTGGCCGAGGCCCAGGCCCGGGAACAGCAGCGCCAGATCGAACGCGGCAAGAAGATGGAAGTGGCGGTAAGCCAGTTCGACAAGGCGATCGGCATCGTGGTCGACGCCGTCAGCGCCGCCGCGACCGAGCTGCAATCAACCGCGCAATCCATGTCGGCGACCGCCGAGGAAACCGCCCAGCAATCCAATGTGGTGGCTGCCGCGGCCGAGGAGATGACCCAGAACGTCCAGACCGTGGCCTCGGCGACCGAGGAACTCTCCGCTTCGATCAGCGAGATCAGCAACCAGATCACCGAATCCAACGGCATCGTCGGCGAAGCCGTGGCCCAGGCCGACAGCACCAACGCCCAGGTCAGGGCCCTGTCCGAGGCGGCGGAGAAGATCGGCGATGTCGTGACCCTGATCAATGCCATCGCCAGCCAGACCAATCTCCTCGCCTTGAACGCCACCATCGAGGCGGCGCGCGCCGGCGAAGCCGGCAAGGGCTTCGCCGTGGTGGCGTCGGAGGTGAAGAACCTCGCCATGCAGACCGCCAAGGCCACCGACGAGATCGGTGGTCAGGTCCGCTCCATCCAGCAATCGAGCGAGACCTCGGCCACCGCCATCCGCGACATCACCCAGGTGATCGGCCGCGTCAATGAAATCTCCACCGCCATCGCCTCGGCGGTCGAGGAGCAGGGGGCCGCCACCCAGGAGATCTCGCGCAATGTGCAGCAGGCAGCCGCCGGCACCAGCGAAGTCTCGGCCAATATCGGCGGCGTCACCGAGGCCTCGCAGCAGACCAGCCTCGCCTCCGGCCAGGTGCTGACCGCGGCCGCGGAGCTTGCCAAGAACGGCGCCATGCTGAAGCAGGAAGTGGAAAGCTTCCTCCATGTCGTGCGTGCGCTCTGAAAAAGAAAACGGCCGGGCAGTTTCCTGCCCGGCCGCTGCCGTCGCTGGTTGTCGCGATGGTTATTGCTTCTTGACCGTGTCTTCCAGGAAGAAGCGGCCGAGCGGGTTCTGGTAGAAGCCCTCGATGTTCTTCCGCGTCACATTGCGATAGGGGCTGTAATAGAGATCGATCCAATGCGCCTCGTCCTTGGCGATGGTCTGGATCTCGATATACATCGCTTCGCGCTTCGCCGGGTCCATCTCGACGCGGGCTGCCGCCACCAGTTCCTTCACCTTGTCGTTCTTGTAATGGGTCATGTAATTGTTGTTGGCGTCATGGCCCAGCACGAAGGTCGTCTTCTGATCCGGATCGATCACGTCATTGGTCCAGTAATTGGTGGCGACATCGAACTCGCCATCCACTTCCATCTGCCAGGATGAGCTGGGATCGACCTTGGTGATGTTGACCGTGACACCGGCCTTGGCCAGCTGCTGCTGGATGAGGATCGCGGTCTGCTCCGAGACTTCATCGCCGGTATCGACGATATAGTTGAGCGTGAGGTCGGCAGCCCCCGCATCGGCCAGCAGCTTCTTGGCGCCTTCCGGATCGTAAGCGCGCGCCAGATTCTTGTCGTTGTGATAGAGGGCGCCCTTCGGCACATAGGAATTGGCCACTTCGCCGAAGCCGAAGGTCGCCGTGTCGACGATCGCCTGCTTGTCGATCGCCATGTCCAGGGCGCGGCGCACATCGACCTTGTCGAGCGGCGGGTTGCGATGGTTGATCAGCAGATGATCCTCGCGCGTCGAAGGATCGAGATGCACGTTGAGATTGGCGTCCTTCTGCAGTTCGGCGATGCGCGAGAAGGGCACGAAGATGGCGGCATCAAGCTCGCCCGCCTGCACCTTCAGCATGCGGGTATTGTCGTCGGGGATCGAGACCCATTCGACGCCGTCAAGCTGCACGCGGTCGGCTTCCCAGAAATTGGGGTTCTTCTTCAAGACGACCTTTTCGCCGCGCTTCCACTCTTCCATTGTGAAGGCGCCCGACGCCAGCGGCTTCTCCGCGATGGCGTCTTCGCCCATCTCGGTCACGTTCTTTTCCGAGAGCACCGAGGCGCCCGGCATGGCGAGCGAGGCGAGGAACGGTGCCGCCGCCTGGTTGAGGGTGATGACCGAAGTGCGGTCATCCTTGGCTTCGGCCGTCTTGATCACCTTGTAGCTGTCGGCCCAGAGCGAGCCCGGATTGTCGCGGATGCGCAGCAGGGTGAAGGCGCCGTCCTTGGCCGTGATCGGCGAGCCGTCGGAGAATTTGGCGTCCCGCATCTTCAACGTATAGGTCAGGCCGTCATCCGAGATTTCCCAGCTTTCGGCGAGGCCCGGCTCCAGCTTGGCGCCGCTCTTGTCGACGCGGACCAGCACGTCATAGACATTCGAGAACACCCAGAAATCGACGTTCTGCGTGGTCTTGATCGGATCGAAGGTCGTGCCGTCCTCGCGCCGTCCGATGCTCAAGGTCCCATCGGCCTCGGCCATACTCGTTCCCAGCGTGAGGAGCGCGAACACGCTCGCCGCGCAGATACCCAACCATTTTTTCTTAAGCATGGATCTTCTCCCTGGTTTGTGGATCGGTTGAACCTTGGTCCTGATAGAGATGGCACGCAACATGGCAATTATTGACGAAGCGCGTCGCCGGCGCCGGGCCTGTCCTGCAGACCGGCATCACCGCCGGGCAGCGCGGGTGAAAAGCGCAGCCTGCCGGGATATCGAGCGGGCTCGGCGGTTCGCCGCCCAGGGGATCGTCGGGCAGGCCACGATCCGGATCGATCTCCGGAATGGCCCGCATCAGGGCCCTGGTATAGGGATGCTGCGGATTGCCGAACACATCTTCGGTGAGGCCCTCCTCGACGATGCGCCCCAGATACATGACGATGACCCGGTCGCACAAACGCCGCACCACCCCAAGATCATGGGCGATGAAGATGAGGGCGAGGTTCATCCGTGACTTGAGTTCGATCAGCAAATTGATGATCTGCGCCTGGATCGAGACATCGAGGGCCGCCACGCATTCATCGGCGATGATCAGCTTCGGGTTGATGGCGAGCGCCCGCGCGATACCGGCGCGCTGGCATTGCCCGCCGCTCAAGGCCGCCGGTCGGCGGTCGGCAAGATCTGGGCTGAGGCCCACCAGCTGCATCAGTTCGGCAACCCGCGCCTTGATCTCCGCCGGCGGCACCTTCTTGTGCACGCGCAGCACCTCGGCGATGGCATTGCCGATATTCATGCGGGGGTTGAGCGCGTTATAGGGATCCTGGAAGATCATCGCCGTTTCGCGGTGGAGGCGCGCAATGCCGCCCGCATCCGCCCCGCCCACATCCATCCCGTCGAAGTAGACGCGGCCATCCGTGATGGCACCGAGATGGAGGAGTGCCCGGCCCAGCGTGCTCTTGCCGCAGCCGCTCTCGCCGACCAGGCCCAATGTCTCGCCGGCCGCAAGCTCGAACGAGACGCCGTTGACCGCGCGCACCAGCTTCGCCTTGCGGCCAAGCCCACCGCCCGCCTTGAAATGCACGGCGAGATCCTCGACGCGGAGCAAAGGGGCGCTCATGACGCGACACCCGCGGTCACCGGACAGGCCGCGAGATGCTGGGCGGCGCGCAGCGTCAACGGCGGCACCTTTTCCCGGCAGCTCGCCACGGCCAGATCGCAGCGCGGATGAAAGCGGCAGCCATCGGGCATCTGCCCGGCACTGGGCGGCTGGCCGGGAATGCTCGGCAGCAGGCGGCCATCCAATTTGTGTCCAGGCTGGCAGGCAATGAGCCGCGATGTATAGGGATGGAACGGCGCCTTCAGCACGTCTCGCTTGGGTCCCGTTTCAACGAGCCTGCCGCCATACATGACGGCGATGCTGTCGCAGGCCTGCGCCACCACACCCAGGTCATGGGTGACCAGGATGATCGACAAGCCGCGGCTGTCGCGCAGATCCAGCAGCAGCCGCAGGATCTGCGCCTGCACCGGCACATCCAGCGCCGGGGTCGGCTCGTCGGCGATGAGCAGCTGCGGATCG
>NZ_CAMDRA010000025.1 GCF_945906275.1 Dongia mobilis
TTTTGACCTTCCGCGAGAGATAGAGACGAAGTTGCATTCGAAACCGGATCAACTTCCCACAGGTAGGTCAAAGTCGCATCCACAAAGTAGAGCTTGAATTGGCCTGGCGAGAGAGCACACCATCTCGCAATGCCGGACGCGAATGGGCCGTCATTAAATTCTGCGGCCTTGGATAGGGGTGCTATCCATGCGCTTGCTAAAGTCATGCATAGGATAGCCGGAAAGCATATCACTGACCTGAGAAGGGCGCCGATCAAAATCTTAGCACTCAATTTTTCTTCCCCTTATACTTGGCCTCTGTCCATTCTCTTATCGCTCACGTCCCGCCTCACCACTCATCTTCATGAGCGGTGAGAGCACGAACTCGATCAGCTTCCTGGTCCCGGTCTTGATCTCCGCCGCGGCGACCATGCCGGGGGAGAGGTGGACCATCCTGCCATCGACATTCATTGTGTCCGTCTCAAGGCGGATGCGCGCCAGATAGGTGAGGCGCGGTGGTTGGCCGTTGCCGCTCTGCTGCTCGACCGCGTCGTCCGAGATCGTGACCACATGGCCGATGAGCGTGCCGTAGCGCGTGAACGGAAACGCGTCGAGCTTCACGACCGCCTCCTGGCCTTCGCGCACGAAGCCGATATCCTTGTTTTCGATCTCGGCTTCGATCTCGATGCCGGCATCTTCCGGCACGATCACCATGAGGGGCTTCGCTGGCTCCACCACACCGCCGATCGTGTGGAGCTGCAGCTGCTGCACCGTGCCGGCGACCGGTGCTGTGAGGCGCTGGAGCGACTGACGTTGCGTGGCCTTCTTCAATTCCTCGGTCAGTTGGCCGACTTTCTCTTCCGCCTCGGTCAGTTCCAGGAGGCGGTCGCGGTCGAACTCTTCCTTGACCTGCGCCATCTGGCGCTGGGTACCGGCGATGGCGGCGCGTGCCTCGTTCATGCGGGCGGCCGCCATATGGCCTTCGCCTTCCAGCGCAATCAGTTCCTGCTGCATTTCGAGGAACTGCTGCTTGGGTGTCAGGCCCTTTTCGAGAAGCCCACGGCGGGCTTCAACCTGTTCGCGCTTCAAGGGCAGTTGCGCCTGGATCTTCGCGATCTCGGCCTGGGCCGCGACGCCGCCGGCGCGCTGGCGTTCCAGTTCGCGGGCGAGGCCTGCGAGCTTCTCCGCCTGCTCGCCCAATTGCGTGGCGCGCAAGGACCGGGAGAGGGCCAGGGTCGCGGGATCGAAGCCGGTCAACGCATCGTCGGGGGCATCCAGCACCTCGCCGCCGGCCAACCCCAGGATCGACCGCAGGCGTGCCACCAGCAGGGCCTGGCGGGAAAGATCCTTGGTAAGGCGGTCGGTGTCGGCGCCGGTCGAGGTCGAATCCAGCTCCACCAGCAGATCGCCTTTGGCGACCTTCTGCCCCTCCTCGACCGCGATCGTGGTGACGACACCGGTCTCGAACGCCTGGATGAGTTTGGTGCGGCCAGAGGGCACGATCTTGCCCTGGCCGACGGCGACGATGTCGGAGATAGCTGGCGCCACTGCGCGACCCAGGGGCGAGGGCGGCGTTTCCAGGACGCTGTCATACACCTGCGGCAGGGGATCGATCCCCGTGCCACCTGGCGCCAAAGAATTTGCCCAGCCCATCCCTTCAATTAATCGGGGAATTTTCGAACGTCAAGGCGCCCTCGGGCCAGTCTACACCGGTCGCGATGGGGATGGCCCCAGCGCGCAGCTGCCTCGTCACCCCGGCGAACCCAGCCCGCCACACATTCCCACTTGATTTTACCGCCCCCCGACCGCAATTTGCGCCACGAATGATCCCCTCCTTCAACTTCCCCACCAGGTACGAACCGGGCAGCAAAGGCGTGAGATGAGCATCACCGACACCAAATACTGGCTGAAGACCGCACGGACGCTGACCGACGCGCTCCCCTATATGCAGAAATATGCCGGCAAGCGCTTTGTCATCAAATATGGCGGCCATGCCATGGTGGACAAGGAATTGTCCGACATCTTCGCCCGCGACATCACGCTGTTGCGCCAGGTCGGCATCCTGCCCGTGGTGGTCCATGGCGGTGGCCCGCAGATCGGCGAGATGCTGAAGCGGCTCAACATCCAGTCGCGCTTCATCGACGGCCTGCGCGTCACCGACGCCGCCGCCATGGAAGTAGTCGAGATGGTGCTGTCCGGCTCGATCAACAAGCAGATCGTGGCCGCCATCAACGCGGCCGGCGGCAAGGCGGTCGGCATTTCCGGCAAGGATGACAATCTGCTCCACGCCAAGAAGACCGAGATGACCAAGGATGGCGAGCGCGTCGACCTCGGCTTGGTCGGCGAGCCGGACAAGGTCAATCCCGGCATCATCCGGTCGCTGGAACAGGCCGGCGTCATCCCGGTGATTGCGCCGGTGGGGTTCGGCCCGGACGGGCAGACCTACAACATCAATGCCGACACCGCAGCCGGCGCCATCGCCGCCGCCATCGGCGCCTCGCGTCTTTTGATGCTGACCGACGTCCCCGGCGTGCTCGATAAATCGGGCCAGCTGGTGCAGCAGCTGACCGCCGGCGAAGTGCGGGCACTGGCTGCCGACGGCACCATCTCCGGCGGCATGATCCCGAAGTTGGAGACCTGCCTCAGCGCAGTGGAGAGCGGTGTCGAAGCAGCCGTCATCCTCGATGGCCGCGTCCCCCATTCGATGCTGCTGGAAATCTTCACGCCCCAAGGCATCGGCACCCTGGTCACGCGCGGCTGAGTTCCATCCCGCCGCGGACGCCGCTCTAATAGACCGTATCGGCGGCCATGCCGTAACGCTGCATGATGGGGACGTAGCCGCCATCGATGCGCATGACTTCCAGCACGCGCTCGAACTCCGATAGTTTCGCGGCATGGGGCGATGTCTTCCGCAGGCACAGGACGTATTCGAACGTATCGACGACCAGGGGCAGCATCACCAGCTTGCCGGCCAGTTCCGGCTCGCGCATGTAATGGGCGCCGGAGGTCGTGGTGCCCAGGGCCAGGTCACCGCGTCCCTGCGCCAGGCCATAGAGCGATGACTGGAAATCCTGGGCATAGTAGACGTTGAACCCGGCCAGATTCTGTTTCGCCCAGCCATTGCCGAAATAGCTGACGATGTCGAAGCGGTGCAGATCGGCAAGGCTCTGCGCCGTTTCGATATCTGTGCGACGTGGATTGTCAGGCCTGACGATCGGATGAAGGTTTGCGCGCAGGACCGGGATGCGGCCGCAATTGGCATAGGTGCCACGCTCTGTCGTGGCGACCGTGATGAAACCATCGGCCTCGCCGGACCTCACCATCTTCTGGTCGCGTTCCCAGGGATAGAGCGTCGTCTCGACCGCCTGCCCCAGGCGCTCGGCGAACACCTCACGCGCGATGTCGAGCAGGATGCCCTTGGCAGCGCCCGCTTCCTCGAAGGAGAGCGGCGCCAGCTCGGTCGCGAAGACCAACTTGATCGGGGACGTCGTCTCGCCCTGGACTGGTGTGGTGAACGCGCTCATCGACAGGGCCGACAAGCCACAGAGAGCCGCAAACATGGGAGCCGCACAGAAAGACCGCCCCCATCGACGTCGCCCCATCCCCAGCATTGCAGGTCATCCCCGGCGTTCAATTGCCGGTTATCTTAGCAAAGGAGGGGCACCGGATGAAATCGGTTCCAACAAATCGGCAATGAAAGGGGCCGGATTCCGTGATCGCCTTTGCGAGCCGACGACCGAGGCCGCTATAGTGTTTCAAAGGCGCTATACGGCGACGATCCTGGTGCGAAGATTCAAGTGCGGAAATAAGAGGTTATCTCGATTTGGCCTTTATCAATCAGTTGATCTTCCTGGGCGCGCTCCTGGCCCTCATCAGCATCCTCCTGGGCCAGATCTCTTCCCGGCTCGGGGCCCCGTTGCTCCTTGTGTTTCTTGTCCTGGGCATGCTGGCCGGCGAGGAAGGCCTGCTCGGACTGCAATTCGAGAGCTATGAGACGACGTTCGCGGTGGGGTCGATCGCCCTTGCCATCATCCTGTTCGAAGGTGGCCTGCGCACGCCGCGCGAAGTCGTCCGGCTGGTGTTCTGGCCGTCCTTGACCCTGGCGACGGTCGGTGTGCTGCTGACCGCCCTGTGCATGGCCGGCATGGCCGTCCTGGTCATGGGCATGCATCCGCTGGAAGGCATCCTGATGGGCGCCATCCTCGCCTCCACCGATGCTGCGGCCGTCTTCATGCTGCTTCATGGCCAGGGTGTGGCCGTCAATGCCCGCGTCGGCGGCACGCTGGAGCTTGAGTCCGGCATGAACGACCCAATGGCCGTGTTCCTCACGCTGACGGCCGTCCATGTGCTGCAGATGGGCGCAGCGACCTCGGGCTGGTATGTGCTGGGCAGCTTCATCCTGGAACTGGTCGGTGGTGGCCTGATCGGCGCCGCAGGCGGGTTCGGCCTCCGCTGGCTGCTGCAGCGATTAACTTTGAGCGCCGGGCTCTATCCGGTGCTGGCGACAGCCGGCGCACTCCTCATCTTCGGCGGCACCAACGCGGTGCATGCGAGCGGTTTCCTCGCCGTCTATGTGGCGGGCGTCATGCTGGCCCAGGCGCCCTATCGCGCCCAGCAGGTCATCATGCGCTTCCTCGATGGTCTGGCCTGGCTGGCACAGATCGCCATGTTCCTGATGCTCGGCCTGCTGGTGACGCCCTCGGCCCTCCTCGCCGATCTCGCGGCGGCCCTCGCGCTGTCGATTGGCCTCATCATCATCGCGCGGCCCGGTGCCGTGATGCTGAGCCTGCTGCCCTTTCGCTTCAACTGGCGCGAGCGCGGCTTCGTGGCCTGGGTGGGCCTGCGCGGTGCGGTGCCGATCTTCCTCGCCTCGATCCCGATCCTGGCTGGCGTGCCGAACGCCCAGGTCTATTTCAACGTGGCTTTCGTCGCGGTCCTCACCTCGCTCCTGGTCCAGGGCTGGACGGTGGGTCGTGCCGCCCGCTTCCTTGGCCTCGAAGTGCCGGCCGCGGCACCTCATGCCCAGGATCTCGATATCAGCCTGGGGCACGGTGCGACCCGCGAACTGGCTGGCTTCCGTGTCCAGGAGGGCGCCCGTGTCCTCAACTATGATTACGGCGAGATCGATCTTCCCCGACAGGCGGAGATCATCAGCGTGATCCGCGATTCGGCGCCCATCGTCCTGTTCCGCGAAACGCGACCCAAGGTCGAGGATTACGTCATCGCCATCGCCCCACCGGCCGAGATCGCCGGGCTGCACCAGAACTTTGCCTATCATGAAGCGGACGAGCCGGCGGCGCCGGCCGGCTTCGGCGAATTCGTGTTCGATGCCGCGACGCCGGCCAGCGACCTTGCGCTGATGTACGGGCTGCAATTGGGGGCGGATGCCAAGGGCCAGTCGCTGGGCGACTTCCTCCATGACCGCCTGGGCGACCAGGTCGTCGCCGGCGATCGCTTCAAGTTGGGCGAGATCGAACTGGTCGTGCGCGAAGCGAAGGACGGGCGCATCCAGAGCATCGGCCTGGAACTCGAGGATACGCGCGTCCATCTCCCCGTGACGCGCGCCCTGCGCAAGCTGAAACATCCGATGAAGACCTGGCGTGCCTTCCGCCGCCTGACCGGCGTCTGAGCCGCTAGATGTCTTGTGCCACCTGCTCCTGCAGCCAATCGCGAAAGGCGCGGATCTTCGGCACGTTGCGCCGCTCCTGCGGATAGACCAGCCAGTAATCCAGCTTTTCCTTGACCACGATCGGCAGCACCTGAACCAGCCGGCCGGCTGCAATATCGGCGCGGAAAAAAGCCGGTGTCAGCAGCGCAACACCTTGTCCTGTGACGGCGGCACTGCCCAGCAACTGCTGCGTCTCGGCCATCATGGCGGGCCTCGAGGTGGGCTGTGGGTCCTCTATTCCCGCCGCGGCGAACCAGCGTCGCCAGGAATTGTCGGTCCAATCGAGCAGTGGCAGTCGCAGCAGATCCTCCGCCTTGTCGATGCGACCGGCCCGCGCCAGGAATTCGGGACTGGCAAAGACCGTCACCTCGAAGCCCATCAGTTTGTGGGCGACAAGGCCGGGCCAGGTGCCGTCACCGCTGCGAATGCCGACATCGAATTCCTCCTGCGCAAAATTGATCCAGCGCGAGGAGATGTCGAGGCGCACGGCGATTTCAGGATGCGCGATCTGGAAGGTGCCGAGGCGCGGTACCAGCCAGTTGGTGCAGAAGGTGTTGACCGCCGTCACCGACAGGACCCCGTCGTCGCGGCGGCGAAGCGCATCAAAGGCCAGGTTCAGACGCTGGAACGCTTCCGCCACGCCCGGCGCCAGGCGCCTGCCGGCTTCCGAGAGAACCACCTTGCGCGCCTGGCGCAGGAATAGCGGCGCCCCCACCCGATCCTCCAACTGCTTCACCTGGTAGCTGACCGCTGCCTGGGTCATGCCCAATTCGGCGGCCGCCTTGGTGAAACTGCCATGGCGGGCGGCAGCCTCGAAGGCGCGGATGGCAGCAAGCGGGGGCAATCTCGACATGGCAATCCATAAGGCCTGTTAATGGACTACCACAGAGGATCGATTTGTTTTACAGGCCTGTCCAGCACAAATTGAGGCCCACGGATAAGGGCAATTCGGCCTTTGCATGGTTACCGAGGATTTGTTCATGGAACAGGATATGAGAGCAGCGCGGATCAATGGCCTGGTGTCACGCCTGCTCGGCACCGTGCTATGCCGCCTCGGCAGATTCGGGCGCCGGCGTTCCAGCGACGGGACCGAGCATCATGTGCAACTCGAATGCCTGTCGCCCCACATCCTGCGCGACCTTGGCATTTCAGCGGATCATGCCCGCGACCTCGCCGCACGGGAACGGGGGCGCTTCCTGCCCTAGGCGGAGCGCAGGGCCCTGATTGTCACGGCCTTCTGTCGCGCCACATCAAAACCGGTGATCGTCTCGGCCATGAACAGCGAGTTCAGGATCGCCTCCTCCGTCGCCTCGATCGCGGCCACGAACATGGGCGACATCTCATCATTGGGGAGTTCGGCAAACGTCGTTACCTGCCGTCGGCGCGCTGGTGTGCGCCGCACTGTTTCCGCGGTCGAAAAGGCCAGGGCATAGTCCCCCGACCCATTGCTGAGGGCGGCCCCGGTCCGCGCCAGGCCACCAAAGCAACGCTCGGCCAGGCGCCTGAGATTGCGGTCCGAAAGCGGCGCGTCGGTGGCGAGCACGATCATGATGGACCCATCCGTATCGGCAGCGGTGCATTCGCGCCAATCGCGGCCATCGACGCGCAAGGCACCACCGTAATTGGACTGCACCAGCACGCCCAGATGATAGCTGTGACCCGCAGCCTCGACTCGGCGCGAACTGGTGCCGATACCACCCTTGTAGCCGAACGCCACCGTGCCGGTGCCGGCGCCGACGCCACCTTCCGCGACAGCGTCGGTCTTGGCGTTGTCGATCGCCGCCATCACATGATCCACTGTCGGCAAGGCGGCACGGATGTCATTGAGCCGACCGTCATTGGTTTCGCCGACCACGGCATTGAGCGACCCAACCCGCTCATTGCCGGGCTGTGCCAAGGTCCAACGATTGACACCTTCGATCGCCCGCCCCACCGCCAAGGTATTGGTGAGGATGATCGGCGCCTCGATCTCGCCCAGTTCCAGGAGCTGCGTCGATCCGGCAAGCTTGCCATAGCCATTCAGGATGGCGAGCCCGGCCGGCACCTTGTCCTGATAGAGGTTCCCGCCATGGGGCAGGATCGCGGTGACACCGGTCCGGGTCCGGTCGCCCTCATGCAGCGTCACATGCCCCACGCGCACACCCGCCACATCGGTGATCCCGTTCAAGGCGCCGGTCGGCAACTGCCCCGGCGCAAACCCCAAGGCCCGCGCTCGTTGGCGCACTGAACGATCGATCCTGGATTCCGGCACTGGCTTCTCCCGGCAACTCGCCCACAATACAAAACCCGCCCCGCACCGGTAAACCGGTGCCGCAAGCGGGTTCTGCTGTCAGTCATCGACTTGGGGTGGGAATCACCTGAGGGTCGACAAACGGACGATCACGAAAGAACGGTTTTAGACCGACTCTTTCAGTTCCTTGGCAGCGCGGAAGGCGATCTTCTTCGACGCCTTGATCTTGATGCTTTCGCCAGTGGCCGGGTTGCGACCCATGCGCGCGGCGCGCTTGCGGACCTGGAGGATGCCAAGACCGACGAGGCGGATCTTGGAGCCCTTCTTGAGCTGCTTGGCGACCGATGCGATGACGTCCGTGAGGATCGTCTCGACCTGCTTCTTCGGCAGTTCGTGCGCCTCGGCGGCTTCGGCCGCGAGATGCTTCAGAGTGACGACGGCTTGTTTGCCGGCGGCTGCTTTCGGGGCGGCTTTTTTGGCCGCGGCTGCTTTAGCCATGATCAGTAAACTCCTTGTCTTGCGGTTGATCCGTCTCAGGTGACCACACCAACACGATCAATTCAACGATTCGCTGCGCCAAACAGTCAAAATTGCGCTGGTACCAGCGATTTCCTGGCCAGAGGGGGGCTGCGACTCGGGTTACTCGACCTTGTAAACAGCGCGATTCATGATCGGTGGCATCTTGCTGGGATCGTCATCTTCGCGGCGGCCAAGCATATAGGGGCATGGCCCATCCCCTTGCAGCGACAGTTCCATGCCCAGGGACTGGCCGAAAGCAATCAGGGCCTGCTCGTCATCAACGGCCTGTTCCGTATAGGTATAGTCGTCTGATTGTCGCCATAGGGCATAGTGAGCCATGAGCTATCTCCAATTACAGTCCTGCTGAAGCGAAACGCTTTTTAGAGGCATTTGACATCCGCCTTTGGCACATGAACCCCGAGGTGAGAATCTGCTGATACCAAAGTCGCGCAGCGATCTTGCCCCTAGCCGGAACTAGTTTGCCGCGCAGAGGTTCCCTCCCCGTCACAATCAAAAGACTCTGCAATTTCAGATCGCGGCACCAGTTCGGATCGCGGCCCTGGCCACTCGGAATTGCACGGCGTCTTCGATGATGGACGAATGATGCGTGGATGATAGAGCTGAGGGCAACATGAGATACGATATTTACCGCCGCGATAATGTGATCATGGTGATCGAAAGTGCCAAGCCGCCCCTGGATGTCGACTTGCTCAAATGGACGCGTCTGCACATTTCGGCGACGCACTATCTCCTCGCCGGCAAGGCAAAGACTGTCGCTATGATAGACGAGGAGATCAAAGCCCGTGGCATGAGCACCTTCCCCTTGAAGGAAGGCGCTCGCAGTTTCTAGAGCCGGCAGTGACCACGCATCCCCGTCAGCAGCTTGCGTCCGCAAGGCTGTACAGCCCATCGGTCACGACGTCCTTGAAATTATTTGAACGTTCGTAAAATAGCCTGCAAGTGGCGCAATTGACAGGCAGATAAAAGCAGGCGAGCCTGCCACCCGCCACGAACGCGCACAGGATCTGACGGCCGATGAGTAACGAGTTCCACCGTACCAAGCGCCTGCCTCCCTATGTCTTTGCTGAAGTCAACAAGCTGAAGGCGGCAGCGCGGGCTGCGGGTCGCGACATCATCGATTTCGGCATGGGCAACCCCGATCAACCGCCGCCCAGGCATGTCAGCGACAAGCTTGCCGAGACGCTCCAGGATCCCCGCGCCCACCGCTATTCCAATTCACGTGGCATTCCTGGTCTGCGCAAGGCTTTGGCTGCCTATTATGGGCGACGCTTCAATGTCGACATCGATCCGGAACGCGAGGCGATCGTCACCTTGGGCTCCAAGGAAGGGCTGGCCAATCTCGCCCAGGCAATCACCAGCCCGGGCGATGTGATCCTGGCACCGAACCCCTCCTATCCGATCCACGCCTTCGGCTTCATCATCGCCGGTGCCGCGATCCGCTCGATCCCCTTCTATCCCGGCCCGGACTTTCTGGTGGCGATGGACCGTGCCGTCCGACACTCTGTGCCGAAGCCCCTGGCCGTCATCGTCAATTATCCGAGCAACCCGACCGCCGAGGTGGCCAGCCTCGACTTCTACCGCGAGGTGGTCGCCTTCTGCCGCAAGCACGAGATATTCATCATCTCCGACATCGCCTATGCCGAAGTCTATTTCGACGGCAACCCGCCGCCCTCGATCCTGCAGGTGCCGGGTGCCAAGGACATCGCGGTCGAGTTCAGTTCACTCAGCAAGACCTATTCCATGCCCGGCTGGCGCATCGGCTTCTGCGCCGGCAACGAGCGGCTGGTGGGCGCCTTGACGAGGGTCAAATCCTATCTCGATTACGGTGCCTTCACGCCGATCCAGGTGGCCGCCACCGCGGCGCTCAACGGCCCGCAGGACTGCATCGACGAGATGCGGGCGCGCTACAAGAGCCGCCGCGACGTGCTGATCGAGGGATTGAACGCCGCCGGCTGGCCGGTACCCGCCCCACCCGCCTCAATGTTCGCCTGGGCACCCATTCCGGAGCGTTACCGCGAACTGGGCTCGCTGGAATTTTCCAAGCTGCTGATCGAAAAGGCCGGTGTCGCCGTGGCGCCTGGCATCGGCTTTGGCGAATATGGCGACGACCATGTCCGCCTCGCGCTGGTCGAGAACGAGCACCGCACCAGACAGGCGATCCGGGCGATCAAGGCCGCCCTAAGGTAGGCGGCACTCGAACAGGCAAAGTGCGTAGACTTTTGGAGGGGTGGAAAAATACCCCATCATTAAGGCTTTCTTCTGAGTGAATCGGCTATGCTGACGGCGGAAATGGCAGATTGTTCGTCAATCCAGCCATATGATCACAGGGCGCACAATGTCGACAGCCAGTCCCTCGACAGATTACCCCAGAGAGACATCACTCGGTTTCCTGGAGCGCTGCTCACCACGCGTGGCATCGTTCTATCGTTACTGGGATGAGAAGCGAAACGGGCGCGCCATGCCTTCCCGGGCGGATCTTGACCCGATCGAGATGAAGCAATGGCTGCCGGGAATCATGCTCATCGATGTATTCCACAACCCTCGAAAACTTGTCTATCGCCTCATCGGCACGAAGATGATGGAACTCCGAGGTCGCGATGTCACGGGCATGACCGTCGAGGAAGGGTTCATTGGCTCGTCATTGTCGGACGTCCTCGAAAACTATCGCCTGGTCATTGAGGAAAAGAAGCTGGTCTATGATTGGGACCCGCTGCCATCTCCGGATGGCTGGCTGCGCGAACCCGAAGGCCTGCTGCTTCCCCTCTCATCGGACGGGGAAAATGTCGACATGGTCATTGTCTATGCAGAAGTCGAAAGAAAATAAGACTCAAAGCAGCTGCTGATATCGAGAGCGCCAATCGGCTCGTTCCAGAATTCAGGCAAAGCAACGACATCGACCGGATATCGCGCCGTTGCGCAGCATAGAATCATCCTTATGAGCACCTGCCCGGCAGCAGCATCGTCATTCACAGGCATCAAGAATCGGAACGGGTGGCCTGCCGGGCGTCATGTGCCGCCCGGCAGGCTGTCCACTTAGCCTCAGAGTTCCAGCATATCCCTGGGCGGGCCGGGGAAATCGGCAAAGGCCGCAAGACCGTCCGCATGTCCGAGCAGATCGCGCACCGCCCGCGCCGCCTGATCGATGGCCGAATGCGCATAGGCGTAGGCACCGGCATCCGAATTGGCGATGGCGATACGGCCCCAGGGTTGCCGTGCCTTGACGATCGGCAATTCGCCATCCGGCCAGTATTTGTCCCAGGGACGCATATACTCATAGGCATAGCCGTGGGACCAGCGATTGCAGGTGATGCCTTCAATGTCCCGCGCCGGGTCGAAGCCAGCCTCGCCCAGCGCGCGGGCCAGCATGTCGCGGATTTCGCGCTCCATGTCCTCGAATGTCATCGTAACCAGCGACTGCCGACCGGCGGCGCATTGCTCGCGGGTTGAGACACCGGCCTCGCCGGTCAGCGGGATCTTCGACAGATGCAGGATGATCGGGTCGCTGGGGTTCTCCGCAAACTTATAGTCGCCCATGCTGACCGGGAAATCGATCGATGCCCCATCCCAGAAGCCGGACGGACATTCGAAGCCGCCAATGCCGAGCTTCGCCAGCGCCTCCCAGTTGCGCAACTGCACATTGGTATAGATCAGCGGCACCTTCACTTGGTCGTTGAGCGCATCAATCTGCTCTTGCCCAAGCTCATCAGTGAGATAGGGGATGACCCGGTGCCAGCAAGCCAGCACTACATGCCCGCCCCTGACGACATGCAACTTGCCTTCGTGATGGTAAGTGATGTCGACCTCACTGGCATCGGCAATCGGACCGGCATGTTTCACGCGCATCGCCGGGGCGTTGATGCGAATGCGCACGGCGTTCTCCGGCCGGTCCAGCGCCGCATAATCGACCGCTGCCGTGGCAAGGCTCTCCATCCCGCTCCCTGGCAAGGCATCGGGAACGAGGGCGCGCAGGAGGGCGCGGGCGACACCGGCATTGCCATCCGGAAAATGGAAGATGTAGGGATCCGGATCGGTGAGTGCGAGCCGACCGCTCGGGCTCATGGTCTTGTAGGCCTTGTCGCCGAGATCCATCCCGTCGAACCCCGGATTCCAGTTGCCCCAGGCATCTAGCGCTGTGGTGCCGTCGATGCCCATCCCGAAATAGCCCTCGGTCGAATTCTGGAAATAGGCAACCAATTTCTGGTCATAGCCGCAGATCTTGGTGAGGAAATCGGCATAGGTGGTCTCGGAGAGAATCTGCAGCTTCTCTTCGCGCGACTTCCCGGGCAGGTAATCGCGCGGGGCATCCAGCAGTTCGATGAGATCCTTCTTCGCCTGCTCGTTGAGCGGCGTCTCCGGCACCCATTCAGCGGCCGTCTCGGTTTGCTTCACAAGCTTGTCGACGCCGAACACTTCCTTGCGGAACAGCACCGCCTCGCCCAGGCCCCGTTTTTCGGACCAGTCGCTGTCGTAATACACTTTGAACTTCTCGGTATCGATGTCGATATCGGCGAGCAGCTTCTTCACGGCCGGCGAAAAATAGCTCGGCGTCTGCAGCGACTGCGATCCACCATAGCCGATCAGCTTGCGCCCGTTGCTCGCCGTGAATTCGTTGCGGCGCGCGTGGCCGCCGAAATCATCCTGCGCCTCAAGCACCAGGATCTTGGCGTCCGGCCCGTGCTGCTGTCGGTAGAGATAGGCTGCCGCAAGACCACTGATGCCGCCGCCAACGACGATGAGGTCGTAGCTCTCGGCCACGGGCTCCGGTGTGCCGGCCTTCTGCCAGAAGCTATTGTCGCGCAACGCATGCATCACCTCCATCGCCCCGGCATTGTGGCCACGCAGGCCCGTGAGGCTGGGCGGATAGGGTGCATCGGCTGCCGCCGCGGGTCGTGCGCCCAGTGCGCTCATGCCGGCGCCATAGGCCGCGACGGCGCCAGCCGTGACGGCGACGCCATTCATGAAATCGCGGCGAGTGATCTTGCGGTCCATACCCAGGGCGCGATCACGTTCCGACATCGACATATGTCTCTCCCATTTCGGTCATTGCAGTTTCTTTCGGCGCCAGAACGGCGAACCAGTCATTCAATCGACAATGGAAATTTTGCCTTGGCTTGAGGCGAGAAGCCAGATGAATCACGCCGCGCCGCGCCGTCCAAGGCCGGCTTCATGCCTTCACCTGGCCCCGAAGACGCTGTGCGGGTTCCGCTGTCGGCAAAGTGATGGCAGATAGGGAGTATCAGCTTGCGGTATGGAGATCGATCAGGAAGGGCTGTCTCGCCCAAGGAAGGAGATGGTGGGCCCGGAGGGACTCGAACCCCCGACAACACCGTTATGAGCGGCGCGTTCTAACCGCTGAACTACGGGCCCCCAAGACGGCGCTGCCGCCTACCCCACTCCGTCATGACCGCACTTGGTGCGGGCATCCACGAGTTACTTACTTCATTTCGGACCCCCACAGGTAAACTCGTGGATGCCCGGCCTTTGCCGGGCATGACGAGATAGTAAGGAGCGTCCCTTACGTATCCAGGAAGCTCCGCAGCTTCCGCGAGCGGCTCGGATGCTTCAGCTTGCGCAAGGCCTTCGCTTCGATCTGGCGGATGCGTTCGCGGGTGACCGAGAATTGCTGGCCGACTTCCTCGAGCGTGTGGTCGGTGTTCATGCCGATGCCAAAGCGCATGCGCAACACGCGCTCTTCACGGGCGGTGAGTGTCGCCAGAACACGGGTTGTCGTTTCGCGCAGATTGGCCTGGATGGCGGCATCGAGCGGCAGAACGGCGTTCTTGTCCTCGATGAAATCGCCGAGATGCGAATCTTCCTCGTCGCCGATCGGCGTTTCGAGGGAGATCGGTTCCTTGGCGATCTTCAGGACCTTGCGGACCTTTTCCAGCGGCATCAGCAGCTTCTCTGCCAATTCCTCCGGCGTCGGTTCGCGGCCGATTTCATGGAGCATCTGGCGGCTGGTGCGGACCAGTTTGTTGATCGTCTCGATCATGTGCACCGGGATGCGGATGGTGCGAGCCTGATCGGCAATCGAGCGCGTGATCGCCTGGCGGATCCACCAGGTGGCGTAGGTCGAGAACTTGTAGCCGCGGCGATATTCGAATTTGTCGACCGCCTTCATCAGGCCGATATTGCCTTCCTGGATGAGATCGAGGAATTGCAGGCCGCGGTTGGTGTATTTCTTGGCGATCGAGATGACGAGACGAAGGTTGGCTTCGACCATTTCCTTCTTGGCACGGCTGGCTTCGCGTTCGCCCTTCTGCACCGTGTTGACGATACGGCGGAAATCGCCGATCGGCAGATTGACGATGCCCGAGATGTCGGCGATACCTGTGCGGATGGTCTTGGCTTCATCCTTGAAGTCGATGGCGAATTTCTTCCATCCCTTGCCGGCAAGCTTGCCGACCTTGGCGATCCATTTCGGATCAAGTTCAGCGCCGTAATACTTCTGCAGGAACTCCTCGCGCTTCACGCCGGCCTTCATGGTCT
Organism: Dongia mobilis; assembly: GCF_945906275.1. Lineage (GTDB taxonomy): Bacteria > Pseudomonadota > Alphaproteobacteria > Dongiales > Dongiaceae > Dongia > Dongia mobilis_A. Next base: position 14,907 of record NZ_CAMDRA010000025.1, read on the forward strand.
GGCGCATCAGTTGGCCTTCAAGGCCCATCAGGCGGCGATTGAGGCCATAGAGCTGATCGACCAGCGCTTCGATGCGGTTGTTGTTGAGGCGCACCGAGCGCATCAGATCAACCATCTCGAGCTTCTGCTTTTCGTAAGATTTCTCCGAGCGCGGATTGAGCTCCTCGCCGGCAAGGATCGTCTCCAGGCGCTTTACTTGCACCTTGTCGAGCTTTTTCTGGAGCGCCGCGATCTTGTCGAAGGTCTCGAGGACCTGCGGCATGAGGGTGAGTTCCATCGACGCCAGCGAGACCGCGTCCTCTTCACCGTCCTCGGCATCCGGATTGGCGGGCTTGGCCTCGCCTTCGGCAGCTTCGGCCTCGGCCTCGGCTTCCGGTTCCTCGCCTTCGAGCGCTGCTTCGTTCTGGCGCAGCAATTCTTCTTCGGAGAGCGGTGTCCCGCCCATGCTGGCATCGAGATCGATGATGTCGCGCAGCAGCAACTCGCCGGCTTTGAGCTTGTCGCGCCATTCGACGATGCAGCGATGGGTGGTCGGGCTTTCGCCGATACCGCCGATCATCATGTCGCGGCCGGCCTCGATGCGCTTGGCGATGGCGATTTCGCCTTCGCGCGAGAGCAGTTCGACCGAACCCATTTCACGCAAGTACATGCGGACCGGGTCATCGGTGCGGCCGACATCGCTGTCGTTGAGGTTGCCGGCGGGCTTGGCGTCTTCGTCGCCCTCGGCGTCGGCTTCGGCCTTCGGCTCGTCCTCGCTCTCCTCGGTGTCGTCGTTCTCGACCACGTTGATGCCCATCTCGTTCAAGAGGGCCAGCGTGTCTTCGATCTGCTCCGACGACATCTGCTCGGGCGGCAGGACGGCATTGAGCTCGTCATAGGTGACGTAGCCGCGCTCCTTGGCCTTGGCGAGCATCTTGCGGACGGCGGCATTCATGCCGTCCATCAAGGGACCTTCTGCGGTCTCTTCCTTGGGCTTTGTTGCATCGGCCTGGGGTTTCGCGGTCGGTTTGGTTGCCATCTATTCTCACCTGAGCTCTTTGAGCGTCTAATCGGTCACGTTACGGCTGAATAACCGTTCAACTTTTGAATAAGTGTTCAGTGTCGGCGAGATCCAGATCGCGCCGCCGACTTTCCACTTCGAACTTCTGCTGCTGCGCCGCCTGGAAGCGATCGAGGTTCTCCTGAGACATGTCTTCCTTCAGAGCCCGCGCCGCCATCTCCAGCTCGACCTCAATCTCAGGTTCACGCATAATTGCCATAACGTGCAAAAGCCCCGCCTCAGCCTGGGGAACCCCGGCTGACGGAAGGGCAAATCTCATATTTCCCGAATGCCGAACCAAAGTCTCGATTACGGCCGAGAAACCTAAGTCCACCAAATGGTTCCTGACATCGTCGACGTCAAGGTCCGGCTGTCGGGAGGCGAGGTCTAACAAGGCCTCCTTCAGCTTGTCAAGCTGACGGTCCGGAATCGGGATTAAAGCTACTGCCTCGCCATGGCGATGGAGAAGATCGGGATGGTTAATTAGGACCGCCAGCATGGTACGGAACGGCAACCGCTTTACATCAGCAAGCCCCAACCGGGCAGCTTCCCCTCCGACCACCTGCATATAAGTCGGCAGGAAACGCCATTCGAAAGTGGAGACGATCGTGCCGCTAGGAGTCTTAAGCCCTTGTAAGCGTTCAAAACGCGGGCGTTTTCCGAGCGCGGGTCTCTGGACTCCTTCCTGAAACCAAGTGATAAGCTCTCGGCGATATTCGGCCCTTACGTCGTCGTTCTTGATCAGGCGAACGAGTTCTTCGGTGTCCTTCTTTAAACCGGCTCGTCTTTCGGGAGTGTCGAGCGTACGACCTTGGTTGAGAATCTTCCATAGAAGCTCAACTAATGGAATTGCTCTGTCGATAACGCTTCTAAATGCCGCGCTACCATCTATTCCTCTCAAAAGAGAGTCGGGATCTTCCCCCGGTTGGAGGAGCGCAAATCTCAGTGAATGGCCGGGCTTCAGATGAGCTAGCGCAAGGGTGGCAGCGCGAGCAGCAGCCTTTTGACCCGCTGAATCGCCGTCGAAGCACAAAAGCGGCTCTTCGGCGACACGCCAGAGAAGGTTGAGTTGATCTTCCGTAAGTGCGGTCCCAAGAGGCGCAACTGACTGAGGATAGCCATTCTCTGCCAGAGCGATGACATCCATATAACCTTCGACGACAATGATTTCCTTCTTGTCGCGGGCCGGTTTCTGGGCGTGGTTGAGGTTGTAGAGGGTGCGGCCCTTGTGAAAGAGCGGCGTTTCCGGGGAATTGAGGTATTTCGGCTTCTCATCCCCCAACGCCCGCCCACCGAAGGCGATCACGCGCCCCTTGGCATCCATGATCGGGAACATGACCCGGCCGCGGAAGCGGTCATAGACGCGGCCCGTCTCCTCATGTTTCACCAGCATGCCGGATTCGAGCGAGACCGCTTCCGGGATGTTTTCCTTGGCGAGCTTGGCTTTCAGCACCTCGAACCCGTCCGGTGCAAAGCCCAAGCGGAAACGCTTCATCGTTTCAGGGGTCAAGCCACGGCGGCGGAAATAGTCGAGACCAGCCAGCCCAGCACTGCCGCCCAATTGCGATTCGAAGAATTTCGCGGAGAGTTCCATGACGCCGGCCAGCGTGTCCTGGCGTTCGGCACGCTCGCGGGCTTCCGGATTGTCGCGCGGGATTTCGAGACCGGCTTCGCCGGCGAGTTTTTCCACGGCATCGCGGAACTGCATGCCCTCGGTTTCCATCACGAAGGTGATGACATCGCCATGGGCGCCGCAGCCGAAGCAGTGGTAATGCGGTTCATCCGGCCCTTCATAGACATGGAAGGACGGGCTTTTCTCGTTATGAAAAGGGCAGAGTCCGGTCGCCTGCAGACCGCGGCGGTTGAGGCGCACGCGACGTCCGACGACGTCAAAAATCGAGACGCGCCTTCGCAATTCTTCTAAAAACGGTGGCAAAATCGCCATTTACCCCACCCTGCCACTCGGGTTGGGGCGGCTAACGGCCCCTTATTAACCCAGCTTTTCTTTTACCATAAGCCCGACCTTGGCGAAATCAAGCTGACCCGCGAAGCGCTCCTTGAGGAGGCCCATCACCTTGCCCATGTCCTTGATCGAGCTCGCACCGGTCTCGGCGACGATCGCGGCGATCGCAGCCACCGTGTCAGCTTCCGACAATTGCTTGGGCAGATAGCGGTTGATGACGTCGATCTCCGCCTGTTCCTTGGCAGCGAGTTCCGGGCGATTGCCCTTGGTGTACATCTCGATGCTTTCCTGGCGCTGGCGGATCATCTTCTGCAGCATATCGATGATCTCGACGTCGGAAATGCCGTTCATATTGCCGGGACGCGCGGCGATGTCCTTGTCCTTGATGGCGGCGGTGATCAGGCGGAGGCCCGAAAGCGCCTCATCCTTGGCCTTCATGGCCGTTTTGACATCATCATTGATCCGCTGCCGCAGCATGGGCGCCATCCGTTCCGGTGAGCTATAGTGGAAAGGCCGGACACTACAGGATTCGCATTCACGAGTCCATGTGGCTGATAGTCGCCAAGCCCTTGAAAAACCTTGCTATTCTTTTCGAGACGCAGCTTGACGCGGGGGCTGTCACGGAATAGAAACTCCCAACTTGCGGCCAGCGGTCTTTAAGCTGAAGGCGGCTGCCCAGGTTGGCACGCCTCCCTTTTCACGCACGCACGCAAAGGCCCGCGCATGACCGCCGCGACCAAATCCCCACACGCGCCCGCTTATGATGAAGCTCCAATCGCCACGGCGCTCATCGTTCTTGCCGACGGCACCGTGCTGAAGGGCCGAGGCCTGGGCGCAGAAGGCCATGCAGTGGGCGAGATCTGCTTCAACACCTCGATGACCGGCTATCAGGAGATCATGACCGATCCCTCCTATGCCGGTCAGATCATCACCTTCACATTCCCCCATATCGGCAATGTCGGTGCGAACCCCGAGGATGTCGAAACCCAGCGCGTGGCAGCACGCGGCGCCATCCTCAACCTCGACATCACCGAGCCCTCGAACTGGCGCGCGACCCAGCATTTCGACGCCTGGCTGAAGGCCAACAATCTGTGCGCCATCGCCGGCATCGACACCCGCGCCCTCACCCACCGCATCCGCGATCTGGGTGCGCCGAATGGGGTCATTGCCGTCAACCATGCGGGCAAGTTCGACATTCCGGCATTGGTCAAGGAGGCCAAGTCCTGGCCCGGCCTCGACGGCATGGACCTCGCCAAGGATGTGACCTGCCGCCAGACCTATCATTGGGAAGGTTCCACCTGGCAGCTCCCCGGCGGCTACGCCAAGTCGCCCGCGGCGAAGTACAAGGTGGTGGCGATCGATTACGGCGCCAAGGACAACATCCTGCGCTGCCTCTCGGCCGCCGGCTGCGACGTCACTGTGGTGCCGGCGACCGCCAGCACGGATGACGTGCTGCGCCACAAACCGGACGGCGTGTTCCTCTCCAACGGCCCGGGAGACCCCGCCGCGACCGGCGAATACGCCGTGCCCGTCATTCGCGATCTCATCGCCAAGGATCTGCCGATCTTCGGCATTTGCCTCGGTCATCAGATGCTGGCGCTGGCCTTGGGTGGCAAGACCCGGAAGATGGGCCGCGGTCATCGCGGCGCCAATCACCCGGTCAAGGATCTCGGCACCGGCAGGGTCGAGATCACCAGCCAGAATCACGGTTTCGAAGTGGTGGCGGAGAGTCTGCCCAAGGACGTGGTCATCACCCACCGGTCGTTGTTCGACGATTGCGTCGAAGGCTTGGCGATGACCACGAAGCCGGTGTTCTCGGTGCAGTATCACCCGGAAGCGTCACCGGGGCCGCAGGACAGCCATTATCTGTTCAACCGGTTCGTTGAGAATATGGCGAAGAAGTGAATTGCGACATCGCGAAATAACTAGCGCTCCAGCGCCATCACCTGAGATGAATTATGCCCAAACGCACTGACATCAAATCGATCCTCATCATCGGCGCCGGCCCCATCGTCATCGGGCAGGCTTGCGAGTTCGATTATTCCGGGGCACAGGCGTGCAAGGCGCTGCGGGCAGAGGGGTATCGGGTCATCCTGGTGAACTCGAACCCGGCCACCATCATGACCGATCCGGATCTGGCCGACGCAACTTACGTCGAGCCGATCACGCCGGAAGTTGTGGCGAAGATCATCGAGAAGGAACGTCCCGACGCGGTGCTTCCCACCATGGGTGGGCAGACGGCGCTCAACACTGCGATGGCGCTTCACAAATCCGGCAAGCTCGCCGAGCTCGGCGTTGAGCTTATTGGCGCCAATGCGCATGCGATCGACATGGCCGAAGACCGCTTCCTGTTCCGTGAAGCGATGGACCGGATCGGCCTGGAAAGCCCTAAGGGCCGCCAAGTCGAGACCATGGAAGAAGCGATGGAAGCCCTTGAATATGTGGGGCTCCCCGCCATCATCCGTCCGAGCTTCACCCTGGGCGGCACCGGCGGCGGCATTGCGCGGTCGCAGGAAGAATTCATCCGCATCATCGAAGGCGGCCTCAAGGCCTCGCCCGTGGGCCAGGTGCTGGTCGAGGAATCTGTACTGGGCTGGAAAGAGTTCGAGATGGAAGTGGTCCGCGACAAGGCGGACAATTGCATCATCATCTGCTCGATCGAGAATATCGATCCGATGGGTGTCCATACCGGCGATAGCGTGACCGTGGCACCGGCGCTGACCCTCACCGACAAAGAATACCAGATCATGCGTGACGCCTCGATCGCGGTATTGCGCGAAATCGGCGTCGATACCGGCGGGTCGAACGTGCAATACGCCGTCAATCCCGAGACGGGCCGCCTCGTCGTCATCGAGATGAATCCGCGCGTCTCGCGCTCATCCGCGCTGGCCTCGAAGGCCACCGGCTTCCCGATCGCCAAGATCGCGGCGAAGCTCGCGGTCGGCTACACGCTCGATGAACTGAAGAACGACATCACCAAGGTGACGCCGGCATCGTTCGAGCCGACCATCGACTATGTCGTCACCAAGATGCCGCGCTTCACCTTCGAGAAGTTCGCCGGTGCGGAAGCCATTCTCTCGACCTCGATGAAATCAGTCGGCGAGGCGATGGCGATCGGCCGCTCGTTTGCGGAATCGCTGCAGAAGGCGCTGCGCTCGATGGAAACGGGCCTCACCGGCCTCAACGAAGTGGCGCTCGATGGCGATGACAAGCCGACCATCATGGCGCAGCTCGCCAAGCAGACGCCGGACCGGCTTCTGCTGATCGCGCAGGCCCTGCGCCATGGCCTCTCGGTCGCTGAAATCCACGAAGCCTCGAAATTCGACCCCTGGTTCATCCGCCAGATCGAGGATCTCGTGCGCACGGAAGCCGAGGTGAAGGCCAAGGGATTGCCGAAGACGCGGCCCGGCCTGATGCGCTTGAAGAAACAGGGGTTCTCCGATGCGCGCTTGGCGCAACTTGTCGGTCAGAAGCCGGCAGAGGTCACCAAGCTGCGCCTCGGCCTCGACCTCCACCCCGTCTACAAATGCATCGACACCTGTGCCGCCGAGTTCGCCTCCAACACGCCCTATATGTATTCCTGCTATGAGGGCGACGGCGTCGAGCCGGCCGAGACCGAAGCCAAGCCCAGCGACCGCCGGAAGGTGATGATCCTGGGCGGCGGGCCGAACCGCATCGGCCAGGGGATCGAGTTCGACTATTGCTGTGTGCATGCGGCTTACGCGCTGAAGGAAGCCGGCATCGAGACCATCATGGTCAATTGCAACCCGGAAACCGTGTCGACCGATTACGATACGTCGGACCGGCTCTATTTCGAGCCGTTGACCGCCGAGGATGTGATCGAGATCGCGCGCGTCGAGCAGAGCAAGGGCACCCTGCTTGGCTGCATCGTGCAGTTCGGCGGGCAGACACCGTTGAAACTCGCCGCCGCCCTGGAAGCAGCGCATATTCCGATCCTCGGCACCTCGCCGGATGCGATCGATCTTGCCGAGGACCGCGAGCGTTTCCAGCAATTGCTGCACAAGTTGAAGCTGCGCCAGCCCAAGAACGGCATCGCGCGCTCGACCGAAGAAGCTGAAGCCATCGCCAGCGAGGTTGGCTATCCGGTCGTCATCCGCCCCTCCTATGTGCTGGGCGGCCGCGCCATGGAGATCGTCCACGAGATCGGCCAGCTGCGCCGCTACATGCGCACGGCGGTGCAGGTTTCCGGCGACAATCCGGTGCTGATCGATTCCTATCTTGAGGACGCGATCGAGGTCGATGTTGATGCCCTGGCCGATGGCACGGACGTCTATGTCGCCGGCATCATGGAACATATCGAAGAGGCCGGCATCCATTCCGGCGATTCCGCCTGCGCCCTGCCGCCGCATACCTTGCCGCTGCAGGTGATCGCGGAACTGCGCCGCCAGTCGGAGAGCCTCGCCATCGGCCTCAACGTCGTGGGCCTCATGAACGTGCAGTTCGCGATCAAGGGCGCCGACATCTATGTGCTGGAAGTGAACCCGCGCGCCAGCCGCACGGTGCCCTTCGTCGCCAAGGCCACCGGCCTGCCGATTGCCAAGATCGCGGCACGGGTGATGGCTGGCGAAAAGCTGAAATCCTTCGACCTCAACACCAGCCTGCGCCACCATGTCGCGGTCAAGGAAGCGGTGTTCCCGTTCGCCCGCTTCCCCGGCGTCGACATCATCCTGGGGCCGGAGATGCGCTCGACCGGCGAAGTCATGGGCCTCGACTCAAACTTCGCCCGCGCCTTCCTGAAGGCGCAGATGGGCGCCGGGGTCAATCTGCCGAAAAACGGCACGGTCTTCATCTCGGTCAAGGACAAGGACAAGCCCAGCATCGTCGGCGCCACCAAGCGATTGCTCGATATGGGTTTTGACATCTGTGCGACACCGGGCACGGCGGCTTACCTGCGCAACCAGAACCTCAACGTCCGGGCGATCAACAAGGTGCACCAGGGATCGCCGCATATCGTCGAAGCCATGCAGCGCGGCGAAATCAAGCTGGTGTTCAATACGGTGGCCGGCAACAAGGCGGTCGGCGACAGTTTCAGCTTGCGTCGCGCGGCCCTGATGAGACAGATTCCCTATTATACGACCCTATCCGGGGCCGTGGCGGCGGTTGATGCCTGTGGCGCATTGGCTGCCGGGGAGCTTGCAGTCGCGCCTCTGCAATCGTACTTTAAGAGCTGAACGGGAAAAACGACCGGTAATAGTTAACGGTCGACCAGGACATAGCCTAGGGATTGTCTAGGGGGCCTGGTTCCAACGCACATGTCAGGCTCACCGGGTAGCGACGCGGATCTCTTCAAACAGAGCCGGGCCGCGCCCGAGTGGTTCTTTTGCTTTTTTGCTATGGATTTGACCATGTTGAAGATTCCGATGACCGAGGACGGCTTTGTTCGCCTCGAAGAAGAGTTGAAGCAGCTGAAGTCGGTCGAACGGCCGGCCATCATCCGTGCCATCGCGGAAGCGCGCGAGCATGGCGATCTCTCGGAAAACGCCGAGTATCACGCCGCGCGCGAACGCCAGTCCTTCATTGAAGGCCGGGTGATGGAGCTCGAGGACAAGATCTCGCGCGCCGAAATCATCGACGTCTCGAAGCTGACCGGCAAGCAGGTCAAGTTCGGCGCGACCGTGACCCTTATCGACGAAGACACCGACGAAAAGACGGTCTACCAGATCGTCGGCGAGGATGAAGCCGATATCAAATCGCGGCGCCTTGCCGTGACGGCACCGCTCGCTCGCGCGCTCATCAACAAATCGGTCGGCGAAACGGTCGAGGTGACGACGCCTGGCGGCTCAAAATCGTATGAGATCGCCAAGGTTCAGTTCAAGTAACGACCCCGACATGATCCTGTTCAGCGGCCGCCGGATCAGCACGATCCTGGCGGCCGTTTTCATGTGCGGGATGGCACTGCCGGCCGAGACTGAGGAATCGAGCTACGTGCTCGCCCTCTCCTGGCGGCCGGCCTTCTGCGAAAGTGACAATGGCGCCGGCAAAACGGAGTGCCGCTGGCTTGATGTTGGCGATTGGGCTGCCAGCCATTTCACGCTGCATGGATTGTGGCCCAATGCCGACCGCAATGGCGATGGGCGGATGGACGTGGCGGACGATTACTGTCTGCCGCCGGAGAGCCGTGCGCGGGCCGTGGCGCTGGACAAGAGCGATTGGCGAAACCTGCCGGCGGTGACTTTGCCCAGCGACCTCCAGCAGCGGCTTTCAGTCGTCATGCCAGGCACAGCATCCAGGCTGGAGCGACATCAATGGATCAAGCACGGCACCTGCAGCGGCCTGTCCGCGCCGCGCTACTTCGCAGCGGGCGTGGCGCTCACGGAAGCTGTGGCTGGGACGGAGCTTGGCTCATTCATCTCCGCGCGTATGGGGGAGGATGTCGCGCGCGGCGATGTGCTGGCGGCGCTGGCCGCGGAATTCGGCAAGAGCAGTACCCGGGCACTTCAGCTGATCTGCCGCAAGGATGAGGGTGTTTCGGTGCTAAGTGAGCTTCGCTTGCGGCTGCGGGCAAATGCCGTGGAAGCGCCGCTCTCCCCGCGGTCCTTCGATACGGCGAAGGAAGCAAAGGGCAATTGTCCGGCCCGGTTTCGTGTGGTGGTCGCGGAATAGCGGTGCGGCCTCCTGCTGCCCCAAAACAAAACCCCGCCACCTTGCGGCAGCGGGGTTCTGGACATTCGCCCCGAAGGACGATGGAAGCTTACATCGGGTTGGCGAGTTCCGCGTCGTAAAGGGCCAGGAGCGCCTTCACTTCGTCCGACTCGCAGCCCATGTTCCACACCAGCACGCGGGTGTCGGACTTGGCGGCTTCGATCAGCGTCAGACGCTCGCCGGCCGGGATCTCGTAGTTGATCTTCTTGTCGACATAGGTGGAGACCTTGCTCCAGGCAGCCGGATCCAGCGTCATTTCACGGCAGATTTCCGCAGCGCGGATTGCCTGATGATATTGGCTGTAGATCGCGGTCTGGTCCTGGGCGGCGGCAAAGCCGGCCGCACCCATCACGCTTCCCGCCACCAGGGCTGCCGCCGACAGGCGGATCACGAAACTCTTTGACATGGTTGGATGTCCCTCTTTTGAGCCCATGGAATGCAAAACTGGCCTTAGTCTCGTGCGGCCGGGCGCAGAATTCAACAGGAATTTGCCGAAATACCAGGGCAATAACGCGATGGGCGAGCTCAGGTTCCCGAGTCAGGCGCCAAAAATAGCGATTTGGTCCCAATGCGATGGCCTGAGGGGCCGCTTCACCCCGACTCGGCTCCCGGTGGCTATGATAGCAGACTATCCAAAGCGTTCGAGACTCAGCAAAAGGTCACGCCATGCGCCGCACCAGCCGTTTTCGCCAGTTGATCGACCAGCCGGAAATCCTGGTCCTGCCGGGTGCCCACGATGCCCTCTCGGTCCGCATGATCGAGCTTGCCGGCTTCGAGGCCTTCACCGCCGGCGGCTATGCTGCAACTGCGACATTGCTCGGCGCCCCGGATATCGGGCAATTGGGCCTGGCCGAGATGGCCGATCACTACGCCCGACTGTGCGACACCACCCCGCTGCCGATCCTGGCCGATGCCGATACCGGCTATGGTTCCACCATCAACGTCGCCCGGACCCTCCGGGCCTATGAGCGGGCGGGGGTGGCGGCGCTCTTCATCGAGGACCAGGTGGCGCCCAAGCGCTGCGGCCATATGGAGGGCAAGCGCGTCGTCCCCGTCACCGAAATGGTGGCGAAGATCAAGTCGGCAACCGACGCGCGGGTCGACCAGGATCTGGTCATCATGGCGCGGACCGATGCCCGCGCCATCGAAGGGCTGGAGGCGGCCATCGAGCGTGCGCAAATCTACCGCGAGGCCGGCGCCGACCTCATCTTCGTCGAGGCGCCCCTCACCGCCGACGAAATGGCGCGCATCTGCAGCGAGATTCCGGCACCCTGCATGGCCAACAATGTCGAAGGTGGCAAGACGCCATTGCTCTCGGCCGCCCAGCTTGAGGATATCGGCTATGCCTGCGTGGCATTCCCGGTCGCTGCCACCTATGCCATCGCCCACACGTTGCGCCGGCTCTATGCGACCTTGCGCGAAAGCGGCGAGACATTGTCCCTGCAGGGCGAGATGCTCAATTTCTCCGCCTTCCACGACATCGTCCGGCTGCCCGCCTTGCGTGATATGGAGCGCGGCTGCGACGGCTTCGCCCGCGACCTTCTCGAAAAGGTGGCGGCCCGCTCGGTCGACTAGGGTCGCTGGGTGACCGGGTTAAGCTCGGGAATGACATGGCGATCGAACTCGTCATAGGCTTCAATGGCGATGAAGGAGCCAGCCGGATCATCGCCACGCCACAGAGGCAGGATGGCGAATTCGTAGCTCTTCACGCGGCCATCGGCGAAACGAAGATCGTTCACCCCAAGGATGCTCACCCGTTCGTCATGGACGTAGCGATAGCCGTCGTGCCAGTCGACGCTGTCGCGCATGTCGTAGACCAGCTCGTCCAGATATTTGCCGCTGAAATCCTGCCGGCTGAAATCGGCTACGCTGGTGCCGACCAATCGGAACAGGACGCGGAATGGCGACGCTTCAATATCACCCAGCAGAAGGAAAGGCAGGATCGGCTTGATGGCGCTGGGATCGATATCCGTTCGCCGCAGCGGCCGACCTTCCGCCGTCCCCGCGCGCCAATAGTCGAACAGGCGGCGCGTGGAAGGCATGCGCGCCTGACTCGCATCCACAAATCGCACAAAGCCTGGCGGCAGCTCGCTCATGGCCGTTCAATTCGCACCGGCTGGTACACCGAATTTGGCCAGCCAATCCTGCACCCGCGCGGCGTTGACGCCAAGGTCCCCGTGGCCGTAGTTCGACCGGCTGTAGATCGCGAGGCCGGCCGCGTCCCCGCCAATTGGCGTTATGGCAATGTTGACGGTGTCGGGAAAGCGAAACAGGCGGGAACGCTGCACGAACACCAGCTTCAGCCCGGCCGCGTCCCGCGCCACGAGTTCGGTGCGCGGTTCGTTGGCCAGCGTCTCGATCACCTTGGCCGACAGCGCCGCGGCGGCGAGCGGCACCGTGCCGGTGACGAGATCGACCTTTGCCGGGCAGAAGCCGGCCGGGCACGCCAAGGCGTCGTTGGGTGTGCTCGAGCGGGCCAGGGTTGAAAAGTCGATGAAATCCGTATCGGCAGCGCAGCCCGCGGCAAGAAAGCAGAAGCAGCAGACCAGACCCAGAACGGGACGGCGGCGCGATGTCGGCGTGGGCTCTGGCAGGGTCATGGCGGCAGCATCCATTGGCGGAATGGCGGCCTTTATTGCAGATGCCCCGGCCCTTGGCCAGCATCGGCGGAATCGCGCGCTGGATCGAGAAACACGGGTGGCATCACGATGTTGCTGGCCACATTCGGGTTGGCGCCCAGCCGAACGCTGCCGTGTCGCGCCACAGCGATCTGCCGACACCGTGGGGTCTGGGTTCCTGCGCCACGATCTTGATCCGGTCCTGGAGCCAACCTTGTCTGGCACCCGATCAACCTGGTCAGTATCGCCGATTAGTAGAAAAACTTCAGCATACCCACCCTGGCGCTGCCGCGCTCACTCCTCGCGGAAGGCGCGGTTCCAGCTGTCCGTGATGGGCGAGGTGAAATAGTCGATTGCCCGGCGTGGCCCCGTCGCGATCAGCACTTCGGCCGGCATGCCGGGATAGGGCACAACATTCATCTCCGCCGGCACGGAGCTGAGATCCATGCGGACGCGGGCGATGTAATATGCAACGCCCGACCGTTCATCGACCAGCCGATCGGCGGACACATTGGTCACCACCCCGTCGATGGCGGGCACCCGGCGTTGCTTGTAGGCAAGCAGCTTCACCTCTGCCGGCAGGCCGACACGCACGGAATCGATGTCATCGGTCTTCACCTTGACCTCGACCATCAGTTGCTCATCCTGCGGGACGATGTCGAGCACCGGCTTGCCCGGCTCGATCACGGCGCCCGGCCCGAAGACCTGGATATTGACGACCCGTCCACCCTGCGGCGCGCGCAGATCCTGGCGCTTGAGGACGTCCTCGAGGCCGGCCAGGCGGCCGACATAGTCAGTGCCTTCCATCAGCACCTGCTGCAGTTCGGCATTCACCTCGGTGGCGCGGGTCGACCGCAGCGTTTCGATTTCGATGCGCATGCCGGCGATCGTTTCGCCGGCGCGGGCGATGTTGGATTTCAGTTCGCCGATGCGGCCACCCAATTGCGCTGCATCACTTTCCAGGCCGCGCAGGCGCGGGATCTCGGTAAGACCCTTCTTGTAGAGTTCGCGGATGCTGACCAGCTGTTTCTCGTTGATCTCGCGCATCTCGCGCGTGGCGCCGATCTGGCTCTGATAACCATCGATCTCGTTCTCGGTCTCGGCGATTTTCTTGAGGCGCATGCTGGTGCCCTCGTCGAACGCCGACCAGCGGGCATCGAGCAGCGACTTCTGCGACGCCATCAACACCTTCACCGCCGGATCATCGGCCTGCGCCATCAATTCAGGCGGGAAGACGATCTCGCGACGTCCATCCTGTTCGGCCGTCAGCCGCGCGATCCGGGCAAGGCGCGAATAATGCTCCATGTGCAGCTGATTGATCTGCGCCTGCACCTGGGTCGGATCGAGGCGCAGCAGGATGTCCCCCGCCTTCACCTGATCGCCATCACGTACCAGCAGCTCCTGGATGATGCCGCCTTCAAGATGCTGCACCGACTTCTTGTTGCTGTCGACCACCACCGTGCCGTCGGCGACAGCGGCGCGATCGAGCGATGCCAGGATGCTCCACAGCAGAAAGCCGCCGAAACCGAGCGTGACCACCGTAAAGCCGACGATGACATAGCGGCGCAGGCTGGGTTCCGGATAAGTCAGATGGGGATGGCCGATTTCCATGACGCTCATGATTTCACCAACCTTGCCACACCGGATGCGGGTGCGAGGGCGCCCTCGCTCTTGCCGGACGCCGTCACCGAGCGCAGCACATCGGCGCGCGGTCCGAACTGCGCCATGCCGCCATCCCGCAGGACCAGCAGCTTGTCGCACACCCCGACGATCGACGGGCGATGCGTGATGAGGACGATGGTGGTGCCATCGGCCTTGGCCGCGGCCAGGGCATTCATCAGGGCCTGTTCGCCGGTCTGATCGAGATTGGCATTGGGTTCGTCGAGCACGATGAAGGCCGGATCGCCGAACAGTGCCCGCGCCAGGCCGATGCGCTGGCGCTGGCCGCCGCTCAAGGAGTAACCCTGCTCGCCGATCTCGGTATCATAGCCGTGGGGCAGCGTGCCGATCGTTTCGTGGACGTCGGCGCGCCGGGCCGCCGCCACGACCCGTGCCGGCTCCGCCTCGCCCATATGCGCGATGTTCTCCCGCACCGTGCCTTCCAGCAACGAGACCGATTGCGGCAGATAGCCGACCGCGGCCCCGAACGACGCCCGGTCCCAATTGATCACGTTCTGGCCGTCAAGATAGACAGCACCTTGTGTCGGCTTCCAGACGCCGACCAGCAGGCGCGCCAGGGTCGATTTGCCGGCGGCCGATGGTCCGATGACGCCCAGCACTTCGCCTGGTTCAAGCGAGAAAGTGATGTTGCGCAGAACAGCGCGGTCGGAGCCGGGCGGGATAAAGCCGAGGCGGTCCACCACCAGGCGCCCTTCGGCATTGGTCAGTGCCATGCCGGCCGGCCGCGTCTCCACCCGCCCGATGAGGTCCCTGAGGCGTGTATAGGCCCCGCGCGCGAATACCCATTGCCGCCAACCTTCGATCAGATGGTCGAAGGGCAGCAGCATGCGCCCCATGATGATCGAGGCAGCGACCATCGTACCGGGCGACGCCATGCGCTCGATCACCAGGATGGCGCCGGCCGACATCATCGTGATCTGCAGCATGTAGCGCAGGGTCTTGGACAGCGCCGACATGGCACGGCCGCGCCGGTTGCCTTCGTCGAGACCCTGCAGGACCTTGTATTGCCCGTGCTCCCAACGCTTGGCGATCGCCGGCAGCATGCCCATG
>NZ_CAMDRA010000026.1 GCF_945906275.1 Dongia mobilis
TGATGACGGCAACAACGATCTTTCCCTGACTCATTGCGAGGCTCCCGTAATGCTACCGGAAGCCGGCGCTGGTTCGATTGACGTCGCGTCAGGCGCCTGCTGACGCGTTTTCAGCAATTGATCGAGCGGCAGATAGGGCACGGTACCGCCGGCGCCTGAATCGTCGATCAGGATCTTGTTCATGCCGGCAAGAATACCGGCCATGGTTTCGAGATAGAGCCGACGCTCGGTGATATCCGGCGCCTGCTTGTATTCGTCATAGACCGAGATGAAGCGCTGCGCGTCACCCTGGGCGATGGCGACCTTTTCCGCCTTGTAGGCTTCGGCCTGCTTGACGATCTGGGTAGCCTGCCCCTTGGCTTCTTCGGTCACCTGGTTGACATAGGCCTGGGAATCGTTGATCGCCGCTTCGCGATCGGCCCGGGCCTTCTGCACATCGCGGAAGGCGTCGATGACTTCGCTCGGCGCATCTACCTTCTGCAGCGACAATTGCTCGATGGTAATGGCGCCGGCCTTGCTCTGCTCGACTTCGCCGGCCGTGGACAGGCGATAGCTGTCGAGCATCTGCTGCGCGAGGTCGCGCGCCTTGACCTCGATCTGGCCGCGGCCCTCGGTGATCGCAAACTCAAAGCTGGACTGCCCGATAATCTCGCGCAATGCCGCTTCGACCGTGTTCTTGACGCTGGTTTCCGGATCGCCAATGCCGAACAGGAACTGCTCAACATTGTTGATGCGCCACAGGACGACCGCGCGCACATCGATGATGTTCTCGTTGCCGGTGAGCATCAGGCTTTCTTCCGGCACGTCGCGGTCCGAGCCGCTCGCCGTTTCGGCGCGGAAGCCGACCTCGACGCGGTAGCGGGTCGCCACATCCGGCGTGTAATGATCGCCGATCGGCACCGGCCAGTTCCAGCGCAGGCCCGGCGTGGTCTGGCTGACGAAGCTGCCGAACAGCATATTGACGCCGACCTGGCCCGGATTGACGACGTAGAAGCCGGTCACCAGCCACAAAACGACCGCCGCCGCGCCGATCAGGGTGAGCGACCGGCCGGAGCCGAAACCGCCCGGCAGGATCGATTTCATCCGATCCTGGCCACGCTTGATCATTTCTTCGAAATCGGGGGGTTGATTGCCGCCGCTGCCGCCGCCGCGACCCCAGGGGCTTTGCCCGCCACCCCAGGGACCGCCTTGATTATTCCACGCCATTAGGATCCTCGAGACTGGTCATGAATGAGACCGCTGCCGGCCAGCGCCCTTTTATTGGTCGCGTCAAAGCCTTATATTACAGGCGCCGCACCACCGCAATCAAAGGACCATCAGAGAATCGGTCCCCATGAGCGACTGGATGGCGCGCGCTTCATATCGGGGTGGGAAGAGGATATTTCAAGCATGGCCAGCGTCACCGAAGCAGAAATTCGCTCGATTCTCTCGACAATTGCCGCTCCAGAAGCCCAGGGACCGGGGGGAAATCTCATCGACCGAGGCATGGTTCAGGGTCTGGTGCTGCGCGACGGCCATGTCGGGTTCACGATCGAGGTCGATCCGGCCCTGGGCGACAAGCTCGAACCGCTCCGCAAAATGGCCGAGGCGGCGGTGATGAAACTGCCGGGCGTCCTGTCGGTGACCGCTGTGCTCACGGCCCATAAGGCGCCGGCCACCGGCGCTGCCCCGCAACGGCCGGCAGCCCCGGGACAGAAACCTGGCGGCGCCAAGGCCCTGGTCCCGGGCGTCAAGCACATCATTGCCATTGCCAGCGGCAAGGGCGGCGTCGGCAAATCCACCACCGCCACCAACCTCGCCCTCGCCTTCACCACCCTTGGCCTCAAGGTCGGCCTGCTCGACGCCGACATCTACGGCCCCTCGCAACCCCGCCTGATGGGCCTCAGTGGCCGGCCCGAGAGCAAGGATGGCAAGACGCTGGAACCCAAACAGAGCTTCGGGGTCAAGGTCATGTCGATGGGTTTCCTCATCGAGGAAGACACGCCGATGATCTGGCGCGGGCCGATGGTCATGAGCGCCATCACCCAGTTGCTGCGCGAGGTGAACTGGGGCGAGCTTGACATCCTGGTCTGCGATCTGCCGCCGGGCACGGGTGACGCGCAACTCACCATGTCGCAATCCGTGCCGCTCTCCGGCGCCGTGATCGTCTCGACGCCGCAGGACATCGCCCTCCTCGATGCCAAGAAGGGCCTCAACATGTTCCGCAAAGTCGATGTGCCGGTGCTGGGCATCATCGAGAACATGAGCTATTTCAGCTGCCCCAATTGCGGCCATCGCTCGGACATCTTCGCCCATGGCGGCGCACAGCGCGAGGCGGTGAAGTTCGGCGTCGACTTCCTGGGCGAGATCCCGCTCGACATCAAGATCCGCGAGACCTCGGACGCAGGCACCCCGATCGTGGCCAGCGAGCCCACCTCGCCGCATTCCCTGGCCTATGGCGAGATTGCCGCGAAGATCTGGAACAAGCTGGAAAAGACACCGCAGCGGGTCGCCCCGCGCATCGTGCTGAAATAAGGGACGGGACGTATCATGAAAGCGCGCGTGACCTGGGTCGAGAACAACACCTTTCTGGGCGAGAGCAACAGCGGCCATGCGGTCGTGATGAATGCCGCCACGACACCGGGCGGCCCGACCGTGGCGCCATCACCCATGGAATATCTGCTGCTGGGTACCGGCGGTTGCACCTCGATTGATGTCGTCATGATCCTGCAGAAGGGTCGGCAGGATGTGCGCGGTTGCGAATGCCGCCTGGAGGCTGAACGGGCCAGCAGCGATCCCAAGATTTTCACCAGGATCAACCTGCATTTCGTGATTACCGGCAAGGATCTGAAGCCCGAAACCGTGCAACGGGCGATCGACCTCTCCGCCGAGAAGTACTGCTCCGCCTCGATCATGCTGGGCAAGATGGCGGAAATCACCCACAGCTTCGAAATCCTCCCTGCATAGTCGCGAATGACTTGCGGCCGCCACAATGTTCGCGCGACAGTTGACAGTCGCATTGCCCCCTGCGCCAATAAGCTCTTGTCCGATTGTCGCGGGGTTGTGGGGCGGTGGCGCGACCAAAGCTGAAAACTGTGGCGGTAGTCGCCGCCGCAATCGTTGTTGCGGTGCTTGTGTTCCTCATAGGCGAATTTGCCTATCGTCGCGATATTGCCCGCGCTTCCGAGGCCCGCACCAGGAACCAGCTTGAGACTCTTGCCAACAATTTCCTGACCGAGATAGCGGCCGGGACCGATCTCGGGCTGGGGCTCGCAGCCCTGGTTGCCGCCGAGCCGACTATCAGCGAACGAAAATTCACGGCGATCTGCCGCACCATCCTGGCGGCGCAACCGAAAGTTCGCAACATCGCCCTCATCGTCGGCGAGACCGTGAAATATAATTGCCCCTTCGGCGCGCCGCCGATGGCCATCGAACCCAACCGGCACGCGTCGGATGATCTGCCGGGTTCCTATGACCAGCTCACGCAATCCGACGACGCGGTCGTGTCGGGCCCCCTGCAGCTTCAATCCGGCGCCTGGGTCATCGTCGTGCGCATTCCCATCCGCATCAAATCGGCGACCGGCCTGCTCACTTACTGGGGCGCGATCAGCCTGCCGCTGCGGCTCGATGGCTTGCTGCAGCAATCCGGCATTTCCGACGCGACACTGGATCTCGACGTCGCCATCCGCGGCAATCGTGAACCGATGCGTGTGCCCGACATCATCTTCGGCGATGCAAAGGTCTTTGCCGCCGAACCGGTCGAGGTCTCCATCCCCCTGCCGGAGGGCCAATGGTATCTGGCGGGCCAGGCTGCCAAATCGGCACCGGACCAGCAGCAGACCCTGCAACGACTGTTCATGATCATCGCCGCCTTGTTCTGCGGCGCCGTGGTTCTCGTTGCGGTGCCCTATGTGGAACGACGCCGGCGACTGGAGATCGAGGTCAACCGAAACCGCGACCTCCTCCGCGCGCTGATGAGGAACTCGCCGATCGCCATGTATGTGAAGGATGTCGAGGGCCGCTATCTCGACCTCAATGAAGAGGCCTTCCGCGCCTACAAGATCGGCGAGCGCGAGTTCAAGGGGCTGACCGCGCGTGATTTCGTCCGGCCCGAGCTCGCAAATGAACTCGCCCAGGATGACGCCCGCGCCCTCAAGGGCGAGGTCATCAGGACCGAGCGCCGCTCGGACGAGTCAAGCCTCTATGTCTGGGAGCGCGAGATCAAGTTCCCGGTGATCGATGCCGCCGGAAAGGTCATCGCCATTTCCGGCTATGTGCTGGACATCACCAACCAGAAACAGGCCGAGGCGCGTATGATGGAAGCCTTGCGCCGCGCCGAGGCCGCCAACCGCGAGAAGTCGAAATTCCTCGCCACGATGAGCCATGAGTTGCGCACGCCGCTCAACGCGATCATCGGCTTCTCCGACATTCTGCGGCGCGAGATGTTCGGACCGATCGGCAACAGCTCCTACCAATCCTATGCCGCCGATATCCACAAGAGCGGGCAGGTTCTCTATGATCTCCTGGGCGGGATCATCGACCTCTCCGCGGTCGAGGCGGGTCATCTCGACATCAAGTCCGAATCCCTGACGCCGGACCAGCTCCTCAGCGATTGCCGCGCCATCCTGGATGCCCTGGCGCGGGAACACGGGCACAGCCTCAGCATCCAGGTCGCGACCAACGATGCCTGCTGGGGTGATCGGCGCTTGATGCGCCAGGTCGTCATCAACCTCACCAGCAATGCCGCCAAATACACCCGCAGAGGCGGGCATATCGACGTCATCGTCGCCGCCGAGGGTGACGATCTGGTGTTCCGCGTGATCGACAACGACATCGGCATGGAGCCTGGCGACATCGAGCGGGCCCTTCAGCCCTTCACCCGCCTCGGCGACCCGATGCGGGCGGAAGTGGGTGGTTCGGGCATCGGACTGGCCCTGGTGAAGCGCCTGGTCGAGGCCATGCGAGGCACCCTGACCATCACGAGCGCGCTTGGTGTCGGCACCACCGTTGAAGTCCGCATGCCGCGCGCGCAATAGGGACTCCAGTTCACGTAACGAGCTGCGGCCTCCACCCTTGCTGCATCGCGGCCGTTGCGGATGTTGACAGCATCATGCACCCCTGCCCCACTGAGGTGTCCGTTTTACCCAGGCCAGGACCGCCAACGTGCCAACCTCGCGCCAAGTCAAGCACGTCCTGATCGGTGTCGCGGCGGTCGCCATCGCGGCACTCGTCCTCATTGCCGGTGAATATGTGAATCGGCAGCGGCTGGAAGTATCCGCGCGCAACAATCTCCGGACCGAACTTGAGCTCCTGGCAAACCGGCTGGAATCGGAGATCGAGGCCAGCGTCGATCTTGGGCGCGGCCTCGGTGCCGTGATTGGCGCACACGGCGGCATCACCGAGCGGTAGTTCATCGATAGTTGCGAGAGCATCCTCCACGACGAACCCAAAATCCGGAACATCGCCCTTGTCGTCAGCTCGACCATCGCCTTCAACTGTCCCTTGCCGGAGAACAGCGCCACCATCGGCGCCGACCTCCGTCAGCGCGAGGATCAGTGGCGATCCTTCGAGCGCATGCGCGAGACGGGCAGGCCCGACATCGCCGGCCCCGTCAACCTGGTCCAGGGCGGCTGGACGATCATCGCGCGCGTGCCCATTTTCCTGAGTGGCGGCGCCCACCCGCCGGTCTTCTGGGGTGCGCTCAGCATGCCCTTGCGGATTGAGGGATTGTTCCAGCAATCAGGCCTGGTTGCCGCGGCCGGGGAGTTCGATCTCGCCATCCCCGGCAACCGCAATGCCAGCCTCGCGCCTGAGTTCCTGATGGGCGATGCCAAGGTCTTCGCCGGCAACCCGGTTGTGGTCGAGGTCCCCTTCCCGGACGGAGCCTGGCAGCTGGCGGCCCAGGTGTCGGCCATTGGCTGGTCGTTTGCGGCCGATCCGCGCTTCTACATTGCCACAATCATCGTCGCTGTCATGAGCGGCGCCATGTTCTTCGAGCTCGCGATATATGCCGACCGGCGCCGCCGCAGCGAAGCCGATTCCAACCGCAACCGCGACCTGTTGCGCGCCTTCATGGAGAACTCGCCGATCGCGATGTATGTGAAGGATCTCGATGGTCGCTACATCGACCTCAACGCCGAGGCGCGCAGCTGCTTTGCCATCGGCGACCGGCCCTATCTCGGACGAACGCTGCGGGATTTCTTTGAAGAGTCCATCGGCAAGGAACTGGCTGCGGATGACGATCGCGCAAAGGCCGGCGAGGTTGTGCGCAGCGAACGGAATGCCGGTCGTCCCTATGGCTATCAATGGGAGCGCGAGATCAAGTTCCCGGTGACGGACACCCATGGCAAGGTCATTGCCATCGGCGGTTATGTGTTCGATATCAGCGCCGGCAAGGAAGCCGAGATCAAGCTGATCCGCGCCTTGCGCACCGCCGAGGAAGCCAACCGGGCGAAGTCGGAATTCCTCGCCACCATGAGCCACGAACTGCGCACGCCCCTCAACGCCATCATCGGCTTCTCGGACGTCATCCGCCGCGAGCTTTTCGGCGCCATCGGCAACCCGACCTATCAGGGTTACATCAACGACATCCACGCCAGCGGCCGGCACCTGCTTGACTTGCTGGGCGGCATCATCGATCTGTCGGCGGTGGAATCCGGGCATATCGCGGTCAAGCGGGAATCCGTGGCGACAACGGACCTGCTCAACGATTGCCGCGCCATCGTCGAGGCGCTCGCCCATGAAAGGCAACATGCCTTGACCATTGTCGACGCGGCCAGATGCTCCTGTCTGGCGGACCGGCGGCTGCTGCGCCAGGTGCTGCTCAACCTCGCCAGCAATGCCGCCAAATACACCCGCAAGGGGGGCAGCATCGTCATCGCGACCAGCGACGACGATGACATGGTGACGTTCCGAGTCACGGATAACGGGGTCGGCATGGCGCCCGAGGAAATCGAACGCGCCATGCAGCCCTTCACGCGCCTCGGCGACCCGATGCGGGCGGAAGTGGGTGGCTCGGGCATCGGCCTGGCCCTGGTCAAGCGCCTGGTTGAATTAATGCGCGGCCGATTGACGATCACCAGCACGCCAGGTGTCGGCACGACGGTCGAGGTCGCCATGCCGAAGGCACCTGGAACCTAGCTTCAGGGTTGCTTGAAGAAATCGTCCGGCAGTTCCGAGATATCCGGCGGGACGATCAGTTTGGGCTCGAACTGCAGCGATCGTTTCTGGGCCGCTTCCAGCTGCGCCGGCGTCAACAGGCCGGCCACCTTTTCGCGCCGCTCCACCATCTCCCGGCGCTCCTTGCCCTGGGGCAACTGAGCCACGGCAATGTTGTACCACATATAGGCCTTGCCCGGATCGACCAGGGTGCCATCGCCGTTTTCATACATCTGTGCCGTGGGCGCGTAGGCGGCAAAGCATCCCTGCATCGCCGCCTTCTCGAACCAGCTGAGCGAGGTGCGCAGGTCCAGCGGCACGCCTTGCCCGAAATAATAGACATTGCCCATCAGCCATTCCGCGACCGGATGGCCGAGATCGGCAAGCTTGGCAAAGAGCGGCACGGCCTTGGTAAACTCGCCGTTGCTGTAGGCGACCCACGCGGCGTCGGTGCCTTTTTCAAGCTTGTCCCACGTATAGGGTATCTCCTCGACGAAGACCGTGCGCTTGCAGGCCCGCTTTTCGTCGGCCGGTGCGGCTGGCGTATTTGCGACCAGGGACGGATCCAGGATGGCCGACGCCGGCTCTTCCGGCGGCGCGGCGGCAGCACCCGCCGGCGGCGGCAGCGGCGTTGCTTCCTGGGCGCTCGCCAGGTCAGCCAGGGAGAGGCCGGCACACAGGGCGGTCGAAAGCAGGATTTCTCTGATTTTCATGGGCCAAAGACGTTAAAATTGCTGATCAAGCCTAGCATTTCCTGGGCCAGTTAGGCTCACAATCCGTTTATAACCTCTGAATTCGGCCGCTCCCAGGGGCAGTTGGGCTTGCCGGCCGGAATTTGACGCCCCATCTGTGATGTCAGCAGGCGCAAGGAGAATTGTTTGACCGATCCATCCAAATCAGCGATCGAGCCGGCCGATTCCGCCAAATTCGAGCGGGATAGGGCGAGGGTCGACCAGGGCTTCTGGCCGAAGCTGCGCCGCATCGCCAGGCGCATCCCCTTCCTCGATGAATTGCTGGCGGCCTATTATTGCGCCACCGACCCGGCCTCGCCCTTCAAGGTGAAGGCGGTCCTCATGGGCGCCCTTGCCTACTTCGTCCTGCCGCTCGATGCGGTTCCGGACTTTCTTGCCTTTTTCGGCTTTGCCGACGATGCCGCCGTGGTCTACGGAGCCATCAAGATGGTCGCCAGCCACATCACGCCGGAACATCGGGCGAAGGCCCAGGCAGCGATCTCCAACCTGGATTCCTGACGGGGTTCAGCTTTCCGGCGGCTTGGCCGCTGCTCGGCCCAGGCGCGCCTCGCGCTGGGCGATATAGACCGTGCTGCCGATGATGAGACCGGCGCCGATCAGGGTCCAATGATCCGGCAGTTCCGCGAAGATCATGAACCCGACAGCGCCCGCAAACAGCAGCCGGAGATAATCGAACGGCGCCACCACCGAGGCCTCGCCGGCCTTGAACGCCAAAATCCACCAATATTGCGACATCGCCCCGGTGGCCCCGATGATGACCAGATAGAGCCACTCGATCGGCTCCGGCCATTGCCAATAATAGATCGCCGGTGGTGCCACCATGGCGGTCGCGATGAGCCCGTAATAGAACAGCATGATGAGCGGCGTTTCACTTGCCGGCAGACGCTTCAGGATGGTGATCAGGAGGGCGATCGACATGGCGTCGCCCAGAGCCAGCAAGGCCCAGGGATTGAAGGCACCACTGCCAGGCTGCATCATCACCAGCACGCCGAGGAAACCGACGATCGTCGCCGCCCAGCGTCGCCAGCGCACGTCTTCCTTCAAAATGATCACGGCAAGCAACACAGCAAAGAGTGGCTTGGTGAAGCTCAGCGCCGTATAGATTGCCAGCTCCAGCTTGGCGATGCCGAGATAGGAACAGGCCATGGCCACGATGCCCAGGCCTGAGCGCAGCACATGCGCCTTCAGATGCTGCGTGTGCAGGCCATGCGGACCCGTCTTCACGATGAACGGCACCAGCATCAGGAAGCCGATAAAACACCGGAAGAAGGTGATCTCGAAGGTGTTGATGCCGGCTTGGCCCACCAGCTTGACGAAGGCCGCCATGACGGAAAAGCCAAGGCCGCAAAGGGCCATCCAGATACAGCCGCGGGCATTGCCGGAGAGATTGAGGAAACCCTGCCTCATCGCGGCCCATCATTCTGGCTGGATTTTTTCGGCGCATTGACGTCAGCACCGATACCTGGCTGGGCGCTCTCCGCGCTGGCCTGCATCGCCACGGCCTTGGTCCCGCGCGAGCGGCGCAGGAAGGCCTCGCGCTGGGCGATGTAGAGGCCGGCGGCGATGATCACGGCCGAGCCGATCCAGAACCAGTGATCCGGGTTCTCGCCGAACCAGATGATGCCGATTCCGGTGGTGAAGATCAGGCGTGAATAATCATAGGGAACGATGGCAGACGCATCGGCCATGGCGAAGGCCCGCGTCCAGCACAAATGCCCCAAGGTGCCGAACAGGCCCAGCGCCACGACATAGGGCCAGGCGGCAAGGCTCGGCCAGTCCCAGTGGAAGAGCGCCGGACCGAGCGCCAGAGGCGTCGACAGCAGCACCATATAGGTCACGATGGCCTGCGAGCTTTCGCTGCGTGAGAGGGTCTTCACGATGACCGAGACGGTCGCCGTCAGGAAGGCGCTGCCGATCACCAGGATTTCACCCAGGCCGATGCCGGTCGAGCCGGGCTGCAGCACGATCATGACCCCGGCAAAACCCAGCAGCGTCGCTGACCAGCGTCGCAATCGCACCTTCTCCTTGAGGACCAGGGCCGCAAGAATGGTCGCGAACAAGGGGGCGGTGAAGCTGAGCGAGGTCGCATTGGCGATCGGCATATAGGCGAGCGCTGTAAAGCCGCACATCATCGAGATGACGCTGAGCCCGGAACGGAACAGATAGGTGCCAAAGCGTCCCGTCCGCAGGCTGCCCAGGCCATGGCGCCACAGCCAGGGAATCATGAAAACGAAGCCGAACAGGTTGCGCCAGAAGGCGATGGCGAACCCATGGAGTTCGGTCGACAGATGCTTCACCGTGGCGCTCAGGCAGGCAAAAAAGACGCAGGCGCCGAGGGCCAGGAGAGCGGCCAGCATCGGGTCCGGCAGGCCGCTTCTCTTGTGGTCGGAACTCGTCATGTGTATGTCGGGAATCGTCTTGCCAGGGGCAGCGCGGCCTCGGAAGATGCGCTGTGATGGCACAGTAAGGGTCGGGCGCCGCAATAAAAAGGCTCGACAACGCGGCCAAGCCTTGCATTTTCCGCAGGTCGGGTCAGTTTGGGCATGTTGCAGCGCGGCGCACGCGTTGTGAAGGTAAGGGGATAGAGAGTATGGACGATTTGCTGTGGCAGCCGAGCGAAGCAGTGATCACTGGCGCCAACATGACCAGGTTCCGCACCCAGGTGGCCCGCGACTGGCAGATCAACCTGCATGACACCGCGGCCCTGTGGGAATGGTCGGTGGCGGAGATCGAGAAGTTCTGGGTCTCGCTGTGGCGCTTTTGCGAGGTGATCGGCGACGGGCCCGGCCAGCATGTCCTGGTCGACGGCCATCTGATGCCGGGCGCCAAATTCTTCCCCGACGCCAGGATCAACATCGCCGAAAACCTTCTGCGCTTCTCCAAGGCCGGCAGCCAGCATGATGCGCTGGTCTTCTGGGGCGAGGACAAGGTCAAGCGCCGCCTCTCCCACGGCGATCTCCACGACCGCGTCGCAGCGCTTGCCGCCCATTTCCGTGGCATCGGCCTCAAATCCGGCGACCGGGTCGCGGGCTTCGTGCCCAACATGCCGGAAAGCATCATCGCCTCCCTCGCCGCCGCCTCCCTTGGCTGCGTCTGGTCCTCCTGCTCGCCCGATTTCGGCGTCCAGGGTGTGCTCGACCGCTTCGGCCAGATCGAGCCCCGCGTGCTCATCACCGCCGACGGCTATTGGTACAACGGCAAGAGCCATGATTGCCTGGAGCGCGCCGCCGAATTTCTGGCCAAGCTGCCCAGCGTCGAGGAAGTGCTGGTCATTCCCTATATCAGCGAAACGCCTGACGTCTCGAAACTGCCCAACGCGCGCAACATCGACGATGTCATCGCCGCCAATATCGGCGCGGCACTGCAGTTCGAACGCGTGCCCTTCAACCATCCGCTCTACATCATGTTCTCCAGCGGCACGACCGGTGTCCCGAAATGCATCGTGCATGGCCAGGGCGGCACGCTGCTCCAGCATCTCAAGGAACACCGCCTGCACTCCGATGTGAAGCATGGCGACCGCGTGTTCTATTTCACCACCTGCGGCTGGATGATGTGGAACTGGCTCGTCTCTGGCCTCGGCTCCGGCGCCACCTTGCTGCTCTATGACGGTTCGCCCTTCGCACCCAACGGCAACATCCTCTTTGATTTTGCCCAGTCCGAGAAATGCACCTTCTTCGGCACTTCCGCGAAATATATCGATGCCTGCCTGAAGGCCGGCATCGATCCAATCAAGACCCATGACCTCTCCGCCATGCGCACGATCGGCTCGACCGGTTCACCCCTCGTGCCGGAAAGTTTCGATTACATCTATGAGCACGTCAAAAAGGATGTCTGCCTGTCGTCGCTCTCGGGTGGCACGGATATCGTCTCCTGCTTCATGCTGGGCAATCCGACCGGCGCTGTCTGGCGCGGTGAAATCCAGATGCGCGGCCTCGGCATGAAGGTCGAGGTCTGGGACGAAAACGGGAAACCGGTGCAAGGCGAAAAGGGCGAACTGGTCTGCACCCGCCCCTTCCCCTGCATGCCGGTCGGCTTCTGGAACGATCCCGATGGCAAGCGTTACAAGGCCGCCTATTTCGAGCGCTATCCCAACATCTGGCATCATGGCGACTATGTCGAGCTGACCGAGCATGGCGGCATCATCGTCTATGGCAGGTCGGACGCCGTGCTCAATCCCGGCGGTGTGCGCATCGGCACGGCCGAGATCTATCGCCAGGTTGAACAACTGCCGGAAATCCTCGAGAGCATCGTCATTGGGCAGGATTGGCAAAGCGATGTCCGCGTCGTGCTGTTCGTCCGCCTCCGCCCCGGCGTGAAGCTCGACGAAAAACTGGAAAAGAAGATCAGGCATCAGATCCGCGCCAACACGACGCCGCGCCATGTGCCGGCGAAGATCCTCGCCGTGACGGACATCCCGCGCACGAAATCCGGCAAGATCGTCGAGCTTGCCGTGCGCGACGTGGTCCATGGCAATGCGGTGAAGAACAAGGAAGCCTTGGCCAACCCGGAAGCTCTTGACCTCTATGCCAACCTTCCGGAGTTGAAATCATGAGTCTTGCCGCCAATCCCTGGCTGGCCGCTGTTGCCACACCACCGATCGCCGAAGCCCAAGGCTGGATCGAAGGCCGTGCGTTCCCGGCCGATAAGCCGCTGATCGATGTCTGCCAGGCGGTCCCCGGCTACGCGCCGCCCGACGCGTTGATCGCGCATATGGCGGAAGCGCTGAAGGTGCCGTCGACCCATCGCTATACTGACATCAACGGTCTTGAAGACCTGCGCGCGGCCTTGGCTGCGGACATCAACCGCGTCTATGGCCCAGCCGACCGCGCCGTCGTGACCGCGGACAACGTGATGATCACCGCCGGCTGCAACCAGGCCTATTGTTTGGCGACCGCCGGTCTTGCCAAGGCGGGCGACGAGATCATCCTGCCGCTGCCCTATTACTTCAATTACCAGATGTGGCTGGACATGATCGGCGTCACGGCGCGCCACGTCCGCTTCCGCCCCGAAGCCGGCGGCCTGCCGGATTTGATGGAGATCCGCGACGCCATCAACGCAAAGACCCGCGCCCTCGTGCTCATCTCGCCCAACAATCCGACCGGCTCAGTCTATCCGGCGGAATTCCTGCAGGCCGCTTTGCAACTGTGCAAGGAAGCCGGCATCGCGCTCATCCTCGATGAGACCTACCGCGATTTCATGCCCCATGACGAGGCACCACACAGCCTGTTCCGCACCCATTGCTGGGAATCGAACCTCATCCACCTCTACAGCTTCTCGAAAGTGTTCTGCCTCACCGGCCACCGTGTCGGCGCCATCGTTGGCGATCCGAAACTGCTGGACCAGATCGGCAAGGCGATGGATTGCGTCGCCATCTGCGCGCCGCGCATCGGCCAGATCGCCGCGAAGCACGGGCTGCAGGCACTGGGCGATTGGCGCCACGGCAATACCGGCCTGATGCGCGACCGCCTGACCGCCCTCACCCAGGCCTTCGCCCGTAACGATCTCGGCTACGAAGTGGTCAGCGCCGGCGCCTATTTCGCCTATCTCAAGCATCCCCATCGCGGCAAACCCGCAGCCATTGTCGCCAAACGCCTCGCCGACAAGCAGAACCTGCTGGCCCTGCCCGGCTCGATGTTCGGCCCCGGCCAGGAAGACTTCCTGCGCGTGGCCTTTGCCAATGTCGACGCCAAGGCAATGCCGGAGATCGCCGCACGGTTGGCGGCGGATGCTGCGGATAGGGTTTGGTGAGTTGCGTTGGCGTTGTTCGATATCACCCATAATTCCGCCGTCATGCCCGCACATGGTGCGGGCATCCACGAGTTTGGAGGCGTCACGAAGAAAGTCGTGGATGCCCGGGCCAAGCCCGGGCATGACGGCTGAGTTTAAGTGACATGACGAGCCAAGGCGGCTGGGTCTACATGTTGACGAACAAGCCGAATGGTATTCTTTACGTCGGCGTCACCAGCGACATTGCCCGCCGTGCCTGGGAGCATCAATCGGGCGCAATCGACGGCTTTTCGAAACGCTATGGTTTGAAGCGGCTAGTATTCGCAGAGCGGCACGAAGATATCCGCTTTGCCATTCAGCGTGAAAAGACGATCAAGCATTGGTCTCGCGCGTGGAAAGTAAGACTTGTCGTGGCAACGAATCCGGACTGGAACGATCTCTACGACTCGCTCTAACCATTCCCTCCGCCGTCATGCCCGGGCTTGGCCCGGGCATCCACGAGTTTGGAAGTTGCGATAAGAGCGGCTTGCCTTACGGCCTGATCTCGATCGGGGTGCCCAGCTCCACCGCCGACCAGATGATGTCCATCGCCAGGTTGCTCACCCCGATGCAGCCATTGGTGAGCGGCGAGCGGTTGAACCAGCGCCACCATTGCCGCTGCCCGTGGATCATGATGCCGCCGCCGGCATCCTGGCCGTTGGCAACAGCGCGCGCCGCCTGCTTCTTGCTGGGATAGGACACCAGCAGCGAGCGGTGATGGGTCGAGGCATCGTTGCCCCAGATGAGTTTGTAAACACCTTCCGGCGTCCGTTGGTCGCCTTCGCGGCGCTTCTGGCCCACGGGTTTCTTACCCAGCGAAACGGCCGTCGTCCACACCGCCTTGCCATCGCGCATCAGCGACAATGACCGCGCGCTCTTGTCGACCAGAACCTTGTCGACCGGGCCGATGACCAGCGCCATCACGGGACCGGGCAGCGTGTTGAGCGCCATCCAGACGAACGCGCAAATCAGCGCCGCAAGCAATGCGTGACGCCGCCAGCGAATGAACTTCGCCCGCGACCGCGGCGCATCTCGCCAATCGGCGATATCGAGCGAGATATCCGTCATGCCCGATCAATCAGTCCTGTCGAGCAGCGCCTGCAACTCGGTCCATTCGCGCCGGCCCATGCCGCTCGATTCCTGTGTCACTGTCTCGCCGGCAAGGCGCCGCTTCACGACTGCGAGCGCGTTCTTCGACAAGGTGACGGAATTCAGGCGGTGCTGGACGAAGGCTTCATAGGTGAGCGGCACCCAGCGCTTGAGCATATCGAGCATCGCATCGGCATAGACGCGGATCTCGTACTGCGCATGGGCGTCGGCGCGCAGCGACAGGAAGTGCATGAGGTTGTGGAGGTCGATCTTCCAATACCATTGGGTATAGAAATTGAGGCTGAGATTCATGCGCGCAAGTTCACGGGCAAGACCCGGACGGCCGGGGTCGACCGGTTCCCCGCTTTCGGTCTCGTTCAGCATCTCGGCGTAATGATCATAGGCCTGGGTCGAATCCTGCTTGAGGAGGTCCAGCACCCTCTGCGCCTCGGCACCTTGCAGCACCTCGCCGCGCCCCTGGCGGTTGGTGGCGGATTGCGCCGCCAGATTCTCGGGCGCCGGAATATAGAACTCCCGGTCGAGGATCGAATAGCGCGCTGAATATTCGTTCACGTTGGCGGTGCGGTGGCGGATCCATTGCCGCGCCACGAAGATCGGCATCTTCACATGGAACTTGATCTCGCACATCTCGAACGGCGTCGAATGGCGGTGGCGCATGAGATAGTGGATGAGCCCCTGGTCCTCCGACACCTTCTTGGTGCCGCGGCCATAGGAGACGCGCGCCGCCTGCACGACCGCATTGTCGTCGCCCATATAGTCGATGACCCGGACGATGCCGTGATCGAGCACCGGCACGGCCTGATAGAGGATTTCTTCGAGGGCCGGCGCCACCGCGCGGCGCGTGCTGTTCGCCTGCGCGCGCTGGTCCTCGATCGCCGCCAGTTGCTCGGGTGATAAGGGCATGCCGGGTCCCGTCTGATGATGCTGCGCCGGAAGGGCCTGATTCGCCGCCTCCCCCGGCCAAAGCCGGTCGCGCGTTTTACCGGGAACCGGTCTGGAGGACAAATCCGAACTTCTTAACGATCTATTGCCGCGGGACTTTCACATCCCGCCCGGCACGCCTATATTAGGGATGTCGGGAAACCGACTATGGCGATAAACGCCTTGTGAAATAAGCGTTGCGGACCCGGGGGCGGTACCCGGCGCCTCCACCATTAAACCTTACCTATCAATCAGTTGCTGATTGCCGGTCAGGCTCCATGGGGGCGAAACAGGATCGACGTGCGCGGTAAAGACATGGTTTTTGCTCGGTATGATACCCGCCGTTATCGGGTCAAACCTAGAGATGCCAACGACAACGTTGCATCCGATCTTCGTATGGCTGCCTAACATCCCTAACGGGCTGTAAGTAGCTTGCAAAGAACGCGGTACCAGGGGGGCGCCGGGCAACAGAAAGCCCCCCACCTGATTTCCGGCGCCATTTGCGGGGCGCCTTGGTCCAGCCGGGGGGCTGGGCCGCCGGGACAGGATTTTAAGGGGAGATGGGACGGCACTATGGCGAAAGATTGGTTGCGGTACGACCAGATGGTGGAAGACGCCCTGCGTGGCGTCGTGCGGCGGGCTTTGACGGAAGCGGCCGTGAGCGGCCTGCCCGGCGATCATCATTTCTACATCACCTTCCGCACCGACAGCCCCACCGTCCGCATTCCCCAGCACCTGAAGAGCCAATATCCCCGCGAAATGACCATCGTGCTCCAGCACCAGTTCTGGGGCCTTGAAGTCACCGATGACAGCTTCACCGTGACGCTGAGCTTCGGCGGCAAGCATGAACCGCTGTTCATCCCCTATGACATGATCGTGAGCTTCGCCGATCCGTCCGTGAAGTTCGCGCTGCAGTTCGATTCCGGCGCCAACGCCGGGGAAGACGAAGGCGAGAGCGACGAGCATGAGGGACAGGAGCCGGTCCTGGCCCTCGACAAGCCGGAAGCCAAGCCGGCCCTGCCGGACCAGCGCGCCGGTGCCAGGGCCGAAGGCGATACCGCAGCCGGGTCGAGTGGCGGGCCAAGTGGCGGCACGGTGGTTGCCCTGGACGCGTTCCGCAAGAAGCAATAGCTCCTCCAGGACGAGGGCTGCCTCAAAAGCCACACCCACGCCCAAAATTTGCATCGAGACATTTTCCCGGCTTGACGCGAGTCATGCTGCTGCGTATTTTTGCCGCACCTCTCGAACAAGGAGGAGGACCGTCGAATGAATTATGTCACCCGAAAGAGCTGCCAGGCAGCCTGAGATTCGATGTCGGCCGTCGTGCCGATGGCGTGTCCCTATTACCCTTGTTCTCCGGAATCTCCGTTCAACTCTAACCGCGTAACGTCGGATTATTGCCGTCGCTGACTGACTCTCCCCTATGGAGATTCCGGCTGCGACAGCTGAACATCCGTCATTTTCCGGATCCGCCAGGGTATCAGCACGCCACCGCCGCTCGATCTGAGCGGATGCAAAGCCGCCATCGAACCTCAACCACAAACCCCAGCCTTTGATGCCGGTCGTTCGCCCCTTTTTGGTGTGTTCGACGGACCGGTGGAACTTTGCCGGCATCACGCGCGATTTGCAGAAGAAGGAACTACGTTATGCCGATCCATCTCAATCTCTGGCCCATGATGCTTGGCCGCTGGCTGTATCGTTCGCGTCAAGACAGCGCTTTGACCACCGTCGACAGTAGCCACGCCGCATGGGATCGCAGTGATGGCGACAAGCCAAGGCGCGGTCAGGCACCACCGCTCGATCTCGACCGATTGTCGACGCATCTGCGTCGTGACATCGGGCTGGAGTTCGATCGCGTTTAATCGAACCGGAGGGGGGCGAGGGTTACCTCGCCCCCTTGGCTCTATTTTCTTCGTCATCCCCGGGCTTGACCCGGGGATCAGGAGCGACTGGGCTCAAGTTATCAGTTGCGGACTGATGCCCGGGTCAAGCCCGGGCATGACGCTACGAAAGCGAAACTGAGTCCGTCACGCGCGCCAGACGCTGGCTCGCCGTGAGCGCAATCTGCAGGATCTGTGCGCGCCGCCTGTTGCCATTGAGCGGTGCCGCCGCCGATTCACGGACGATCGCGCCACCATGCCGATCCGCGATGATGAGGCCGCAATCCGCCGGCAGAATGTCGCGCGGAAAATCCGGATCGACCGCGAAGTAGAACCGGTCGCAGAAATCGAGATAGTCCGGCCATTTCTGATCTGATCTGAAATCCGCCCGCCCCGACTTGATCTCGACGATGATGATCTCGCCGGCATTGTTGAGCGCCACGATATCGGCCCGCCGCTTCACCCGCAGCGGAAACTCCTGCAATGCCGCATAGCCCAGATCGGCAAACAGGCGCATGACCCCGCGGGCGATCCCCGCGGCAACCGATGGATTGCTGCTGGTCTCATCGGCCAGGGGAAAAAGACTGTCAGGCATGGCGAAACTCCTCCATCGGCCGAGCTTGCCCTCGCGTTCCCGTTTTGTCCAGATGCCTGCAGCTTGCTTGCCCGTCTCCGGCCAGATATCCAGGGCCCCTGTATGAGGCGGGGGTTTTGAGGGGCGGCATGATCGAGGCGGAAACCAAGAAGCGACCGAGCTGGCTGCGCCGCGCCTGGCTGCTCTTGATGCGCGTCATCGCCCTCTTCCTGATGTTCTCCGTGGTGATGACGGCGGTCTATGCCTGGGTCCCGCCGCCGGTCACCTGGCTCATGCTGTGGCGGGTCGTCGAGGGCAACTGGATTCACAAGGATTGGGAATCCTACGACAACATCTCGCCCAACCTGGTGCGCGCCGTGATCGCCGCCGAGGATGCCAAATTCTGCGAGCACTATGGCTTCGATTGGGAATCGATCGAGAAGGCCTGGAAGCGGAACCAGAACGCCAAGCGCATCCGCGGCGGCTCCACCATCAGCAACCAGACCGCCAAGAACGTCTTCCTGTGGCCCGACCGCACCTATGTCCGGAAAGGCCTGGAATTCTATTTCACCGGCCTCATCGAACTCATGTGGTCGAAGAAGCGCGTGATCGAGGTCTATCTCAACGTGGTCGAGTTCGGTCCCGGCATCTATGGCGCCGAAGCCGCGGCACAAGCGCATTTCAAGAAATCCGCCAAGGACCTCACGCGTCGCGAAGCTGCCCTGCTCGCCGCCGTCCTGCCCAATCCGATCCGCTGGTCGGCCTCGAAGCCCACCAGCTATATCCGCGGCCGCGCCGGCACGATCCAGGCCCGCATGAACGATGTGCCGGATCCGACCGGTGATCCCTGCGCGAAGGCACTTCCCGCCAATTAACCAAGACACGGGCACGCGACAGTCGCAAAATGCGCCATGTCCACGATCGGCAGCCTCGTCAACAATGGCCCCCCGAACAACAATCTAGGCCAGGTGATCGGCAAATTGCCAGGCGGTGCGCCGGGCACCGAGACGCTGGTCGTGCGCAAACTGGCCAAGGTCGAAACGCCGCCAGCGCAAGCCACGGCGCAAGCGCCTGCCAACGTG
Organism: Dongia mobilis; assembly: GCF_945906275.1. Taxonomy (GTDB): domain Bacteria; phylum Pseudomonadota; class Alphaproteobacteria; order Dongiales; family Dongiaceae; genus Dongia; species Dongia mobilis_A. The sequence continues at coordinate 19,223 of NZ_CAMDRA010000026.1, forward strand.
CCCGGCCAGCTCTCCGAAAGTGATCGCCGCATCATCGCCGAACTGCAGCAGCGCGACCGCGAAGTGCGCAATGAGGAAGAGCGTCACGCCGCGACGGCCGGGCAATATGCCGGCGTCCCGCAATACACCTACAAGCGCGGCCCGGACGGCAAGCTCTACGCCGTCGAAGGCAAGGTGCCGATCACCGTCAACGTCTCAGGCACGGCGGAAGATCGGGAGCGCGCACTACGCCGGGTCCAGGCCGCGGCAGTCTCGGTGCAATCGCCGTCATCCGGAGATATCAATGCGGTTGCCGGCGCTGCGGCGGCATTGGTAGCTCAGGTCGATGGTGCCGAAACATCGCCAGCCGAACGCCGCCAGCAGGCAGTGAAGGCCTACCAGCAAGGGCAGGCAACGCAAGAAGCGGCCGGCCTCGCCGCACAGATCTTCGGCGCCATTGCCGATCAGCAGGTCTGACTTCAGGCCGCGTCGCCGACGACGTCGTAGCCCGCATCCTCGATCGCCGCCACGACCTTGCCCCGGTCGGCACTACCGGTAACCTTCACGGCGCCGGTCGGAATATCCACCGCGACCTCGGCCCCGGGTGCCGCCACGGCCAGCGCCTTCTTGATGGAGCTGACGCAGCCGCCGCAATTGATGCCTTCAACCTTCAAGTTCAACACGAGATCCGTTCCTCTGTTTCATGACGTTGTTGGACAGAATATGGCCCCTCCCACGATGGGAAGGTCAAGCGGGCCGGAATTTTCTCGAGGCCAGGCCTTGAAACAGATCGTATTTAGATATATCTAAATTATGATATATCGAAATAGAAAGGACAGATATATGTTTTTCAAACACTTAAAGGAATGCCGCGAGAGGCGCTTTGCCCGCGACGAGCTCGGCGGCGGCCGTGGTTTCGGCCATCGCCACCGTTTCGGCGGCCGTCACGGCTTCGGCGGACGCGGAAAAATCGCCCGGATCTTCGATCATGGCGACCTCCGCTACGTCATCCTGCAGATGATCGCCGAGAAGCCGCGCCATGGCTATGAGGTCATCAAGGCGATCGAGGAGAAGCTGGCCGGCGCCTATACGCCCAGCCCCGGCGTCGTCTACCCGACCCTCACCCTTCTCGAGGAAACCGGCTACGCCACGGTGGCCGAGGCCGAGGGCAACAAGAAGCTCTACGCCATCACCGAGGCAGGCCAAGCCTTCCTCGCCGAGAACCGCTCGATCATCTCGGCCATCTTCGATCGCATCAGCGAGACCCACGCGGCACACGGTGGCGGCCCGGCCCCCCAGATCCTCCGCGCGATGGAAAACCTGAAAGTCGCGATCCGTCTCCGCCTCTCGCAAGGCCCGCTCAATGACGAGCAGACCCGCGCCATCGCCGCCGCCATCGACGGCGCGGCCCAGACAATCGAGAATGTGAAATGATGGTGATGATGATGGCAGAATCAGTCGCGACCAAATTCACCTCGATGGCGCGCGTGCCGACGACCTCGCCGGCCCGCTATCTCGGGCAATTGTGCAAGCACTTCGCCCACAAGATTCCCGCGACCCATGATGCCGAGAGCGGGCGGATCGAGTTTCCCTTCGGCCTCTGCGAACTGGCGACCGGCAAGGACGTCCTGGTCATGTGCGTCTCGGCGATCGATCCAGACTCCCTCGCCCGGATGGAGGACATGATCGGCAGCCACCTCACCCGCTTCGCTTTCCGCGAGCCGCTTGAGGTCGCCTGGACCCGCGGCGAGGCGTGAAGCTTAGGGCACATCCCGCCCTCTTTTACACCGTCATGCCCGGGCTTGACCCTGGCATCAGCCAGCGACTGACGGGCAGAACCCAGTCGAACCCGATCCCCGGGTCAAGCCCGGGGATGACGTGAAGTGCGGGAGCTTGAGCCTTACTGCGCCTGTTCCTTCACCTTGAGGAAGCGCACCTTGGGGTGATCCTTCTCCGCCCGGTCCAGATGCCAGGCATTGCGCGCCAGGAACACATGGTCGCCATTGTGGTCCTTGCCGACACTGGCCCGCGTTTCGTCGAGGAAAGTCTTCAGCGCCACCGGATCGTCACTTTCGATCCAGCGCGCGGTGTGGAGGCTGGTCGGCTCAAATCGCACCGGCAGGCCATATTCGGTCAGGATGCGGTCGGCCAGGATCTCGAACTGCAGGGCGCCCACGACGCCGACGATATAGTCGGTGCCGATCTCCGGGCGAAAGACACGGGCCGCTCCCTCTTCCGCCAGCTGCTCCAGCGCCTTGCCGAGATGCTTGGCGCGCAGCGGATCGTCGGCACGCACCGCCTGCAAATGTTCCGGGGCGAAACTCGGGATGCCCACAAACTGCAGCGGCTCGCCCTCGGTCAGCGTGTCGCCGATCCGCAGATTGCCATGGTTGGGGATGCCGAGGATGTCGCCGGCATAGCCCTCCTCCGCGATCTCGCGGTCCTGGGCCAGGAAGACGACCGGGTTGTGAAGGTTGATCTGCTTGCCCGAGCGGACATGCAGCATCTTCATGCCGCGCTCGAACTTGCCCGAGCACAGGCGCGTAAAAGCAATACGATCACGGTGCTTCGGATCCATGTTCGCCTGGATCTTGAACACGAAGGCCGTGGTCTTTTCCTCGGTCGGTTCGACCATCCGGGTCGCCGCTTTCTGCGGACGCGGCGGCGGCGCCATCTCGGCGAGGCCCGACAGCAGCTCGCCGACCCCGAAATTGTTCACCGCCGAGCCGAAATAGACGGGCGACAGATGGCCTTCGCGATAGGCGCCAAGGTCGAACGGTTTCATCAGACCGCGCGCCATCTCGATATCGTCACGCAGGCGCTGCACTTCGTCCGGCTTCAGATTGGCATCCAGCTTCGGATCGTCGATACCTTTAATTTCAACGACATCCTCGTCCTGTTTGCCACCACGTTCGAACAGGATGAGCCGGTCCTTCAAGAGATCGTAGCAGCCGCGGAACGTCTTCCCCATGCCGATCGGCCAGGACGCCGGCGTCACGTCGAGCGCCAGCTGGTCTTCGATCTCCGAAAGAAGATCGAGCGGCTCGCGGCTTTCGCGGTCCATCTTGTTGATGAAGGTGATGATCGGTACATCGCGCAGGCGGCAGGCGGCGAACAGCTTCAGGGTCTGCGCCTCGATACCCTTGGCGGCATCGATCACCATCACCGCGCTGTCGACGGCGGTCAGGGTCCGATAGGTGTCTTCCGAGAAATCCTCGTGGCCCGGCGTGTCCAACAGGTTGAACGCGCAGCCATTGTACTCGAAGCTCATCACCGACGCGGTGACCGAGATGCCGCGCTCGCGCTCGACCTTCATCCAGTCGGAGCGCGCGCGGCGCTGCTCGCCACGCGCCTTGACGGCACCGGCCAACTGGATGGCGCCGCCGAACAGCAGCAGCTTTTCGGTGAGCGTGGTCTTGCCGGCGTCAGGATGCGCGATGATCGCGAACGTCCGGCGCCGGGCAACTTCATTCGGCAGATTGGCCATAAATCTCTCGGGGTGTCTCGGGACTGGCGGATTGGTGCGCAATCTAAGCAATTCTGGCGGATTTTCCACCCAAATCCGCTCTGAGGCCAGATTCGCAACCAATTGATTTTCAGGCTTTTTTGGAACTGACCAGCATGACGCCGCCCAGCACGAAGGCAGCCCCCACCATCTGTTCGACCGAGACGTCTTCGCCCAGGATCAGCCAGCCGAAGAAGATCGTCGCCACCGGCCCGATCGATCCCACGATCGAGACCTTGGAGGCGCCGATCAGCTGGATCGCCTTGGCGGTGAGGAAGATCGGCAGGATGGTCGAAAGGACCGCCATCCCCGCCGCATAGGCATAGACCTGCCAGGGCTGCTGGACCGCCTCGACCAGGGGACTGGCGAGCATGAAATGGATCATCACCGAAACCGCGGCGACGGTGGTCGCCAAGGCTGCAAAGCGGGTCGCCCCCATGCGGTTGGTCATCTGGCCGCTGCCGACCAGATAGACCGCATAGGTGATCATGCACAGGAAGATGAGGCCGCCGCCGATCATCGTGGCCTGGTGGTCGCCGGTGATCTCGATGTCGTGCACAAAGGCGATGCCGATGCCGACATAGGACAGCACCATGGCGAAGATCGCCCGCCGGCTGATGCTCTTGCCGAACATATAGACGGAGATCAGCACGACCACGGTCGGGTAAAGGAACAGGATCAGCCGCTCGAGCCCGGCCGAAACATAGGCAAGCCCCAGGAAATCGAGCAGGCTGGACAGGTAATAGCCGACAAAGCCGAGAAGGATGATGTTGCGCCAATCCCGCGGCGTCAGCGCCAGTTCGGAGTTCCGGCCGGACCACCAGGCCGCCACCAGCAGGGCCGGCAGGGAGAACGCCATGCGCAGCGCCAGGAGCAGCACGGCATCGACGCCATGGATGTAGGCGAGTTTGACGAAGATGGCTTTCATCGAGAAGGCGGCGGAGGCGAGAAACGCCAGCAGAATGCCGCGATTGGCGAGCATGATTTGGTCCCGGTCGGAAACGCGTGCAACTCGCTTCCGACCCTAAACAGCCAAACCATCCCTGAGTAGCGCGAAACTATCGCTTCGCCGGACGAAATCCGCATAACACCGCTCGTCATGGTCCGCCGTCGGCGAAGGCCGACATTCGTCGGCTGTGGCGGACCACCCACGAGTTTCCCTCCACACAAAGAAAGCAACTCGTGGGTCCTCCGCCTTCGCGGAGGATGACGGTTTTTTGTGCGTGACCTTGATATCCGCCCCCTGAATCCCCATCTACGCCAAGGGCTTGGTCCGGGACCCTCGCCCTCCTCACCCTTCCTTGCCACGAACCTGCGACGTGAATCCATGCCGCACGCCACGCCGCTCATTGCCACGATCGTCGGCAGCCTCGCTTTGGCCTTCATCTTTGGCACGCTGGCGCACCGGCTGCGCATTTCGCCGCTGGTCGGCTATCTGCTGGCCGGGGTGATTGTCGGCCCCTTCACCCCCGGCTATGTCGCCGACCAGGGGCTGGCGCTGGAACTGGCCGAGATCGGTGTCATCCTGCTGATGTTCGGCGTCGGCCTGCATTTCTCGCTCAAGGATCTGCTGTCGGTGAAGGCGATCGCCATCCCGGGCGCCATCCTGCAGATCGCCTTTGCCACATTGCTGGGCTGGTGATTGGCCTGGGCGCTCGGCTGGCCGATGGCCGGCGGCCTGGTCTTCGGCCTCGCTCTCTCGGTTGCCTCGACCGTGGTCCTGCTCCGCGCCATGCAGGAACGCCATGCCCTGGAGACGGATCGCGGCCGCATCGCCATCGGCTGGCTGATCGTCGAAGACCTCGTCATGGTGTTTGTGCTCGTGCTGCTGCCGCCCATCGCCGCGGCCCTGTCCGAGGGGCAGGCCGCCGGTTCCGGGAGCGGCGCCGATTTCCTCATGCCGCTGCTGATCACCCTCGGCAAGGTCACCGCCTTCATCCTGTTCATGCTGGTGGTCGGGCGGCGGGTCATTCCCTGGGTCCTCCACTACATCGCCCATACCGGATCGCGCGAGCTGTTCCGCCTCGCCGTGCTGGCCATTGCCCTGGGTGTCGCCTTCGGCGCCGCGGCCCTGTTCGGCGTGTCCTTTGCGCTCGGCGCCTTCTTCGCCGGCATGGTGCTGGCGGAATCCGAGCTCAGCCACCGGGCGGCGGAAGAATCCCTGCCGCTGCGCGACGCCTTTGCGGTCCTGTTCTTCGTTTCGGTCGGCATGCTGTTCGATCCGACCATCATTATCCGCAGCCCACTGCTCGTTACGGCCACCTTCGGCATCATTGTGGTCGGGAAATCGATCGCCGCCTTCCTCCTCGTCCGGCTGTTCCGGCACCCGACCGGGACAGCCCTGATCATCTCGGCAAGCCTTGCCCAGATCGGTGAATTTTCCTTTATCCTCGCGGCATTAGGCGTCGAACTGAACCTGCTGCCTCAGGAGGGGCGAGACCTCATTCTGGCCGGCGCCATCCTCTCCATCCTGGCCAATCCGGTCCTCTTTGCCGCCATCGATCGCCTCAAAGGGAAAAAAAACGAGGCTCAGGAAATTAGAGCCTCCGAGGACCAGCTTGTCACCACCGGCCTTACGCATCACACCGTCATTGTGGGGGGTGGCCGGGTCGGCAACGCCTTGATCGATTATCTGCGGCGGGCGGAGCTGCCTTTCCTGGTGATCGAGGATCGTGCCAAGGCTCTCAAGCGGTTGCGCGCCGATGGGGTCGAAGTGATCGCCGCCAATGCCGCGGATCCCGAGGCGATCGCCGCCGCCAACATGGCTGGCGCCAGGCGGCTGTTCGTGGCGATCGACAATGCCTTCGAGGCAGGGCAAGCCGTCGAACAGGCGCGCGCTGCCAATCCATCGCTGGAGATCATCGCCCGCGCCTTTTCCAGCGACGAGATCGACCACCTCAAGCTGCACGGCGCCGACCGCATCGTGGTGGGTACGGAGGCGATCGCGCAAGGCATGCTGGGGTCAGCGTTCGGCAACCAGGCCGATATCAGACCACCAGATACTGCCTCATCTCAAACAGCTCGGTAGGTCTTAGCCGACAGCCTGCAGCGTTTCCGGTTCCGGCTGGTCGATACCCCACATCTTCTCCAGGCTGTAGAGCTTGCGCACATCCGGCCGGAACAGATGGATGATGATATCGTTACCGTCCACCAGCACCCAATCGCCCTGGCTGATGCCTTCGATCCCGATCGGCTTCGCACCCGCCTTGGCAAGCTTTTCGGCAATGTGATGCGCCATGGCAGCCAATTGCCGCGTGTTGCGACCGGTGGCGATCACCATGTAATCGGCAATGGCCGATTTGCCGGACAGATCGATCGTCACGATGTCCTCGGCCTTGTCGGCATCGAGGGACTTCTCGACCATCTTCAGCAGGTTCCGCGACCATTGATCGATCGGCCGCGATGCCGTTGGCGCGATTGACTTCGCCCCAACCGCCTTGGTCGCCGGCTTCTTGGCGCCGGCTTTCGGCTTCGTGATCGTCTTGGATTTGGCGGCTGCCTTGGATTTGACTGCCGACTTCTTGGCCGTGGGCTTTGTCCCCTTGCTGGCCTTGGGGGCATTCGCCTTTTTGGGGGCGGCCTTCTTGGTGGCGGGTTTGGCTGTGCCGGTCGATTTCGTTGCGGTCTTCCGGCGAACCGCGGTGTTCTTTTCGGAAATGGCGTTGATCCTCCTCAAGCCGGCGTCATGGGATAGAAATCATCGGGGCATCGCCGGCTCTGCCGCCCGTGGACCTGTCTCGCCCCAAAGCCGCCTGCGGCGAATTTCGGTGGCAGAAATCGGGTTCAATCGATGATGCACAAATGTCCACGCCGGCGGTGGCGATGTGACCAGCGTTCGGGCTGCTTGCTCCCGCGCCCGAAAACAGGCGAATCGCCGTGCCGCCTTAGCGGCCAGTGCACGGTAAGTATATGTCGGACGGTCAAAAACCGCAATTGGCACCAGATGAAAGATCTGTTGCCAATCCTTCCATTGATCGATCCCGGCCAGATTGTCCGCCCCCATCAGCCAGACGAACCGAAAATTGGCGAACTTTCGGGTGAGATGCCGAAGGGTATCGGCGGTATAGCGGGTGCCGAAGCGATGCTCGATATCGGTCACCCGGATGCGCGGATGATGTGCGACACGCTTCGCTTCAGCAAGACGGGCCGCAAACGAAGCCATGCCATCGCTGCTCTTGAGCGGATTCTGGGGCGCCACCATCCACCAGACTTCGTCGAGCCCCAGATAGGAAAGGGCCGCCAGGCTGATCTCCCGATGCCCATCATGAGCCGGATTGAACGAGCCGCCCAGGATACCGATCTTGCGCGCGATCATGCCCACGCTTACGGCCGTACCTGGCCGTCGCCGCGCACGATGTATTTGTAGGAGGTCAGTTGCTCCGCCCCGACCGGTCCGCGCGCATGCAGTTTGCCGGTCGAAATGCCGATCTCGGCTCCCATGCCGAACTCGCCGCCATCGGCAAACTGGGTCGAGCTGTTCCAGATGACGATGCCGGAATCAATCTCGTTCAGGAAGCGCGCCGCAGTCGCCGCGTTCCGGGTGACGATCGCCTCGGTATGGTGCGAAGAGTGCCGCTCGATATGCTCGATGGCGCCATCCACACCATCGACCACGCGGACCGACAGGATCGCATCGAGATACTCGGTATCCCAATCCTCCGGTGACGCCGGCGCAACACGTTTGTCGAGGGACTGGATCGCCGCGTCACCGCGCAGCTCGCAACCGGCCTTGATGAGATCGTCGAGGATGGGCTTCGCGAAGGCGAGCGCCGGGCGGTCGATCAGCAGTGTTTCGGTGGCGCCACAGATGCCGGTCCGGCGCATCTTGGCATTGACCACGATCTTGCGCGCCATCTCGGGATCCGCCTCACCGTCGACATAGGTGTGGCAGATGCCGTCGAGATGTTTGAGGACCGGGATGCGGCTTTCATTGGCAACGCGCTCAATGAGGCCCTTGCCACCGCGCGGGATGATGAGGTCGATGCTCTCGGTCATGCCGAGCATGATGCCGACGGCGGCGCGGTCGGTGGTCGGCAGGCGCTGGACCGAGGCCTTGGGCAGACCGGCGGCGCAAAGCCCTTCCTGCAGGCAATCGAGAATGGCTGCGGCACTATGGGCACTTTCCGATCCGCCGCGCAGGATGGCCGCATTGCCTGATTTCAAACACAGGCCGGCGGCGTCGGCCGTCACATTCGGGCGGCTTTCATAGATGATGCCGATAACGCCGAGTGGTACCGACACGCGTTCGATCTTGAGGCCGTTCGGGCGCTCCCAGGCGCCGAGCGAGCGGCCGACCGGGTCCGGCAATTGCGCAATTTCCTCAAGACCCGTCGCCATGGCTTCAACTCGCTTGGCGTCGAGTAGCAGGCGATCGAGCAAGGCGCTGGAGAGGCCACGCGCCTGCGCCGCCTTCATGTCGCGATCATTGGCGGCGAGAATCTTGGCTGCCTGCACGCGGATTTCAGCGGCCATGGCCTTCAGCGCCAGGTCCTTCTTCTCGCGCGGCGCCAGCGCGAGCTTGGCGGCGGCGGATTTGGCGGCACGACCCAGCGCCAGCATCTCGCCCATCAGCCCGTCGACACCAGCATCCTTCTTGAGCGCGGTCATTTCTTGGTCCTAGCTGACGACCAGATCATCCCGGTGGATCATCTCATCACGGCCGCGATAACCGAGCAAGGCCGCAATCTCTTTCGATTTGTGGCCCATGATAAGCTTGGCGTCGGCAGCGTCATAGGCAGCAAGGCCGCGGGCAATCTCGTTGCCGGCATTGTCCACCACCAGGACGGCATCACCACGCTCGAAACGGCCTTCGACCCTTGTGATCCCAGCCGGGAGCAATGACCGGCCACCTTTCAGCGCGGCCAGGGCACCATCATCGACCACCAGCTTGCCCTTGGCCTTGAGCGAGCCGCCGATCCAGCTCTTGCGTGCGGTCTTTGGGCCGCTCGCCGGCAGGAACCAGGAACAGGTGCCGCCATCAAGGATTGCCTGCAGCGGGTTCATCTTCTTGCCGCTGGCGATCACCATGCGGCAGCCGGCCGACATGGCGATGCGCGCAGCCGCGATCTTGGTCACCATACCACCGGAGGAATAGCCAGCAGGTGCGACGCCCGCCATGGCTTCGATATCGGCGGTGACTTCGGTGATCTCGTCGATGAAGGCAGCCGACTTATCCTTGCGCGGATCGGCGGTGTAGAGGCCATCGATATCGGAAAGCAGCACCAGCGTATCTGCGCTGATCATGGCGCCGACGCGGGCAGCCAAGCGATCATTGTCACCGAAGCGAATCTCGCTGGTGGCAACGGTGTCGTTCTCATTGATGACCGGCACCGCACCCATCTGCAGCAGCGTCGCCAAGGTCGAGCGCGCATTGAGATGTCGGCGGCGTTCTTCGGTGTCGTCGAGCGTCAGCAGCACCTGGGCCACGGTGATGCCGTGGCGCGCCAGCGTTTCCTGATAGGCGTGGGCGAGGCGGATCTGCCCGGTCGCGGCCGCCGCCTGCTTTTCCTCCAGACGCAACACACCATCGGTAAGACCAAGATGCCGCCGGCCCACGGCGATGGCGCCCGATGATACGAGCAGCACTTCCTTGCCTTGAGCACGCAAGGCCGCGACATCATCGGCCAGGGCGTCGAGCCATTTGCGACGAATGCCACCCGTCTCGTCATCGACCAGCAAGGCCGAGCCGATCTTGACGACGATGCGCTTGGCGCTACTGAGCGACCGTTCCTTGGACTGTACCCGTTTCTTCTCACTCATGTCAGCGCCCCCTTACGCTGCACTGAATTATTACGCGTCGGCGTCGATCTCGATGCCCTGGCTCATATCGGTGGCTGCTTCGGCTTCGCGTGCCTTGTCGGTATCGATGATGCCCAGCATCGTGCGCATCAATTCCTTGACGTTGATACCGGCAGCGCCGGACACACGGTAGACAACCTGGCCATTTTTGAGCTTCGCCGCTTTCTTCAAAGCGGCGGCCTTTTCCTCGATTTCCTCGTCGGTGAGCGCATCGCATTTGTTGAGCGCCACTAGTTCGGTCTTGGCGGCCAGCACGGAGCTATAGGC
>NZ_CAMDRA010000027.1 GCF_945906275.1 Dongia mobilis
CCGCTTCTTTAGCGCACTGAACGACAACCTTACTTCATCGTCGGCATGACGAATTCGGCGCCGGAGCGGATGCCGGTCGGCCAGCGGCCGGTGATGGTCTTCAGCTTGGTGAAGAAGCGGATGCCTTCCATGCCGTGCATGTGGTGGTCGCCGAACAGCGAGCGCTTCCAGCCGCCGAAGCTGTTGAAAGCCATCGGCACGGGGATCGGCACGTTGATGCCGACCATACCCACCTTGATCTTCGAGGCGAAGTCGCGGGCGGCGTCGCCGTCGCGGGTGAAGATTGCGGTGCCGTTGCCGTATTCATGGTCGTTGATCAGCTTCACGGCGCTGGCGTAGTCGGGTACGCGCACGACCGAGAGGACCGGGCCGAAAATCTCTTCCTTGTAGATCTTCATGTCCGGCTTCACGTTGTCGAACAGGCAGCCGCCGAGGAAATAGCCGTTCTCATAACCCTGCAGCTTCAAGGTGCGGCCGTCGACCACCAGCTTGGCGCCTTCCTTGACGCCCTGGTCGACATAGCCCTTCACCTTCTCGTAATGCTGCTTGGTCACCAGCGGGCCCATTTCGGCTTCCGGATCGGTGCCCGGAGCAACCTTCATGCCGCGCACGCGCGGAGCCAGCTTCTCGATGAGCGTGTCGCCCACTTTGTCGCCGACCGCGACCGCCACCGAGATTGCCATGCAACGCTCGCCAGCCGAACCGTAGCCCGCACCCATGAGGGCGTCGGTCGCCTGGTCCATGTCGGCGTCCGGCATGACGATCATGTGGTTCTTGGCGCCGCCCAGGGCCTGGACGCGCTTACCGTGGGCCGTGCCCGTGGTGTAGATGTATTCGGCGATGGCGGTGGAGCCGACGAAGCTCACGGCTTCAATGCCGGGATGGGTCAGGATGGCATCGACCGCGGTCTTGTCGCCATGGACGACGTTGAACACGCCGTCGGGCAGGCCCGCCTTTTTCAGCAGATCTGCCACCATGTTGGAGACCGACGGGTCCCGTTCGGACGGCTTCAGGATGAAGCAATTGCCAGCAACCAGCGCCATCGGGAACATCCACATCGGTACCATCGCCGGGAAGTTGAACGGCGTGATGCCGGCCACCACGCCGAGCGGCTGGCGCACCGACCAGCTGTCGACATTGGTGCCGACATTCTCGCAGAACTCGCCCTTGAGGAGTTGCGGGGCCGCACAGGCAAACTCAATCACTTCGAGGCCGCGGGTGAACTCACCCTTGGCGTCCGAGATGACCTTGCCGTGCTCGGCAGTGATCATGGCGACGATCGTGTCGGTGTTCTCTTCCGCCAGCTGCTTGAACTTGAACATGATGCGGGCGCGGGTGAGGGGCGGCGTGTTGGCCCAGCCCGGAAAGGCTTCCTGCGCGTTCTTGACCGCGGCATCGAGTTCGGCGGCACTGGCGAGCGCAACCTTGGCCTGGACCTCGCCGGTCGCCGGATTGAACACGTCGGCGGAACGGCCAGATGTGCCAGCCACTTCCTTGCCGCCGATATAGTGATTGATCGTCCGCATTGCCGCCCTCTCCAGATGCTGAAATGATGCTTCTTTAGCCGAGGGTATAAGGCCGGATCGCCGCTCTGGTCAACATCTTAATCATACCGTTAAGTATTTTGATCAAGCGAGGCGTCAACTTGCTTTGATGGGCCAATGACAGACATGACGGTTGAGCAATTGGTTGCGCAGCATTACGGCCGGGACGGGCTGGAACCGGCCATCCTGGCGGCGCTGACGGAAGCAGGCAAGGATATTGCCCATCTCGATCCGGTCGACCTTGCCGGTATCGATGAGTTCCATTTGGGCTGGCGGGCGCAGACGATGGCGCTGGCCGAGCGCCTGGGTCTGGGCCGTGGCGATCATGTCCTCGATATCGGGGCGGGCATCGGCGGGCCGGCGCGCTGTTTTGCGGCATCCTATGGCTGCACAGTGATGGGGATCGACCTCACACCGGAATTTGTTGCTGTGGCAGAGGCACTGACGCTGCGCTGCGGCCTGTCGGACCAGGTCTCGTTCCTTCAGGGCAGTGCCTTGGAACTGCCATTCGGCATCGCCGCCTTCGAGGCGGCCACCCTCATCCATGTGGGCATGAACATCAAGGACAAGGCGACCCTGTTTGCAGAGGCACGGCGGGTTCTCAAGCCCGGCGGCCGGTTCGGCGTGTATGATGTCATGTTCGCCGAGGACATGGTCGCATTGCCCTATCCGATGCCCTGGGCGGCCAGCCCGGAAGCAAGCTTCGTCGACACACCGGCCACGTACAGGCGTTTGCTGACCCTGGCCGGTTTTGCCATCGAAGGGGAGGCGAACCGGCGCGATTTCACCCTGGATCTCTCCCGTGAGATGCGGGCACGGGCAGCGGAATCCGGCCGACCTGGCCTTGGCCTTCACGTCATCATGGGGCCGGCGGCAAAGGACAGGCTGCGCAATGTGATGGACGCCCTGGAGCGGAACATGATTGCACCGATCGAGATCATTGCGCGGGCCGTCTAGCGGGGCTGTTGCAATTGGCCGTGGAGTGATTAGATCCTTTCGCGAACATCACCATTTCATCCAGCGTCGGCGGCCAGACATGACCAGCACAATCAAGATCGACTTTGTATCCGACGTTTCCTGCCCCTGGTGCGTCATCGGCCTGAAATCTCTGGAAGCGGCACTGGTACGGTTGCTGGGCGATATCACGGCCGATCTGCATTTTCAGCCCTTCGAGCTCAACCCGCAGATGGCGCCGGAGGGGCAGAACATCGTCGAACATATCGCCCAGAAATACGGCGCGACACCCGAACAATCGGCGCAGACCCGTGCCATGATCCGCGAGCGTGCGGCCGGTGTCGGCTTTGAAATGCGCACCAGCGAAGCGAGCCGCATCTACAATACCTTCGATGCGCACCGGCTGTTGCACTGGGCCGGGCTTGAAGGCAGGCAGGCAGCGCTCAAACACGCCATGTTCAAGGCCTATTTCACGGATGGCGCCGTGATGTCCGACAGGTCGACCCTGGCAGACATTGCGGAAGGGGCCGGCCTCGATCGTGACGCAGCAGCCGAGATCCTTGCTGGGGACAGCTATGCGGACGAGGTCCGGTCGCAGGAGCGTTTCTTTCAAGAGCAGGGGATCAACTCCGTGCCCGCCATCATCATCAACGACAAGCATCTGATTTCCGGCGGCCAGCCGGTCGAGATCTTCGAACGTGCGCTGCGGGAGATTGCCGCCGCGGTGTAAAGGTGGCCCCCGATACGGCAGAGGTTCGCACCGCGGCCGGTTTTGGCCCCCCGGTCCTCAGCAGCTTTCCACGTCTGCCCGCGGCGACCAGGCGCCCTCTGCCATAAGTGGAAATTCCCCTTTCGATCAGTGACAAATCAGGTTTCACGCCGGAGTCACGCCCCACCAGCTAAATCATGTGCCTATTGGACATAATGCTTATCGCATTGCGCATCTGATCGGGCTCATGGGTCGGGGCGTTGTCCGCAACAGGACAGTTGGGGGTCGCTATGCCACAGGAAACCACTCTCCGCCGTAAAGTTCAGCCGTTGAAATCGACGCCTCAAACCCGTGCGACAGTCGCAAGCGACGACTATTTCGGCGCCGCCCTGAAGGCCCTGGAGGCCTTGAATACAGCCTATCGGCGCGTCGCCCGTGTTCTGACCGACGAGATCGATCGCTCACGGTCGAATGTCGATGAAATCTCCGCCCTGGGCGGACGGTTGCGCTGGGTCACCGAGCGGCAAAAGCTGGTGCGGACGGCGCTGCAGGCCGGTCCGGGACTGGTCGCCTATGTCTGCGGCGATTGTCAGGAAGTCAAGGAATTGCGGTCCTTGGCGGAAACGGCGGCGAAGCTTGCCAATGACAGCAAAGCCTATCCGACGACACTCAATCTTCTCAACTATATCGACCACGAGCTAGGGTGGACGCCGCTCGCACAATCGGCCTGAGCGTTCCTGACTACTTGGTCTTGCCGAGCGACCGTGTGAGATCGACCAGATGCTTGCGCACTTTGGCGCTTCTGATCTGGTAGTAGGCCCGCACCAATTCCAGCGTCTCGCGACGCGCCATCGGGTCCCTCTCGTCTTCGCTGACGAGAGGGACCGCCCCTTGCAGGTGTCCAGGGCTTTGTTCCTGGACTTCGGCGGATATGCCTTCGAAGAAATAGGTAATGCCGATGTCCAGCACGCGGGCGATATCGTAGAGCCGGCTGGAACTGACTCGGTTGGCACCGGATTCGTATTTCTGGATCTGCTGGAAGGTGAGACCGATCAGATTGCCGAGCCGCTCCTGACTGAGGCCGAGCAGGGTTCGACGCAATTGAAGCTTCCGCCCGACATGGACGTCGATAGGGTTGGGGAAGCCTTTGCTGGCCATGCGGCCGGATGATTTGCGGTCTTGCGCCATGATCGACCTTGCGTCCCCGATTCGCTGATAATGGGCGTGACGTTATTTTAGAAACGACGGTGGCGCTACCGTCGTGTGAGACCTTGCTGGCGCAGCGGATGGCGCCGCCCGCACGCACCAGGGCGCTCCAGCCATAGACAGGGACGATTTCGAAGCCAAGTTCCTCCCAGGCACGCCGGTTCAGGGTGTCATAGGGGTCAAGCTCCGGCTCAAGATCGCCGAACTGGGGCAACCAGACCAGCGGCCGAGTCTTGCCAAGATCGACCTTGATCTCGTTCTCGACGATCACATTGTTGTAAGCGCGCAGCATCGGGTTGGGCGCATAGGTCTGGTGCGCGAGATAGGGCACCTTGTTGCGGCGGACAGCAAACCCGTCGGCTGTCAGCCGGTCAGCGCTCGCATCCAGCTGCTCCGCCCAACCCTCCATGCGAGGGCCGTCCGGATCATGCGTCTTGCGGGGGTCAGCAACAAGGAGGACCGGCTGCCCGCCCGCCGCAACCGTCCCGGTGACCGAAACGACCAGGTCGAGATGATGTGGTTGCTGTGCCAGGTCGGAGGCGCCGCCGCGGCGGGGCACGGCGAAACCAAAGACATGCATCGGCCTCGCATCCAGGACAGCGTGACGGGCTGCTGCCACTTGCGCCGTCACGGGCCCATTGCCGATCTGGGTCGTGTTCGCAATGCTGGCAGCACCGACCAGGCGAAAATGGCTGCCGGTCAGTATGTTGCCGCCGGCAAGGTGGATAGCCGGCGCCTCGCCCAGGATAAAGCCGGCATGTGTCAGCCATTGCGCATGCTGGCCGCCATGGTCGGTATGTGGAAGTGGCAGCAAGAGAGGCGCAAGGTCGCGTTCGGCCGCCAGGAAGGGGTCCTGAATCCAGAGATCGACATCGTGCATCGTGTCCGATACCTGCACGATCCGGCAAGCGCAGGACAGGCCAAGCCGTTTCGCCCAGTCGGTAGCAGCGTCGACTGCAGCAGCTTCGCTCAGCAGCAGCAACGTGCTGCCGGCCGGCAGCGATGTGGCCAGCGCAGCAAAGGCACGGCGTTTCAGATCCGCAGCCGATGAGAAGAGAAAGCGGGGCAGTGCGATGGCGATCTCTCCGATCAGGCCACCGCAATCCGGAACTAACCTTGCCTCCGTCAAGAGGTAGACCGGGCTGGCAGGCGGGCGGCTACCTCCCGCCGCAGCTCCTGGAAGAACAGAGTTTCGCTGAAAGCGCCGGCGATCGAACGAGGTGGTGGCGTCAATGCCGTGGCGTCGTCGGCCATGGTATCGACCAACAGCCAGGCATCGGCGCTCTTGCGATGGACGGTCTGATCGCGAATGAACTTGTTTTGAGCCGGGTCATGATGACCGGCACGATCGAACACGCTGTCCCAAGTCCGGTCCTTGAAGTGAATCGCCCGTGCCGCCTTCGCCAGCGACTCTGCAAGAGTGGCGTCGATTACATTCCGGGCGCGGAGATGGTCCAGGGTTGCGTCGATATCGACAAGCGCCTCTGTCAGGGGTGGGAAGTCCATTTCCGCCGGACCATGCAGAATGGCGACATCCTCATCGGCCATGCGCCGGCCCTAGGCATAGTCGCGATAGATGGCGCCGATGCCGATCATGCCGAAGGCGGCACATTCGGCAGCGCGCAAGGCACCCATGCTGGCGGCACCGAGGATCCGGACATTGCGCTCTAGGGCGAACAGAATCTCCTTGTGCCAGACAGCGGCACCAAGATCGAAGGTGCCATCGACGAGGCCAATACACGTCGCCCCCTCCAGCACGGCGGCAAGCAGATCGCCCTTGCCCGCCGGCGGCCGCTTCTCGATCGATGACGGCCAGGGCTGCTGGCTGCCATGAAGACTGGGACCGGCGAAGATGATGGATCGGTGCATCCCGTCAGTTCCCGCGCAAAAGGGCATCGATGAGGTTGGCGCCGCCCCGGCTGATGCCCTGGGTGCCGGCAACTCCCAAGCCGGGAACCAGGACGCGGGTCACATGGAGGCCCAAGCCAGCGGATGCCAGGGGAAAGACGAAAATGTCTTCGATGCCGCTTTGAAAAATGGCATCGGTGACATGGGCCAGCGATTGTGCCGCACTGCCCAGGTCCGCGCGCGGGCGATGCCCGCCGACGTCACCCAGCGGAGCAATGAAGCCGGTGGTGGCTGGGGGCTTCGCCATGCTGTGCCGATAGTCAGCGTCGGTGATATCGTCGCGCGATCCGGCGATATCGGTGGCGCGGGACTGTACGCATTCCAGCAAGGCGTCCAGAGCGGCCTCATGGGCGTCCGGCCGGCAGGCGAAGCCAGCGGTCAGTTTGGTGCCGGCACCGTCATGTGGCGCGACGACCCGGTCCATGAAGCAAGCAATGACCGGCAGCGACACATTGGCAGTTATGTCGAAGAACGTGACAGAGAGGCCCGCTGCTTCGACGCAGGCCATGGCGCGGTCGAGATCGGCATAGGCACCGGCGACCGGCTGCACGGGACGCAACGTCCCGGCGCCGAGGCCGAAGAGCTCGAGAGCGGCGGTCGCATTGTGTTCCACCACCTCAAGAAGGGCATGGAGCAGCGTCTGGTCGGCCTCGCTACCAGCGGCAAGGCCAATTGAGGACATTTTGAACGATTGATGGTCCCATGGCGCCCTGGCTCGCATATCGAGGCCGACAAGCTCATAGGGGGCCAAGATTTCGGCACCCGATTGCATCGCGATTCCGCTGACCCAGGCATATTCGCGGTCCGGATCGAAATTGTCCGTGGTACAGCGCATCACGTCGGCAAAGGGAATGATCCGCCGTCCTTGCTGCTGGATCTCGCCAAGGTTCGCGAATGTGTCCACCACATCCTCGGCCCGCTCGGCCACGGCGCATTCGGCTGCCTCCATGACCGCCGATATGCGCGCCCGCACCGGGGTCATGCCCTTGCCCTGCGAGACGGACAAAGCACGTGAGTTCGGCCGGCAGGCGAACCATACCGGCAGGCCGATCCGATCCAGGCCCGTAATATCGCCCACGCGCGTAATGCCCAATTGATGGAGCAGACGCGCATCGGCGCAACCGGTCCTAAAGAAGTCAGCGCTGAACAAACGTATCGCTAGTCGAGCGCCCCATCGCGCAGCTCGGTGTCAGGCGGCAAGGAGGGGTTGAGATCGGCCAAGGCACTGGCGAGCGGCGGCGCTGTGAATCGCTTGACCGACCAATCCGAATCATCGATATCGGCTGCGAAGCAAAAATCGGCATCGGAGAGAACCGCGCCCTTGCCGATTAACTGGCCGATTGCCTGGTAGGATGTGTCGAGATCCGATATCGACTGCGGCACTTCGGTCTTATTGATGATTGCTTTGGCGCCGGCAGCAATTTGCGCAAACACACCATCATAGGTGCTGCCATGCTGCTTGGCATAAGCATCAATTGTACCCTTGCTGATATGCGTGAGTTTCAGTGGATCTGTCTTGATGAACAGGACGCCGGTCTCACGGTCACCAATCACGTATAATCTTGCCATGGCATTTCCCCCCAAAAAAACTCAGACATCCGCCAATCGGAGGCCTTCCTCTAAAGTCCTACACAAATGAGCGTGCTTGAAAGGCGCGACTCTGCTGATCGTTGTTGCGTCCTGGTCCGGATACAGTTCCTTGATTCGACGGCCATATGTACGCGCTGTTCCCAGGTCGCCGAGTTGCGCGTAGCTTGCCGCCAATATTCTGACGACCGGCACATCGGACGTCATCTTTCCGCAAAGGTCGATGGCTTTGGTGTAATCGGCACGCATGAATGAGATGCTGGCTCCAGCCCACCAATAGTGATCCGGTGCCATCGGATTGAGATCAATCGCCCGCTCGAAGCGCGCCCAACCGGCATCGGCCTCCCCGAAGCAGGAGAGTGCATCCGCGTGCTGCACGAGCAGATCGGCGGAGTTCGGAGAGAGTGTCTCTGCTTCGGCAAATTTCTCGGCCGAATGATCGAAATCCCGCTGATAGAGAGCGACGGTTCCACTCATCAGATAGGCAAAACCGGCACCAGGATCGATATGGACCGCAAGTTCCGCCTTGTCGCGCGCGCGCCGCAGTAGCTCAGGATCGTCGCCACCCAATGTGATCCACTCCAGATATAGAGTTTGAGCGATGCGCGCATGCCCGAGCGCCATATCTTTGTTGAGCTCAACCGCCGTGACGAAGGCCTTGCGCGCGCGGCGCAGTTTCGGGAGGTCGCAATTCTTGAGCAAACTCTGGCCGTCGAGATAGTGGAGATAGGCAGCGTTGCTGCCGTCACGGCGCATGTTTTCCAGAAGGTGCCGCTCGACTGAGGCGGCGACGCTGGATGCCACCTGCAGCGAGAGCAAGCGGAAAGACCGCACCAGATCTTCGGGGCGGAAGGAGAACTCGCCGGCCCACAGTATTTCTCCACTCCGGCAATCGGCCATGCGGAGCACCAGCAACTGGTCGCGGTCGCTTGGCTTAACGAAGCCGCTCACCGTGTAATCGGCACGCAGCACCGAATTGTCGGTCGGTATGCCTGAATCGTGCTCCAGCTTGAACGACGAATGCGGCGCCAATGTCACGAATGAACGATAGCGGGCGAGTTCGTTGGCAATATCCTCGACCAGGGCCCCGAGAAGGGCTGTTTGTGCCATTTCCCCGGACGCCGGCGGCACGATCCAGCTTGGCGCCAGGAAAGCCACCCGCGGCTGCGAGCCGGCGGGCTTGCTGGGTACCGTTTCGGCTTGATGGTAGCCGCGTCCAGCCAGCACACGGCGCAGGACGGCACTCGTCTCGGGCTGCGGGGCGATGCCGAACTCGCCCTCCAGCATGGCGACAAGAGCGCGGTAGATGCGCTCGGCATCCTCATACATCCCGTTACGGCCATAGGCCTCGATCAGGGTGCGATAGCTGCTCTCGCGTTCCGGGTCGAGCGCCAGCATGCGGTCGGCGATGGCGCGCAGGTCCTGATCCATGGCGCGACCGAAGCGGGTGAGCTCGATCAGAATAGACGAGGCGGCGGCAAAAAAGCGTTCGCGCAAGGCGGCTCGTTCCAGAGTCAGCCAATGGGAAAAGGCGTCGGTGGTTTCGCCAATACCCTCCAGGAGGTCGCCCCGAAACAGCATCAGCCCGCGCAAGGCCTGCTCGGGCGAGCCGGATCGAAAGCCGATTTCAAAGAGATTGAGGTCGATCAAAGCGCCGCCACCGCCCAAGGCGACGGTCTTGGTATCGGCATCGATCAGATTTTCATAGGCGGCGCTGGCCCTGCGGATGCGCGCGAGCAACTGCCTGAGATTGCTGAGCGCCGCGGCTTCCGTGTCGTTGTCCCAAAGCAGGGAAGCCAGCTCTTTCCGGGCGAGGCGTTTGGCCGGTGCGCGCGCAACCAGAGCCAAAAGTTGAAAGCCCTTGGCCGGGAAAACAACACCGCCTACCGGCCGCAGAAGCTCAGGCAGCCCCAGCAGGCGAATCTCGATATCTGAATCTAACCCCATGCGCGCATCGGAAATCTCCCCCAACCCATTGAATATATGGCTGAAATAGAGACTGTGTGCAAGTGCAAAACAACGACAAATGCGCGATAAATTTCAAGTCACGGTGGCGTCACGTCGTCTTCGCAATAGTAAGCCATCGAAAGTAAACGATTTGGTAAAGGCGACATGGCCCATGGCACGGACAAGAACCGAGATTACACCCGAACGGGCATCCGGTGCAGTTGTAACGAGCGTCCTCAGTGCATTTGGCAGGGATGAACCTACCAGGATGCGGACCGACGTCGTTGCGCTGATCTGCCCGGATTGGCGTGTTGCTTCCCTGGTGCTGGATGGCCGCACCGGCCAGATCGCCTATGCCAATACGCCATGCCTGCGAATGCTGGCCAACCGTAGCTGTGTGCAGGTGGTGGCCGGCCGGATCGGTTTCGTTGCGCCGCACCTGACCGAGAAGTTCTACGCGACCTTGGCGCGGATGCTGGCAAATGGCCTCGAGAATGCTGCATTGGTCGAACGCGACAGGTCTGACGGTTCATTCATTTCCGTGATGATCAGGAATACCCAGGGTTTCTTTCGGGACGTGCTGAACCGCAGCATAGGTGGTGAGGAGCACGCGCAACTGGTCGTGGTCGAACTGTCAACCAGCCGGGACCAATCTGATTGGACAGCAATGCGCGCCTTCGCCCGGACATTTGACCTGGCGCCGATGGAAGCCGAAATCGCCGACTTGATCGTGCGCGGCCTGTCGTTGAAGGAGATCGCCTCGCTGAAGGGGCGCGACGGTACCGATATTCGCCAGGCGCTGAAGAGCCTGCTGGCAAAAACACTCTGCAAGCATCAGGTGGAGCTGGTGCGGCTGATCATGACCCTCTGTCCGCCGATCAGACGGGCGTGATGATACCTTCCGTCAAGGGCGTTCGCCCGCCTGGCCAGGTTGAGGCCGATATGAAGCAGAGCAGTTCGATCGATCATCCGGGGGCGGCGCTTGGCTCAACCGATGCCAGCCGCGCCAGTGCCGACATCGGCGCGCGCCTTGCGCGCCTTGTCGCGCCGATAGTCAAATGGGTCGGGCGCAGATGGCGGCCTTCGGTGAATCCGTCTTCTCCGGCGAGCGCATAAATGCCGAGGACCCCGTTATCCTGGTCGTTGGTCACCCTGGCGATCCTGATCGTGATCGGTACAGCAAGCGGCCTCCTCTATCAGGACTACCAGTCCGTCAATGCCGCCGGTCAGCAACGTGCCGAGTCGCTGGCGCATATTGCCGCCGCTCATGTCCAGCAGACGCTTAGGGCGATTGAAGTCAGCATGCAGGCCCTGGACCGGCAGCCGACCTCGCTCATCGCCGGCGCAACGAAGACGCCCGCCGAGGTGCTGCGCGCGCTGGAGCGGGTGGGACAGATCGTGCCGGCGCTGACCAGCATCCAGCTGTTCGATGCATCTGGAAATGCGATCCTGCCGGCGGCGGATAGCGCCGCCATGGATTATCGCTTCGGTGCCAGCGCCACCTTCAATTTCCACCGAGACAACCCGTCCTTCGGGATCATTCTCAACCGGCGCGACCCCTCGGTCTCCAATCTTCAGGTGTCACGCCGGTTGAGCCATTTGGATGGCACTTTCGCTGGCGTCATCCTAGGTGATCTGAATCCGCAGAATTTCGGCAGCTTCTTTCCTGCGCTGGGTGCGGACTCAGTCGAGTTGGCCTTTTCCGATGGCACTGTTATGGTGCGGTTTCCGCGGCACGACACAAAAAGCAACGGTGACAGCGCTGACCGGTACCTGGCGGCCTATCCGCTTGACGGCATGCCGTTGACCCTGAGAGTTGAACTTGACCGGCACGACTATCTGGCTGCCTGGGAAAGCAAGCGCAATGTCGCCGTGGCTCTGGTCTGCACCATCATCATCCTGTGCCTGGGCGGTATTGTCGCTATGCGGCGGCACACCGCCAATGCCATCGCCATGGTGGCTCTCGAAACGCGGACGCGGGCCGAAGCCGCGGCGCGCCTCCGTGCCGATGAACTCAGCCGCCGCAAATCGGACTTCCTGTCGCAGATGAGCCACGAGCTGCGCACGCCGCTCAATGCCATCATTGGCTTTTCGGAAGTGATCAAGGAAGAGAGCTTCGGCGCGGTCGGGCAGCCGAAATACAAGGAATATGCCGACGACATTCATTACAGCGCGCAACATCTGCTTTCCGTGATCAACAACATCCTCGATCTGTCAAAGGTCGAGGCCGGCAAATGGCACATGGCAGATGATGACGTCACCCTTGATGAACTGTTCGATGCACTGCTGCGTTTGTCGAACGAACGGGCATCGCGCGAGAATGTCCATCTCGCCATGAAGTCGGACCTGCCGGGTGTGGTCCTGCGTGGCGACAAGCGGACATTGCTGCAGATCATGTTGAACCTGACCATCAACGCCATCAAGTTTGCGGGGCCTGACCGGCAGGTCGACCTGGCGGTTCGGGCGACACTTGATGGCGGCATCGCCATCAGTGTCGCGGACCATGGCGACGGCATGACCGGCGATGAGTTGGAGAAGGCAATGAAGCCATTCAACGCACCAGCCAACCATCTCAATCGGAAGAAGCAGGACACTGGCTTGGGACTGCCGTTGGCAGCAGCGTTTGCCGAGCTTCATGGCGGCAAGGTCGAACTCGACAGCGTTCCAGGGTTCGGCACGACAGCCAAACTGCTGCTGCCGGCAACCCGGGTGCGGTTGGTCCAGTGACGCTCTAGGCACCCGTCGGCAGCTTCACCTCAAGAATTTCGGCATCCGGTTCCGCGGCCAACGCGTAGGTGGCGTCGGCCGGGATGGCGACGCTGTCGCCAAGCAGCAGTGTGTGGGTGCCGAGCCGCGATCCGGACAGCTTCAACTCACCGGCCAGTACGAACAGGAACAGGAATTCACCGCCATGCGCTGGCGCCTGGACCTCAATCCTGCTGGTTGGCCGAACGACATGCACGTCGGCAAGTCCCGACGTCGCCGCGGCGATGCCGATATCGCGGGCCTCGAAGCCGGGCAGGCGCCAGGGCTGCCAGGTCGCCTCGGCAGCGATGTGGCGCACAAAGCGCTGATCGCCATAGAGCCGGTCCGGCAGCGTCCGGCCGGTGGGCAGGACCATATTGTGATCGGCGCAAGTTTCATGGATGGCGGGGCAGCCGATCTCGATCACCTCAAGGCCGGGCGATGCTTCCAGCACGCGGTGGCGGATTTCCGGTGGCTGCAGCACGCAATCGCCGGCGTTGAGCAGGAACGGTTCGCCCTGGTCCTCATAGACCAGCCTGGCCCAGCCGGTCTTGCAGAAGATCATCTGGAAGCGAATCTTGTGGAAATGGACATAATCCGGCACCGGCCCGCCATCGGGAATGCGGATATGCGAGGCAACGAAGCGGCCGCCTAAGCGGCTGGGAATGAGGTCGCGATATTGCATGCCGGCGCGGCCGACGCCCCAACTGTCCTTGCCGCCGCGGGAGATGACGAATTCCTGGGTGCCAGCGGGAATGATGACCGGGTTCTGCGCATCGACCAGCTGGATGCGGGTGCCGCCGGGCGCCGTGAGTTCGTCGGGCGTGCCCGCGGGCAAGGCCTGGAGATCGCAGAGCAGGCGCAGCAGCAATGGCGTGTGGTTGCCGGCATCCTTGCTGGCGATCAACCGCAGCATCAGACCATGGCCGGAGATGACGGCGGTGGCCGGCGCGTCGGCCGGGAAGATCAGATTGACCTTGAAGCCCAGCCGCTCGGTGAAAAACTGGAGGTCGGCAGCGAGGTTGGGACACGGGATGACAACCTCCGCGACGCGGATATGGTTGCCGATCCTGCTGTTGCTGTCCGCCGACATGATCTTGTCCAAATAGTTGCTACGCGGTTTTACCGGCGCCGCCGATATCGCGCAATTGCCGTCTCAGCGATGAATTGCCACAACCCGCGCCGGAAAACCGGATCCGCCCTTGGGCTTCGGCCAGGTGGCCATGACCAGGGCGCCCGCGAGGGGCAGCTGGTCGAGTTTGGTGAGCATTTCGATCTGCCAGCGGTCCTGCGACAGGACATACCGTTCCAGGCTGTCGTCACCTTTGGAAACGGCGAGACCAGGGTCGGTGTCGAGTTGCTCATGACCGATGGCGGTTACTTGCCGTTGTTCGATGAGGCAGGTCAACACGTCAAGCGACCAGCCGGGACAATGCGACAAGCCATCCTCGCCGCGATTGGACATGCGTGCGGCATCCGGCCAGCGCTTCGACCAATCGGTGCGCAGCGCCACGAAGCTGCCGGCGGGAATCGGCCCGAAGCGTTCTTCCCAGGCATCGATATCCGACAATGTGGGCACCGTGTCCGGGTCGCTGGTCACCCGCGCGCTGATATCGAGCACGACCAGGGGCAGGAGCATCTGGCTGACCGGGATTTCATCCAGGGTGCGACCGCCCTTGATGTAATGGACCGGCGGGTCGACATGCGTGCCCCATTGGCCGACATGGCTGTAGAGATGGACCTGGCAGTCATCGCCCTGGGCAAAGCCCTGAAGGGGCGTCCGCGTTTCGTCCGGAAAGGAGGGGAAGCGCGGCTGGCCGGGAAAGAAAGCGTGGGTAAGATCGGTGAAAATGGCGCCGGCAAGTTCGCTGCGGAACAGGTCCCACAGGCCGCTGCTTGGCTTGGTGCTGTCCATGGGTCCGGTCCTCGTGGCTAGGAGAGATTGTTCGTTCGCAATCCATCCTGGATGCGATTGAGGAAGTTGCGCAGGACGACATTATCCTCCGCACCCTTCTTGTGCAGCAGAAAGAACGGTGAATCATACTCCGTTTCGACCTCGCAGCTCAGCTTCTGCAGGCGACGTTCCCTGACCAGTTGAGCTGCATAATGGATCGGCAGGAAGCCGATGAAGCGATTGGAAAGGACGAGGGCGGCCTGGGCCTCCATCTGGTCGACGATGGCGCTGGCCTGCAGATGCCCGACGATTTCCAGGTCGAAGCGATGGAGATACCGGCGCGCGACGAAAGGAGCCTTCCGGATCTGCTCCAGCGACACCTTGCGGCGGCCAAACAACGGATGGCCCGCGCCACAGAAGATCGCCTGCCTTTCCCGGTACAGTGGGACATAGGTGATTCCGGTGGCGGTGCCGCGGCCGCGCTTTACAAAGGGGCCAATCGCGATGTCGCGCTGGCCCTCAGCGATGCTGCGCTCCATGCCGTCGGGGGGATCGATCGAAAGTTCCAGAACCACCGACGGTGCGCGTTCCGCAAAGGCGCCGAGGATCGCTGGAAGATCAAAATCCGGATTGCTGATCATGCCGTCGACAGTGCCGAGGCGCAGGGTCCCCTTCATCTCGCCGGAGACACTGGCGCTCACCATCTGGAATCGGTCGACGGCGGCGAAGAGGTCGCCACTGGCGGCATAGAGCTTTTCCCCGGCTGCGGTGAGGGCAAACCCCGCCCGCCCGCGCCGGCACAAGCGAAGGCCGAGGCGCTTTTCCAGTTCCGCCAATTGGGTAGAGATGGTGGATTGGCCGAGATTGAGGGTCACCTGGGCGCCCGTCAGGCCACCGGCTTCGACGATGGTCGTGAAGACGCGCAGCAGCCGCAGATCAATGTCACCGAGCTTGGGCATGGTCACCATTTACATCGGATAATCCGATATGTCGTCAATTATCTTCCCTTTATCCGGAATATAAGGCTGTGGCAGTTTGCTGCCCAGTCCGTCGCCAGAGGAGTCTCCCGCCATGAGCCAGAACGCCTATGAAACCGGGCGCTTGAACCTGCCCTTTGTCGGGCATTGCACTTTCGGCAAGCAGCCGATCTGCACCGATTGGGACAATATCAACGCCGATGTCGCGGTGCTCGGTGTTCCCTACGATATGGGGACGCAATATCGTTCCGGCGCCCGCTTCGGCCCGCGCGCGATCCGAGAGGCCTCGACCCTGTTCTCCTTCGGTCATGGCGGTGCCTATGATTTCGAGGATGACGTTGTCTATCTGCCGACCGATCGGGTGCGGATCGTCGATGTGGGCGATGCCGACATCGTTCATACCGATACCGTGAAGAGCCACGAGAACACGCGCTTTGCCGTGCGGAAGATTCTGCAATCAGGCGCGATGCCGCTGATCCTTGGTGGCGATCATGCGGTCCATGCGCCGGTGATCGAGGCGTTCGCCGGACAGGCGCCGGTTCATATCGTCCATTTCGACGCCCATCTTGATTTCGTCGATGAGCGGCATGGGGTGCGCTATGGCCATGGCAACCCGCTGCGCCGTGCGTCGGAGACGGGGCACGTCACCGGCATGACGCAGCTCGGCATCCGCAACGTCTCCTCCTCCAATCGCTCGGACTATGACGCAGCGCGCAATTTCGGCTCCAAGATCCTCTCCGTGCGTCATGTGCGCAAGCTCGGCACGCAGGGTGTGCTCGACCTCATCCCGAAAGGGGTGCGCTATTACGTTACCATCGATATCGACGGCTTCGATCCCTCGATCGCGCCAGGCACAGGAACGCCGAGTCATGGCGGGTTCCTCTACTACGAAGTGCTGGAAATCCTCCAGGGCCTCGCCAGGCAGGGCGATGTCGTCGGCATGGATCTTGTTGAAGTGGCGCCGGCCTATGATCCGACCGGCATCACTGGCTTTCTGGCGGCACAATTGCTACTGAATTTCCTCGGCTTCATTTTCGAGGCCCGCCATCAACGCGGCCAGGTCCGGGCCTGACAAGTTCTCCAGGAGAGTTAGATCATGAACTATGACGTTGCCGCCATTCGCAGCCAGTTTCCCGGCCTGAAGAGGATCCAGAACGGGGAACCGGCTGTGTTCTTCGACAATCCCGCGGGAACCCAGATGGCGAGGCAAGCAATCGACCGCATGGTATGGGCAATGACCGAATGCAACGCCAATCTCGGCGGGCATTTCGAGACCTCGATCCTGGCCGAGAAACTGGTCGATGACGCCCATGAGGCGGCCAAGGATTTCGTCAACGCAAAGGACGTGCGCGAAATCGTGTTCGGGCAGAACATGACGACGCTTACCTTCATGATGTCGCGATCGCTTGGGCGCGAGTTCAAGGCGGGTGACGAGATCGTGGTCACGCGCATGGACCATGACGGCAATGTGACACCCTGGGTGACGATGGCGGAGGAGCGCGGACTCACCCTCAAATATCTCGATTTCAGCCCGGAGACGTTCGAGTTCGACCTGGCGCGCCTCGGCGACGTTATCACCGAGCGGACGCGGCTGGTTGCGGTCGGCTATGCCAGCAATGTCACCGGCACGATCAACAATGTGAAGGCAATCGCCAAGGCAGCGAAGACGGCAAGTGGTGGCAAGGCGCTGGTTTATGTCGACGCCGTCCAGTTTGCTCCCCACGGCGTGATCGACGTCCAGGATATCGGTTGCGATTTTCTGGTTTGCTCGGCCTACAAATTCTACGGCCCGCATTACGGACTTCTGTGGGGGCGCCAGGAACTCCTGGAGAAGCTGACCGCCTACAAGGTTCGGGCCGCGACGGAAGAGCTGCCTTCGAAATTCGTCACCGGCACCACCAACCGGGAAGAACTCGCCGGCATCATGGGCGCCATCGAGTACTACGAGTGGCTGGGCAAGAACTACGGTGGTGCGACGGACCCGGCGTTGACGCGCCGGCAGCGAATCGTGGCCGGCATCGAGGCGATGCTCCGGCACGATCACGCTTTGGCAGAGCGACTCATCATGGGACTGCAGCAGATCCCCGGTGTCCGCATCATGGGCATCACCGATCGCGCCCAGTTCAGCCGGCGGGTGCCGACGGTCTCTTTCATCCTGCCGGATTGCGATCCGGCGGAGATCGCCAAATATATGGGCAATCAAGGCATCTATGTGTGGGATGGCCACAATTACGGTGTCGAACCGGTAACCCGCCTCGGCCTTATCGACAAGGGCGGCGTCGTACGCGTCGGCCCCACGCATTACAACACACCGGCCGAAATCGACCGGTTCCTTGGTGCACTCAAGGTCTATCTACAGCAGCGGTGACGTGTGCGGGTAACGTCAGTGTGATAGGTTTTTGGCTGCCAACCTTATATCGTCAAGATCGGTCCATCCGTGAAGCATTGAGGCCGACGATCCACGCGTTTGTTGGCAAATGAAGAAAGCAACTCGTGGATCCTTCGCCTTCGCGGAGGATGACAGGAGAATTTGCATGAAGAAGACAGCTGCCGCCATATTGCTCGCCTTGTCCGTCATTGTGTCTCCCGCCTTCGCCGACAGCGCCACGGAAGACGCCGAGCGTCTGGCAAGCGAGGGCCTTGCCAAAATCCTTGGCGCGCTCGATCTGCTGATGAAAACGATCCCGCAATATGCGGCGCCCGAAGTGCTCCCGAACGGCGATATCATCATCCGCCGCCTGCATCCGGAGGATGAGGCGCCCCACAATCCCGAGAAAGAAGATGATGAGCCAAACGATGGCACCGAAACCTGAGCCCTGGCAGCGCCTGGCCGAGCTTGGCGCAATGGCGCCATCCGGCGATTTCGAGTTGCAGCCGACCGCCACAGGCCCGCTCGACGGCCTTACCTTCGCGATCAAGGACCTTTTCGATGTCGCCGGTCGTGTCACCGGCTGCGGCAATCCCGATTGGCTGCGCACGCATCAGCCAGCCACGTCGCATGCGGCGAGTGTCGAAAGATTGCTGGCGGCCGGCGCGCGGGCCATTGGCAAGACCATCACCGATGAAATGGCATTCAGCCTGAACGGGCAGAATTTTCACTATGGAACGCCGCGCAATTCAGCAGCCCCTGATCGTATTCCAGGCGGTTCGTCGGCTGGATCAGCTTCGGCGGTTGCCGGTGGCGCCTGCGACTTTGCGCTCGGCACGGATACCGGCGGGTCGGTCCGCATTCCGGCCGCCCTCAATGGCATCTTTGGCATCCGGCCCAGCCACGGTGTGGTCGACGACCGCGGTGTCATGGTGCTGGCCAGGAGTCATGACACGGTCTGGTGGTTCGCCCGCAATGCCGATCTGTTGGCGCGGGTCGGTGATGTGCTGTTGCCGCCCGATACTGGTGACGACGCCGCATTTTCGCAGGTCTATCTGGCGCGCGACGCCTGGGCGCTCGCCGATGTCGAGGTAGCCGCGGCGCTGATCCCCGCCCGCGACCGCGCCATCGCGGCGATCGGACCCGCGATCGACATGACGCTGGCAGCCGATTGCGGTGGCCTGTCGACCTGGCGCCAGGCGTTCCGTTTTCTTCAGATGCGCGAAATCTGGGCCGAGCATGGTGCCTGGGTCGAGCGGGAAAAGCCGCACTTTGGGCCAGAGATCGCCGAACGCTTCGCCATGTCGAAGGAGGCAAGTCAGCGTGCACCGGATGGTGAGGCGGAGTTGCGCCAGTCAATCACCGCGCGCCTCGACGACATGCTGTCGAGCGACGGCGTCCTGATCATCCCGACGGCTGCCGATATTGCGCCCCTCAAATCGATGAGTGCTGCCGATTCCGCCGGCTTCCGGGACCGCACCTTGACCCTCACCTGCATTGCGGGTCTTGCGCGCCTGCCGCAGGTAACCTTGCCTGTGGCGCTGGTGAAAGGCGCCCCGGTCGGGCTGTCGTTGATCGGGCGCCATGGGCGAGACCGGGCGCTGCTGGCGCTGGCCGCGAGATTGGCGCCGGATATCTGTTTCTAGCTGTCGTAGCTGAGCAGCGTGTGGACAGGCACGTTGAGGCGTTGGCGGCCGCCGAGGAAGGTGAGCTCGATCAGGCAGCCGATAGCGACGACATTCGCGCCAACCTTTTCCAGCAAGGTGACAGCGGCGGACATGGTGCCGCCGGTCGCCAGCAGATCGTCCAGAACAACCACGCGCTGACCTGGTGTGATGGCGTCGGCCTGGATCTCGACGACATCCTGGCCGTATTCAAGATCATAGGAATGGCGGATGATCTCGCCCGGCAGTTTGCCGCGCTTGCGGACCATGATGAAGCCGGTGCCGAGGCGGTCCGCCAAGGGCGCCGCCACCAGGAAGCCGCGGGATTCGATCCCCACCAGCACGTCCGGCTTGTAGGTCCGCAGTGTCTCGGTCAGGCGGTTCAATGCCTCATGCCAGGCTGGTCCGTTGGCGAGCAGCGTCGAGATGTCATAGAAAAGAATGCCGGGCTTCGGGAAGTCCGGGACGTGGCGGATATGCTCTTTGAGATCCATCGTGACCTGAAATTTGGCTGGCGGGGTGGCGAAAAGCCGACTGTCGGCTGTATAAGCCATTGGCCAAAGCTGGGAAAGGCCAAAGCTGGAAGGGGCTAGTTGCATGCGCAAGTCGCAGCGGATCGACAAGGTGGATGTGAAGATCCTGACCGCGCTCCAGGCGGCTGGAAGGGTCAGCAACCTGGAACTGGCGGCGAAGGTGGGCCTCTCGGCCAGCCCCTGCCATACGCGCCTCAGGCAGATGGAGAAGCAGAAGATCATCCGCGGCTACCGGGCCGATATCGACCTCTCCAAGGTCGCCGATCATGTCGAGATCCTGAGTTTCGTCACCCTTCACAAGCATGGCCGCGCCCAGCAGGGGGCCTTCGAGACGCTGATCGATGACACTCCCCAGGCCATCGCTTGCTACCAGATCTCGGGCAATTTCGACTATATCGCCCACTTCGTGTGCCGGTCGGTGGGCGAGTATGTCGAAATCCACAATGCGCTCATCGAGCAGGATCCCAACATCGCCTCGGTCACGACCAATGTGATCATGTCGGAAACCAAGAAGTTCACGGGTTATCCCCTGAAGGAACTCATTGAACCGGCTGAATTAAAGTCGTAATAGCCGCGACAGGGCAAAACGGGAAAATCTGCTTCTGAGGGGCCCCTGATTGCGCAGATATTCTGCAACGGGCCCCATGAAAAACGACAAATCCCGGTAAAGAATTCTTATTTATTTCATCGCCATGATGGCTTCGCCGCGTCGGAAGCGCCCTCCTGAAAGGGTCCTCCAGCGCGGCGATTTGCATTTTCCGGGGTTGAAAGCCCACATCGCCGACACGAAGGATCAAGGCAGATGACGAAGATTGCCGCTGTTACCGCGAAGTCCAAGCAGCCCCTGGTCGGGCAAGAGCTCAGCGCGCGTGACGTCACAGCCAGTTCCCTGCGCGCCCAGTTGGCGCCGCAGGCCGTCATCGCCAACGATGCCGGGCCGCGGCCCGAACGTGCGCTCCGGTTCCTTGCCCAGGAAAAGCCGGCGACACCCTGCCTGGTGGTGGACCTTGACGTGGTGGCGCGGAAATATGCCGCCCTGCGTGCGGCCCTGCCGGCGGCCGAGATCTTCTATGCCGTGAAGGCCAATCCGGCCCCGCAGATCCTGGATCGCCTGGCGGCTGCCGGCTCGAGCTTCGACACGGCCTCGTCGGGCGAGATTCGTTCTGCGCTCGCGACAGGGGCTGCGCCGGACCGGATCTCCTTCGGCAATACCATCAAGAAGCCGGCGGATATCGCCTGGGCTCATGGCATCGGCGTCAAGCTCTTCGCCGTCGACGCCATTGAAGAATTGGGCAAGATCGCCGCCCATGCGCCGGGCGCCGAAGTCTATTGCCGCATCCTGGTCGAGGCGGAAGGTGCCTTGTGGCCGCTCAACCGCAAATTCGGCTGTGTGCCGGAGATGGCGACGGAACTCCTTATTGAAGCGCGGGCCTTGGGCCTGGTGCCGGTGGGCGTCTCGTTCCATGTCGGCTCGCAGCAGCTCGATCCCGCGCAATGGGACCGCGCCATCGCCACGGCGAAATCAGTGTTCGACGGCTGTGCCAAGGCCGGCGTCACGTTGAGCATGATCGATCTGGGTGGCGGCTTCCCGGCGGAATATGCGCCGGGCGTTGCCGGTATCGAGGCCTATGGCGCCGCCATCGCGGCCGCGATGACGGACAGCTTTGGTACCACTTGGCCGCGCCTGATCATCGAGCCCGGCCGCTACATGGTAGCCGATGCCGGTGTCATCGAAGCCGAAGTCCTGCTGGTTTCGCGCAAGTCGGCCACGGAGGATCGACGTTGGGTCTATCTTGATATCGGCCGCTTCGGCGGTTTGGCCGAGACCGAAGGTGAGGCGATCCGCTACCGGGTCGAGGCGTTGGACACGGTGGCGACCGCGACCGGCCCGGTGATTCTGGCCGGCCCCACGTGCGACTCAGCCGACATTCTCTATGACAAGGCCAATTACCGGCTGCCGCTGGATCTCAAGGCTGGCGACCGGGTGCGGTTGCACTCGACCGGCGCCTACACGACTACCTATTCTGCCATAAATTTCAATGGCTTCGACCCGCTGAAGGCCTATTTCATCTGAAGTCGGGTGGTTGAATCGTTACAGTGAATCGTTACTGGGACAAGACGGGCTGCTAGACTGCAGCCCGTTTTGCATTTCGAGGCTCCAATGTCCGACCCCGGCTGGGTCAAATTCACCACCAGTGGCAGCACGGCGATTTGGTCATGCGGTGGGGCGTGGACGATTGAACACGCGACCCGGCTTGACGGTGACCTCACCATTCCGGCCGAAGCAATTTCCAAGACCGCCATTCTCGACCTTTCCGCCATCGACCAGCTCGATACGTCCGGCGCCTGGCTCATCAGCCGACATGGCAAGACGCTCCATGGCAAGGGTTTTGCTGTCGAGACGCGGGAAGGCGATCCTGACCTCGCCGCCCTTCTCAAACGTGTTGTCGAAACCGAAGATGTCCTCCCGGTACAGCCGCCACAGCGCAACCTCAGCGACAAGATCGCGGAGGTTGGCGCGGCCGCGGAAGGCATCCTCACCGAAAGCCGCGATCTGGTGGCATTCTTCGGCGCGCTGGTCATGGCGCTGTCGCGTCTTGCCCTGACACCCTGGAAGCTGCGCTGGAACGCGATCTTTTCGCATCTGGAACAGACCGGCCTCAACGCCCTGCCGATCGTCGGCATGATCAACCTGCTGGTCGGCGTGGTGCTGGCCTTCCAGGGTGCGGATCAGCTGGCGCGCTTCGGCGCGCAGACCTTCACCATCAACATGCTGGGCATTTCGGTGCTGCGCGAGATGGCGGTGCTGCTGACGGCGATCGTTGTCGCCGGCCGGTCAGGTTCTGCCTTCACCGCGCAAATCGGTACGATGCAGGTGAATGAGGAGGTGGATGCGCTCCGCACCATCGGTCTCAATCCCATGGATGTGCTGGTGGTGCCGCGGGTGCTGGCGCTGATGATCGCGCTGCCGCTGCTCACTTTCTTCGCCGACATGATGGGCCTGCTGGGTGGCGGTCTCATGTGCATTGCGCTCCTTGATATCAGCTTTGGCCAGTATCTCAGCCTCCTCAACCAGGCGATCACGGTCGATCATTTCTGGGTCGGCCTGGTCAAGGCGCCGTTCTTTGCAGCGCTCATCGCGCTCATCGGCTGCTTTGAAGGCCTGCGCGTCTCGGGAAGTGCGGAGAGCGTCGGGCGCCTCACCACCCGCTCGGTGGTCGAGGGGATCTTCATGGTGATCATCGTCGATGCGCTGTTCTCGATCCTCTTTTCCTATCTGGGGATCTGAGGCGATGGCCGTAAAGTCCGATCTGGTTATCTCACTAAAAGGCATTGTTAACCGCTTCGGCCAACAAGTGCTGCATGACGGCCTCGATCTCGATGTGAAACGCGGCGAGGTGATCGGCATCGTCGGTGGCTCAGGCACCGGCAAGTCGGTGCTGATGCGCACGATCATCGGTCTCAATCGGCAGGCCGCCGGCACCATTACGGTGCTTGGCCAGCGCATGGATCAGTTGAGCGATGCAGACCGCACCAGGATCGAAGCGCGCTGGGGCGTGCTGTTTCAGAATGGCGCCTTGTTCAGTTCGCTTACGGTGGCGGAGAACGTGCAGGCGCCGATGCGGGAGCATACCGATCTCCAGCCGCGATTGATGGATGAACTGGCGGCGTTGAAGATCCGCCTGTCAGGCCTGCCGGCGGATGCCGGCGCCAAATATCCCTCGCAACTGTCGGGCGGCATGAAGAAGCGGGCGGGCCTTGCCCGCGCCCTGGCGCTCGACCCGGATATCCTGTTCCTGGACGAGCCCACGGCGGGGCTGGATCCGATTGGTGCTGCCGAATTCGACCAGTTGATCCGCAACCTGCAGCGCAGCCTGGGGTTGACCGTGGTGATGATCACCCACGATCTCGACTCTCTGGTGGCGATCTGTGACCGAATCGGTATCCTCATCGACCGGCGGATCCGGGTAGGCACCCTGGCCGACCATCTCAAGGACGAACATCCCTGGATCAAGGAATATTTCCACGGCCCCAGGGCCAGGGCAGCCGGCATCGGCGTCTGATATGATCAGCAACGAACAGATAATCTAGGAATTTGTGAATTATGGAAACGAGGGCGCGACATCTGGCGGTTGGCAGCTTTGTTCTGCTGCTTCTGGCGGGCGCATTCGTGTTCGTCCTGTGGGCGGCGAAGTTCCAGGGCCAGGTTTCGTACAACAGCTATTTCGCCCGCTTCAGCGGCTCCGTCTCGCAGTTGCGCGTGGACAGCACGGTCAATTTCGGCGGCATCCCGGTGGGGCGCGTGACGGATGTTCGCATCGACCCGGAGGATAGTGCCTTGGCGCGGGTCGATTTCGAAATCCGCAGCGGCACGCCGGTCCGGGTCGATTCACAGGCGACGCTGGAATTGCAGAGCATCGCCGGTGGTGTCGGCATGGCCTTGAGCCGCGGCACCTCCGACAAGCCGCTGCTGCCACCCGGCAGTGAAGTGCCTGCGGCCGCCTCGGCACTGGAGCGGCTTGCGCGGCAGGCGCCCGACCTGGTTGCCAAGATTGACCGCATCGCCAACAACCTCAACGCTATGTTGTCGCGCGAGAACCAGCAGGCGCTGACCGACACGCTCAACAATCTGCGTGACCTGTCACAGGGCCTCAAGGACCGCACGCCCGCCATCGATACGTTCCTCGCCGACAGCGACGCCGCGATGAAAGAGATCGGCGCCGCCGGAACGGAATTCCGTGTCCTCGCCACCGATCTCCAGAAGACATTGGGGCCGGCCGCCAAGGAAGCGCAGAAGGCGGTGGATGCCTTCGAAAAGATGGCTCGGTCCTTCGAGAAGACGTCCGAGCAGATGAACGCGCTGGTCGCCGAAAACCGCGAGCCGCTGCGCCAGTTTTCCGGCACGGCGCTCTATGAGGCAACTGACCTTCTTGCCCAAATGCGTGAACTGGTGGCATCCATGGCCCGCATTTCGCAAGAACTCGAGCGAGATCCAGCTCGTTTCTTCCTGTCCGATCGCAGCAAAGGTGTGCCTGCTCCATGACCGATATCGTGCCCGACAAGATCCCCGATCGACCGACGCGATCGATCAGGCGGCGACATCTGCTGGCTCTGGGTGGCAGCGCCGCGATGTTGGCTGCCTGCGGGGTGATCCCGGAAGTCAACAAACCGCTCAATCTCTACTCGTTGTCGCCCAAAGTTGCTCCGGTCGACAATCCGCCGCCGTTGAACTGGCAATTGGTGGTGGCCGAGCCGAAGGCGGGTGCTGACCTTGCCACCAACCGGATCGCATTGACCCGTGCTGCCAACAGGATCGAGTACTTCGCCGAAGGCGTCTGGTCGGATGCCGCCCCCGCTCTGGTGCAGTCGAAGCTCATCGAAGCGTTTGAGGATGTGGTGCCGCAGCTGGCGGTCGGGCGCGATTCCGCGGGTCTCAAGCCGGATTACATCCTGCAATCCGAATTGCGCGACTTCCAGGCCTCCTATGCCGGCGCCGGCGGCGAGGCTGTGGTGCGGATTACCGCCAAGCTGGTAAAGATGCCGGAGCGGCGCATCGTCAGCTCGATTTCCGCCGAGGCGCGCAAGCCATCATCAGGTGCCGGCCTGCCGGGCATCGTCTCGGCCTTCGAGAGTGCCCTTGGCGATGCCTTCAGCCAATTGATCGCCGGTGTCCTGGCGGCCCCGCAAACCTGATCCCACACAGACGAGAATTGCCAACATCATGACCCACGTGCTTCATCGCGATCTCCGCAATCCACTGCCCATGGCCGTCAAGGCGGAGGGTCCCTATGTCATCGACAGCACCGGCATGCGCTATCTCGATGCTTCCGGCGGACCGGCGGTTTCCTGCCTCGGCCATACCCATCCCAAGGTGATCGAGGCGATCCGACACCAGGCCGGCGAGATCGCTTTCGCCTATTCGGCTTTCTTTGCGCACCCGGTCGTGGAATCCCTCGCCGACAAGCTGGTGGCGAAGGCGCCGGCCGGACTGTCGAGGGCCTTCTTCGTCTCCGGCGGATCGGAGGCGATCGAAGCTGCCATGAAGCTGGCCCGGCAGTACTTCCTGGAGATCGGGCAGCCGTCGCGACGCCTTTTCATCGCGCGCGAACGCAGCTATCACGGCAACACGCTGGGCGCCCTGTCGCTCGGCCACGATGTCAGCCGGCGCCAGACCTATGAGCCGCTCCTGTTGCCGGTGACCCATATCTCGCCTTGCTACGAGTATCGGGAGCGCCGCGCCGACGAGACGGCGGAAACGTATGGCATCCGCATAGCCGACGAGCTTGAGGCAGCGATCCTTCGCCAGGGACCGGAGAATGTCGCCGCCTTCTTCGCCGAGCCGATCGCCGGTTCCTCGCTTGGCTGTGCCGAGCCGGTGCCGGGCTATCTCGCGCGGCTGCGAGCGATCTGCGACCGCTACGGCGTCCTGCTGGTGTTTGACGAAGTGATGTGCGGCATGGGGCGAACGGGGCACCTCTATGCCTGTGCCGAGGACGGCGTTACACCGGACATCCTCACCATGGCCAAGGGACTCGGCGCCGGCTACCAGCCGATCGGCGCATTCCTGGCACATGACAAGATCGTCAGCGCGCTGGAGGGCGGTTCCGGGCAGTTGAAGCATGGTCATACCTATGCCGGCCACACATTGGCCTGTGCTGCTGCGCTCGCTGTCCAGGAGGCCATAGAGGAAGAAAATCTCCTTGATCGCGTCAAGGACCTCAGCGTCAAATTGCGGGCGCGACTTGACGACAGCTTTGGCCAGCACCCGCATATCGGCGACATTCGCGGCCGCGGCCTGTTTATCGGGCTGGAAATGGTCGCTGACCGGGATACCAAGCAAGCCTTTGATCCATCCGAGAAAAAGTGGCTGAAACTGCGTCAGGCGGCGATGCAGGAGGGGCTCATCTGCTATCCGGCCGGGGGCTGCATCGATGGTAAAAGCGGTGATCACATCCTGCTGGCGCCGCCCTTCAACCTGACCGATGGGCAGCTCGATGAGGCGGTCGAGAAGCTTGGCAAGGCCCTCAAATCGACCGTCGGATGACAGCTAAGCCTGTGATTGTGCGAAATTTTAACTATCGACGCGTTTGGCCGTTGTCACTACCTTAACCAATGAGTGGTTAGGTACTCTGATTGGATCACGTGCGGGCCGTTCGGAGCGGCCCCAGATTTGGGAGAGAGCATCGATGGCAGGCATGCTGACGGAAGCCGATGTCCGCAAGTTGATGACCGATCCGTCGCCCGATGCGCGGGTGGAAACGGCGACCAAGGTCGCCAAGGCATTCTACGAAACTGAACTGTCCCCCGCCGAGCGCGTGCTGGCGGAGGAGATTTTCCGCATCATGGTGCGCGACGCCGAAGTGCGCGTGCGGGAAGCTCTGTCGATCAATCTCAAGTCCAGCCCCGAGCTACCCAAGGATGTTGCCCTCAGTCTGGCGCGCGATGTCTAGGCCGTGTCACTGCCGGTGCTCGAATTCTCCAGCGTGTTGTCGGACGCCGACCTCATCGAGATCATCCAGATGTCGAGCGCCGAGAAGCAGACGGCGGTCGCCAAACGGGCGAGCGTGTCCGGCGAGGTTGCCAACGCCCTCATCGATCATGGCAAGAGCGGCGCCGTGGTTGCGACATTGGTCAACAATCCGGGTGCTGCCCTCAGGGATGCCGATCTGGAAAAGGCCTTTGCCAAGTTCGGCAGCGATCCGGCCGTCAACAATTCCCTGGTGGCGCGCGCCAATCTGCCACTGCGCATCTCCGAGAAGATCGTGGCCCGCGTCTCCGAATCGCTGCGTGAGCATCTGCTTTCGCACAAGGAGATTTCCGCCGAGATGGCAGCCGATCTCGTGCTTCAGGCACGCGAACGGGCGACGGTCGGCCTGTTGCCGCCAGGTTCAAAGTCTGCCGACGTGGTCGACCTGGTGAAGCAGCTGCGCGACAATAAGCGCCTGACGCCGTCGCTCATCCTGCGCACGCTGTGCACGGGCGATCTTACCTTCTTCGAGGCGAGCCTTGCGGTGCTGGCGAACATGACGATCATCAGCGCCCGGGTCCTCATCCACGATGAAGGCAAGTTGGGCCTGCAATCGATCTATCAACGGACACCGCTGCCAGCCAACCTCTACCCGGCCTTCCGGGTCGCCTTCGACGTGGCGCGCGAGACACAATATGATGGCGGCGAAAATGACCGGCAGCGCTTCTCGTCGCGCGTCATCGAGCGGGTACTGACGCAGTTTGAGGATATCGGCAACGACAACCTCGAATATCTGATGAAGAAGTTGAAGCAGCTCGCCGCATGAAAAAGACATTTGCGATTATCGGTTGCCTGGTTTTTCTGGCAGCCAGCCCGGCCGTTGCCTGCGATCAGCAGGAAGCCGTCGACCTCATGGTGAAACTTTCGACTGCGCTGGGCGAAAAGGCCGCTGCTGCCAAGACCGAGGAAGACAGCCAGAAGGTCACCGCGGCCAACGCCAAGGTGAATGAGGGCGGTGCGGCACTCGCCGCCGGCGATCCCGACAAGGCCTGCGAGATCTACCGCGCCGTGGCGGCGGAACAAGGCATCTCGCTCGACTGAGCGCCAACGCCGTCATTTTGTGAGAATTTGAGGCCCGCTTGCGGCCTGGAAGATGATTGGTCGGAGTGAGAGGATTCGAACCTCCGGCCCCTACGTCCCGAACGTAGTGCTCTACCAGGCTGAGCTACACTCCGACCAGAAGACGCCCGGGTCCTGGAATTGCCGGGCGCTTGAAACGCGGTGCCTTATAGCCGCTGGTCCGTCCGGGCGCAAGCCTGCGTAAACGGTCGGCACGGAACTTTGTCGACCAATCGCAAGCTATTGGCTGGATTAACCTTTTGCGGCGCCTGTTCAGAAACCGCGGTCAATGCAGAAATCGACCACGTCTATCAAGGCGCGCTTTTCCGGGCTCTCCGGGAAGATACCCAGGGCATCCCTGGCGATGGCGCCGTAATGGGCGGCGCGGGCGACGGTGTCCTTGAGAGTGCCGTGGCGTTCCATCA
>NZ_CAMDRA010000028.1 GCF_945906275.1 Dongia mobilis
ATGGCGAACCCGTCCATATAACTCCACGCCCTTCATCCCTCCGCCTTCCGCCAATCAGGCAAAAGGCTATCTGCTGCCGGACTTTTACTCCGGCGCAACCAGATTATCCGGCCGCTTCAGTGAGGGATTATTGCTCCGGCGCTTACACCTACCGCTGCCGTGACGCGAAGGAAACGGTGGAGTGGTACGGCAGGCATCTCGGCATGGAGTTCGTGTTGGCGATCGCCGAAGACGAAGTACCGTCGACCAAGGAACCCGATCCCTACATGCATGTGTTCCTTGATGCCGGGGGCGGCAATATCCTGGCCTTCTTCGAATTGCCGACCAAGACCGAGATGGATCGCGACCGCAACACCCCGCTCTGGGTCCAGCATCTGGCGCTGAAGGTCGCGAGCGAGGCCGACCTCATGGCGGCAAAGGAACGTCTGGTCGCAGCCAACATCAAGGTGATCGGGCCGGTCGATCATACCCTGTTCCAATCGATCTACTTCTTCGATCCCAACGGCCATCGCATCGAGTTGGCCTGCGAGACGCAGACGCCAGAAATGAAACGCCGGCTCGACGAGGTGAAATGGCCGATGATCGAGGAATGGTCACGCACACGGCGGGCCCCAAAACATGCCAATTGGCTGCATGACGGCAGTATGAAGAAATGAAACTCGCGAGCTACAGGAACGGAAGCCGCGATGGTGCGCTGCATGTTGTCGACCGGTCCTTGAAGCGCGCTGTCCCGGTAGCCGAGATCACGAGCTTGCAGGCCGCGCTGGATGATTGGGCACACGCTGCGCCGATCCTGCAGGCGATGTCACAGCGCCTCAATGAGGGCCCGCTCGACGGGACGATTGCCTTCGACCAGGACGCCTGCCTCTCGCCACTGCCCCGCGCCTACCAGTGGGTGGACGGGTCGGCCTATGTCAATCATGTGGTCCTGGTGCGCAAGGCGCGCGGCGCCGAGCTGCCAGCAAGCTTCTGGACCGATCCGTTGATGTATCAGGGCGGTTCGGATCGTTTCCTCGCCCCCCGTGAACCGATACCGGTTGGGGACCCCGCCTGGGGCTGTGACTTTGAAGCCGAGGTCGCGGTGGTAACCGATGACGTCCCACTGGGTATGAGCTCTGACGCCGCCGCAGCGCATATCCGCCTCGTCATGCTGGTGAATGACGTTTCGCTGCGCGGGCTGATCCCCGCGGAACTCGCCAAGGGCTTCGGTTTCCTTCAATCCAAGCCAGCCTCGGCCTTCTCGCCCGTGGCTGTCACACCGGACGAATTGGGCGCGCAATGGGATGGCAGGTGCCTTTCCGGCGCTCTGCGGTCTCACCTCAACGGCGCCTTGTTCGGGTGCCCGGATGCAGGGACCGATATGACGTTCGATTTTCCGACGCTCATCGCCCATGCCGCGAAGACACGGGCGCTGGGCACCGGCAGCATCATCGGCTCAGGCACGGTCTCCAATCGCGATCAGGATGGCGGGCCGGGCAAGCTGGTCAGCGAAGGTGGGCGAGGCTATTCCTGCATCGCCGAGCTGCGCATGGTGGAGACGATTGCAACCGGCCAGGCAGTGACGCCCTTCCTGGGGAAGGGCGACCGGGTGCGTATCGAGATGCTGGATGAAAATGGTGCGTCGATCTTCGGGATGATCGACCAGGTAGTCGCCTGATTACTGGTTGGGCGAGCGCTTGATCGTCTTGATCTTGCCGCGCGACTGGCCGGACATCTCGGCGATCTTGCGGTCCTGCTCCTCAATGAAGGTCTTGGCCGGGGTATCGCCATCAAGCCCACCCAGTTCCGCACCTGGCACCTTGCGGTTCGAGGTCAGGCGACCGTCTTCGTAGATCACGTCGAACAGCACATAGCTGCTATCGACGACCGGTTTCTTGCGCGCCATGGGGAAACTCCAATTCTATGTCTTGAGCTGACGGGCGCGGGGTCGCTGCAGCGACCAAGGGAGCTCAGAGATCCGAAATCGATTGTCGCAAAAGCAATGGGGCACCAGTTTCCTGGTGCCCCATCGTCGCCAGCACTGCCGAGGCAGTGCCTAACGAAACCTTAGACGGCCTTGAGATTCTCGGCCGAGGTCTTGCCGCGCTTCGGGTCGCGCTGCTCTTCGTACGAGACCTTCTGGCCGTCGTTAAGAGTACCGAGACCAGCGCGCTCGACGGCCGAAATGTGGACGAAAACGTCCGGGCCGCCATTTTCCGGCTGAATGAAACCATAACCCTTGGTGCTGTTGAACCATTTGACAGTGCCGGTGGGCATTGCTGTCCTCCACGTAACGAGTTGGGTGGCGCCGCTCCCCATGAGCAACGCATCAGACTGTGTCTCGATATGACGCGATCTGGGCACCCGGAGGGCGTAGCAGGTCGGCAGCACGAAGCAGAATGACCGGCCTAAGATAGAAAATCTTGCCAAAGACGCAAGAAGAAAGGCGACAACCCGTCGCGCCCTTTTGGTTAAACAACTGTTATTACTTATTTTTTTTATCCGCGGTAGCGACCCGAAAATGTCCCCGGAGCCGGGTTTTTGTCTGAATCCTGACCAGCGAGGAGGGCAAAACCCTGTTTTGCGAGCACCCGGCCGTTGATCCTGAGGTCGAGAAAATGCCCGCCGGGATAGTAGCGACGTGTCGTCACGGGCTTCAGGGAATGGCGCCGCGCGAGGGTCACGGTGGCACCTGGCGCCACTGTCAGCGTGGTCCATTTGAAGACCTTCGGCCGCGCCTCGCCGCGCGCACCCAGATGATGCACGGCATAATCCACGATCGCAAAAGCAGCGGTCGCGCCGGCATTGGCAAGCGTCGCCGAGATGCCGATCGAACCGCCAATCGAGACGCGCTTGGCATCAAGGGTCAATTTGGTGACGCGCAGGTCAGCTGTGTGATCGACCCCCATCAGGCTCAGGGCGCCGCCATGACCCTGTTTCACCAGATGGCGAAGCGCGTGACGCACCAGCGGGGCGCGCGCCTCGGCCTTCAGCCAGGGCTTCACATAAGCCACCAGGAGGTCCGGATGGTCCTTGGCGATGTCGTTGAGGTTGTTGGCGACCGAGCGGCGAACGGCCTCGATCGGATCGTCGCGCAGCGCTTCCAGGATCGGAAAGAGCGGCTCGGGATCCGTCACCAATCCGGTCAGGCGCAGTCCCCAGGGAAGACGCGGCCGCGCACCCTCGCTGGCAAGGCGCCGCAATCGCCAATCATCGTCCGCCGCCCATTGCCGCATGACGTCCAACACATGATCCTGGTCACGTTGGATGAAGGGCCGAATATCGAACTCAGCCGAAAAATGCCGCGTCGCCCTGGCGAAATAGTCGAGGGCCAGATCGGCATGGTCTAGCCCGGCCAGCGACACGTAGCGGTGACACGCCCAGGCGCGAAAATTGCCGAAATCGGTGCCATCCCCGGCGGGCGGTGGCGCGCCAAGGGCACGCGTGACGATCTGCACGGATTTCCTGAAATCCGGCGGCAACTGACGCTGCATCTCCAGGGCGATGCGCTCGATGCGAGCCTTCAACTCCAGGTCCGGGAGCTCGGCCAGGATCGCCTTCTTGAACCGCGCCACCGGAAAATCCGGCCAAGCCCCCTTCAAGCGTTCTGCCAGCCAGCCAACCGCCGTCGCGTTGAAAATCTCTTTCAGCGGCTCGGCCATGGACCTCCCTCAGCGATGCTTGAAGCTGGGCTTCCGCTTCTCGGCAAAGGCACTCATGCCTTCCTTCTGATCCTCGGTCGCAAAGGCGGCGTGGAACAGACGGCGCTCGAACTTGATGCCTTCGGCCAGACTCGTTTCGAAGGCGCGGTTGACGCTCTCCTTCGCCATCA
This sequence comes from Dongia mobilis, assembly GCF_945906275.1. Taxonomy (GTDB): domain Bacteria; phylum Pseudomonadota; class Alphaproteobacteria; order Dongiales; family Dongiaceae; genus Dongia; species Dongia mobilis_A. The sequence continues at coordinate 3,812 of NZ_CAMDRA010000028.1, forward strand.
AGGCAATCGGCAGGGAGAAGCTGGCAATCTTTTCGGCCGCAGCCAGCGCTTCTTCAAGCAGCTTCTCCAGGGGCACCACGCGCGCGACCAGCCCGCTGCGCTCAGCTTCAGCTGCATCCATCATGCGGCCGGTAAGCACAAGATCCATGGCCTTCGCCTTGCCGATCGCACGGGTCAGTCGCTGCGTACCACCAGCGCCGGGAATGACGCCCAGCGAAATTTCCGGCTGTCCGAACTTCGCGTTCTCGGCGGCGATGATGAAATCGCACATCATCGCCATCTCGCAGCCGCCACCCAGGGCGAAACCGGCGACCGCGGCGATCACCGGCTTGCGGCAATCGGCGACGCGTTCCCAGCCCTTGGTGACGAAGTCGCTGACCAGCACGTCGACAAAACCGCGATCCTTCATCTCCTTGATGTCGGCGCCGGCGGCGAAAGCCTTTTCCGACCCGGTGAGCACGATGGCACCGATGCCGGCATCCGCTTCGAGATCGTCAAAGGCGATCCCCAGTTCACGCACCAATTCGTCACACAGCGCATTCAGCGCCTGCGGTCGGTTAAGGCTGATGACGCCGACACGGCCCTTGCGTTCAACGTCGATAGTGGCAAAAGCCATGATCCTGTGGCCCCAATCAGTTGTCAGAGGAGAGTGTGAAGGTCGCCGTCACCGGGCCGGCAGCCGGTCCCAGCACGTCAATCTTGAGCGTTTCGTTTTCGCGCTGCCAATTGCCCTCGTCGGTCTCGGTCCAACCGAGTTGCGGCAAGGTCGCGGCATAGAAATCGTGGACGGCCTCGGCGGTGCCCGGGCCGCTCGCATAGGCGGTGACGACCTTGCCGACGGCCGAATCGAATACAGTCGACTTGTCCTTGGCCTCGACCAAGCCGTCAGGCAATGGCAGATCGCTGATGCCGGACAGATATTCGGTCGCCAGCGCGCGGGTCGAAACGCCCGAAAAAACCAACAAAACTAAGAGAAGCGTGGCCAGGAACCGGCTCATGAAACAGCCTCCACAAAAGGGGCTTCTTTCTAGCCCGGATGATGGCCGACTCACAAGGTCGATGCCGGGATCCCGGTGTGCAACCTATCGGTGACGAAATCACCCAAGCTCGATGTCGAAGGCAGAGCGCAGACCAGCCCGACCGGCGGGCGTGATCCTCACGGCCCGGCTGTCGCGGATATGCTCGATCCAATGATGGTCGAAGCAATGCGTGGCCAGGGCGGCACCGATGGTACCGGCCAGATGCGGCCGCCGCTCGCTCCAATCCAGGCACGGGCGGCAAAAGACGCGCTTATGACTATGCCGGAGCGCGTCCTTGGCAATGCCGAGCTTGTCCAAGGCGAGAATACCTGCCGTGGTGAGTTCCCCAGCATCATCCCCCAGCACCACATGGCCATGTGCGACCAGCGCATCCGCCAGTGCCACGCCGAGGCGGCCGGCGAGATGGTCGTAGCAGGTGCGGGCGAGGCGCATGGCCGTGTCATTGGTGCTACGTGGCCGATAGCGCGGCGGGGATCCAATCGCCGCGAATGTCATGATCCCTTCGATCATGCGGCTGACCAGAGGCGACGCCAGCCGGAAATAACGATGCCGTCCCTGTTTCACCACCGAGAGCAGATTGGCGTCGTGGAGCTTGGCCAGATGCGCACTGGCCGTGGATGCACCGACACCCGCCACATAAGCGAGTTCAGTCGCAGTCAAGGCGCGGCCATCCATCAGCGCGGCCAACATGTTGGCCCGCGCCGGATCGCCGATAAGGGCGGTTACTTCCGCCAGACCCGGTCCCAATGTCATGAGCACATCATAAAAAGCGCCCACCCCCACAACAAGGCCGAATGCTTCGTCCGCCAGCGAAGCGTTCCCCTTCGACAACGCCGTCCCGGCGGCCCACCGTAGCAAGGGCGGCCAAATGAGGAGGCACAGGATGTCCATCAAGCCGATCGCAGTTTCCGGGCAGACGGGACTGCCAGCGAAGCGTCACGTTCCGGTCCTTGCCGCATTCTCCGGATGGTTGCTTCGGGGTCTCGAGCGCGCACGGCAGCGCCGATGCCTCGCTCTCCTGAGTGACCACCAACTCAGGGATATCGGCCTCACGCGCCGGGATGTGCTGGCAGAGACGGCAAAGCCGTTCTGGCGCCCGTAAACCATCAACCTGTAGATTATCAACTGATCCAGGTCACTTGCCGCCGCCAGCACAGGCGATTAAACCTCTTGCTGTACATCCAATGCCGGAGAGGATCTGCCATGCCGCTGCACTTCACCCGTGACGAGTTTGCTGCACGCCGCCGCCAGGGCATTGCGTCGCTGGTGGCGCGCGGCCTCGATGGCATGCTGATCTTCCGGCAGGAGAGCATGTACTACCTGACCGGCTACGATACATTCGGCTATGTCTTTTTCCAGTGCCTCTATCTCGGGGCCGATGGTCGTCTCTTCCTGCTCACACGGGCACCTGACCTGCGACAGGCTCAGCTTACCTCCGACATCGCCGATATTCGCGTCTGGGTCGACGGACCGGATGCCAACCCGGCCGCGGAACTCCGCGATATGTTGATGAGTTGGGGTCTGTCGGGCAAGAAGCTTGGCATCGAATGGGATGCCTATGGTTTGACAGCGCGCAACGGCATGCGCGTTCAGGCGGCCTTCGATGATTTTGCCACCCTGGTCGATGCAAGCGATCTCGTCTCGCGCCAGCGCCTGGTCAAATCGGCGTCAGAACTGCGTTATGTCGAACAGGCGGCACATCTTGCTGATCTGGCGCTTGACGAGGCGCATCGCCTGACGGCTCCCGGTGTATCGGAAGCCGAGATTCTGGCCGCAATGTAGAGCATCATCATCCGCAACGATGGCGATGATCCGGCCAATGAGTTCATCATCGGTTCAGGACCGCAGGCCCTGCTCTGCCGCTATCATTCCGGCCGCCGGATCCTTGATGCGCAGGACCAGCTGACATTGGAGTTCGCTGGCGTGTTCCGCCATTACCATTCAGCCCTGATGCGCACCATTCCGGTGGGCAAGGCGCCGCCGCGCCAGATCGAGATGCACAAGGTCGCAGTGGATGCTCTGGAGGCGTCGAAGGCTGCGCTGAAGCCGGGCCGGCCAATCGGCGAGGCGTTCGACGCCCATGCCCGCGTGCTCGACGCCGCCGGCTACCAAAAGCACCGCATGAACGCCACTGGCTATTCGCTGGGAACGACCTTTGCGCCCAACTGGATGGACTGGCCAATGCTCTATCATGCCAACCCCGAACTGGCGGCGCCCAACCAGGTTTTCTTCATCCACTTGATCATCTTCGATTCCGAACGCGGCCTCGCCATGACCTCGGGCCAGACGGTGGTGGTGACCGAAACCGGCTGCCGCGTGCTGTCGCAGCGCACGACCGACCTCGTCACGCGCTAGGCAACCGGCACCCCTTGCTCGGCCGGCGCCGCCACGCTTCAGTCCCGGCGGCAAATGGGCGAGCGATTAAGCGGCCGACCAGGTCGTTTCGGCAAATCCCGCCGCTCTTGTCCCGGAGCCGCGTACAGGTTAATCCGACACGATCTCCGCCGGCGCAGGATGAGGTTTGCCGATGCCCTATTTCATGGTTGTTGCCGCCGGTCTGATGGTGGCCTTGCTGATGGTTATCGTGGTGCTGTGAGGGGGCTCCTGGCCGAATCCCCGGCCAGCGTGGTCGCCAAAGCGTTAACAATCACTCTTAATCATTATTTATCAAATAGATAACAATTAAGTCGCAGCGCACACACCGTGCTTTACTGGTTTTCGACCCGCTGATACATTCCGCGCGCCTTTCGACCCTCCGCATTCCAGATCCTGCGGCTTGGGGGAGGAGGCTTTTTGTCTTGGCCAGCCACGTCGCCGGTTGAGGGAAATTATCCGACGAGAGTTCAAGATGGGTAGGACGACCGGATTTCGCAAGCTGCGAGCGGGTCGCCCATAAGCGGGACAGAGACGGGCGCAAGATGAAGATCCTTACCGGCAACAGCAACCGGCCCCTGGCGGAAGCGATTTCGGCCTATCTCAACCTGCCGCTGGTGAATGCCAGCGTGCGGCGCTTCTCCGACATGGAAGTGTTCGTCGAGATCAACGAGAACGTCCGCGGCGAGGATGTCTTCATCATCCAGCCGACCTCATTCCCGACCAATGACAATCTGATGGAATTGCTGGTGACCGTCGATGCGTTGAAGCGCGGCTCCGCGCGCCGCATCACCGCCGTCATCCCCTATTACGGCTATGCGAGACAGGACCGCAAATCGGGCCCCCGCACGCCGATCTCCGCCAAGCTGGTTGCCAACCTCATCACGACCGCCGGCACCGACCGTGTACTCACCGTCGATCTTCATGCCGGGCAGATCCAGGGCTTCTTCGACATCCCGACCGACAATCTGTTCGCGGCACCTGTCCTCACCAAGGACATCAAGGAGCGCTTCGGCACCGGCGACAATCTGTGCATCGTCAGCCCCGATGTGGGTGGCGTCGTGCGCGCCCGCGCCTTTGCCAAGCGCCTGGATGCGGAACTGGCCATCGTCGACAAGCGGCGCGAGCGCGCCGGAGTTTCCGAAGTCATGAACATCATCGGCGAAGTCGATGGCAAGCGCTGCATCCTCGTCGACGACATCGTCGATTCGGCCGGCACGCTCTGCAACGCCGCCGTGGCATTGAAAGAGGCCGGCGCCTTGTCGGTCGCAGCTTACGTCACCCATGGCGTGCTCTCTGGTGGTGCGGTAGCCCGCGTCTCGGCCTCGCCCCTGGAAAGCCTGGTCATCACCGATTCCATTCAGGCCACCGAAGCCGTGCGCGTGTCGCAGACGGTGCGCCAACTCTCGATCGCGCCACTGCTGGCCGAGGCCATGGCGCGGATCAGTGAGGAGAAATCGGTCTCGTCCCTGTTCGACTGAACGGGGCTCACGCGACCGTAATCCGATCGGCACCCCTGGAGGTCGATCGGTCGAGGCCCGGATGGTCCGGGTGTCGGAACTGCGAAATAGGAGACAGCAATGTCCGCAGTTGAATCAGTAAGCGCGGAAGCTCGCGACCGCGCCGGGAAGGGGGCCGCCCGTGCAACCCGTCGTGCCGGTCGTGTGCCCGCCGTTATCTATGGCGACAAGAAGGAAGCAACCCTGATTTCGCTCGACCCCAAGTCGATCGACAAGCTGATCCACAAGAAGGCTTTCTTCGCCACCCTGCTCGACGTCGAACTCGACGGCAAGAAGCATCGTGTCCTGCCGCGTGACGTGCAGTTCGACGTGGTCACCGACCGCACGCTGCATGTCGACTTCCAGCGCGTCAACAAGGACACCAAGATCCACGTGAACGTGCCGGTCGTGGTCCGCAACGAAGCGGCCGCCCCGGGCATCAAGCGCGGTGGTGTGCTCAACCTGGTGCGTCATGAAATCGAATTCATCTGCTCGCCGGATCATATCCCGCAGATGGTCGAAGTCGATCTCACCGGTCTCGACATCGGTGGCAGCATCCATATCAGCGCCGTGAAGCTGCCGGAAGGTGCGACGCCGACCATCCGCGAACGCGACTTCACGCTGGTCACCATCGGCGCACCGTCGGGCATGAAGGCCGATGCGGAAGCTGCTCCGGCTGCTGCTGCTGCGCCTGCCGCTGGTGCGGCTGCTGCTGCCCCGGCCAAGGGTGCTGCTGCTGCGGCCCCGGCCAAAGGCGGTGCCGCAGCCCCGGCCAAGGCGGCTGCTCCGGCGCCGAAGAAGAAGTAAGACACCGATCATTGTCGGTTTAAGTGGGGCCCGTGATGCGCCTTATCGTTGGATTGGGCAATCCCGGGCCCCGCTACGCCGACAATCGGCACAATATCGGTTTCATGGCGGTGGACACGATCGTCCGCCGCTATTCTTTTGGGCCGATCAAGGCGAAGTTCCACGGCGCCATTGCTGAAGGGACGATCGGTCCTGAAAAAGCGATCTGCCTGTGCCCCACGACCTTCATGAACGAGTCCGGCCGCGCCGTGCAGGCGGCCATGCAGTTCTACAAGATCGAGCCCGGCGACATCGTCGTCATCCATGACGAGATCGATTTGCCGCTCGGCAAGGTGAAGGTGAAGCGGGGCGGCGGCGCCGGCGGACATAACGGTATCCGCTCGATCGACGCCCATATCGGGCCAGATTACTGGCGCATCCGGCTGGGTGTTGGTCATCCAGGCGTAAAGTCGCTGGTGAAGAATTTCGTGCTGATGGATTTCGTCAAAGAGGAACGCAAGTTCGTTGACGATATCAACGATGCCTGCGCCGAGCATCTACCGATCCTGTTCGCACAGGATGAGAACAAGTTCATGAACAAGGTCAATATGACCTTGTATCCGCCACTGCCCAAGGACGAGACGCTCAAAGCGGACCGTCGGGCGAAGAACGGCGAAGACGAGACGAAATAGAGGGTCATTCCATGGGTTTCAATTGCGGTATCGTCGGATTGCCGAATGTCGGCAAGTCGACCCTGTTCAACGCGCTCACCGCCACGGCGGCAGCCCAGGCTGCGAACTATCCGTTCTGCACGATCGAGCCCAATGTCGGCCGCGTATCCGTGCCGGATGACCGGCTGGAGAAATGCGCCATCATCGCGAAATCCGCGAAACTCATCCCGACCCAGCTGGAATTCGTCGACATCGCGGGCCTGGTGCGCGGCGCCAGCAAGGGCGAAGGCCTCGGCAACAAATTCCTCGCCAACATTCGCGAAGTGGATGCCATCGTTCACGTGTTGCGCTGCTTCGACGGCGAAGTGACCCATGTCGAAGGATCTGTCGACCCCATCCGCGATGCCGAAACGGTCGAGACCGAATTGATGCTGGCCGATATGGAAAGCGTCGAGAAGCGCCTGGATGCCGCCAACAAGAAGGCCAAGAGCGGCGACAAGGAAGCCAAGGCGCTCTCAGACATCCTGACCCCGGCGGTTGAAGCCTTGCGCGCCGGCAAGTCCGCCCGCACCGTGCTGCCCACCCTGTCGCCGGAGCAGCGCGTGCAATTCCGCCTATTGCAGCTGATGACGGGCAAGCCCGTGCTTTATGTCTGCAATGTCGATGAAGGCTCCGCTGCCACCGGCAATGCCTGGTCGGAAAAGGTCGCCGTGATGGCGAAAGCCCAGGGTGCTGCCACCGTCGTCATTTCCGCTGCCATCGAAGCCGAAGTGGCGCAGCTCACTGATGAGAAAGAGAAGCAGGAATTTCTGGAGACCTTGGGTCTCAAGGAAACTGGTCTTACCAGGGTCATCCGCGCCGGCTACAAGCTCCTCGATCTCATCACCTTCTTCACCATCGGTCCCAAGGAAGCCCGCGCCTGGACCGTGCGCCACGGCGCCAAGGCCCCGGAGGCTGCCGGCGTCATCCATACCGATTTCGAACGCGGCTTCATTCGCGCCGAGACCATGTCGTGTGAAGATTTCATCGCCTATGGCGGTGAAGCCGGCGTCAAGGAAGCGGGAAAATTACGCCAGGAAGGCAAGGAATATGTCGTCCAGGACGGCGATATCTTCAACTTCCGCTTCAATGTCTGAGCGGCAACGCCCGCTCCGACTGAGAATTTGGTTCCCGTGAACATCCAAGCCGGCGGCGCATAGCAGCGTTCACGGATCGGGCGTAGTGGCTGGCGGCGGCATTCCCTATATTTATAGGCACTGCCGCTGCACAAAGCCCCTTATGCAAGCCAGCTACCGCACCTTGGCCCTGATCGTGGCCGCCGCTCTCTTCATGGAGAATCTGGACACCACGATCATCGCAACCGCGCTGCCCGACATCGCGCGGGATATCGGCGCCGAGCCGCTCAAGGTCAATCTCGCGATCACACCCTATCTGCTCAGTCTGTGCATCTTTATTCCCTTGAGCGGCTGGATGGCGGACCGCTTCGGCGCACGGCGCGTGTTCAGCCTCGCCATCGCCGTGTTCATGGCCGGCTCGATTGCTTGCGCTGCCGCCAACTCGCTCCCGGAGCTGGTCGCCGCCCGCATTCTCCAGGGATTTGGCGGCGCCATGATGGTGCCGGTCGGTCGCCTGGTGATTCTGCGCGCCGTGCCGAAAGGCGAATTGATCAAGGCGATGACCTATCTCACCATTCCGGCGCTGCTGGGACCGGTGCTCGGACCGCCGATCGGCGGCTTCATCGTCACCTATTCTTCCTGGCGCTGGATCTTCCTGCTCAACATCCCGGTTGGCATTGTCGGCATCATCCTCAGCCTCATCTATGTTCCGCAGATCAAGGCGCCGGTAGCGCCGAAGCTGGATTGGCTCGGATATCTCCTGACCGCGCTTGGCCTCGCCAGCCTGGTCTTTGCTTTCGAGGCGATGGGTCGTTTCCCTCTGCCCGCCTGGATTCTGGGCGGTATCGCCGGTGGCGGAATTCTGTGCCTGCTGATGTATTGGGGCAGAGCGCGCGACATGGCGGAGCCCGTGGTCAATCTGCGCCTGCTGCGGATCAGTACATTCCGGCGCGCCATCCTGGGCGGCAGCGTGTTCCGCATCGGGATCGGCGCCCTGCCGGTCCTGTTGCCGCTGATGCTACAGCTTGGCTTTGGCCTCAGCGCCTTCGCATCGGGTCTGCTCACCTTTGCCAGTGCCGCCGGCGCCCTGGTGATGAAGGGCGCGACGCAGTTCGTCTTGCGCACCTTCGGCTTTCGCCGGGTCCTGATTGTCAACGCCATCCTCAGCGGTCTTGTGATAATGGGCTACGCACTATTTACACCCAGCCTGTCGCACGGTGCTATCTTCGCGGCCCTGCTCGCCGGTGGCTTCCTGCGCTCGCTGCAATTCACCGGGCTCAACGCCTTGTCCTATGCCGACGTGCAGGAAAGCGCCATGAGCGGTGCCTCGACCTTCTCGGCGATGATGCAGCAACTGTCCTTGAGTATCGGAGCGGGCACGGCGGCGTTGGCCTTGCACCTCTCCCTCGCCATGCGACAGGGCGAAACCCTGCAGGCGGCAGATTTCCAGCCGGCCTATCTCGTCGTCGGCGGTATCGTGCTGGTATCGGCGCTGTTCTTTGTCGGCCTCAGACAAGACGCCGGCGCCAATGTCAGCGGCAATATCGGCCAAGTCGGTGCCGTCCGGGAAATCAAGGAATCCCGATCGCGCTAGACCGCGCCGCCGCAAGACAAGCGCAGCCCGGCCCTGGACCTGTTATGCTCACCTCGCTGGTTCATGTGTCGAGACAGGCGGAGACGAAAGATGTTCGCAGAGCATCCCCTGCGGCGGGAACTTAATGACGAGGTGCATGCGCGCCCACCCCTGCGCATTGATGGGCCGGCGGTCGTGCTGCATCTGGCCTGTCTGCGGGCATCAGGCGATGCCGCCGGCAATCCGGACTTGCGCTTCATCGCCGATCTGGCGAAACATCACGGCGCGCCGGCCCCGAACCCGGCCAGCCGGTACGGCATTCTGCCGCGTGGCGAGACCCAGCTGAAATGGGAGCTGCACACCGAGTTCACCAGCTATACGCTGGTCATGCCACGCACCGACCTGAAACCAGGTGCGACGCAATGGGCGAGCCTGCCCGAGGATGCGCTGAAGCTGGCGGCGCAATGCCCAGGCGAATGCGTGGCGGCACTCATTCTGGAATTTCGACCCGCGGACACTGACGAGCTTGATCTCGACATGGCCACCAAGCTGTTCCCGTCCGGCGACGTGGTGGCATCGAGCGTCGGCGATGGCGCGGCCGAGATCTGGACCGATTTCCGGCTGGATACCGATGGCTTTGGCCGCTTGCTGCTGATCAATCGAGGACTCACTGCCGGCCGCGCCGGCCGCATGGTGCAACGCCTGGTGGAGATCGAGACCTACCGCCTGATGGCGCTGCTGGGATTGGCCCTGACACGTCGCACCGGGGGAGCCTTGGCCGGGCTGGAGGGGCGTCTCAAGGCGTTGATCGAGCGAACGGCGGGCCTCGGTGGTGGCGAGGAACCAGCCAATGATGATGCCGACCGGCTGCTCCTCAATGAATTGACCAGATTGGCCGCCGAGTCAGCGAGCCTCAGCACCACGACGCGGTATCGGCTGAGTGCGGGCGCCGCCTATGCCGAACTAGTGGTGCGGCGCCTTGCTGACATTCGTGAGGGAAGGGTCGACGGCCTGTCGCGGCTGTCGAGCTTCCTCGACCGGCGCTTCACGCCGGCAATGCGCACCTGCGAGGCCTTTGCGCGCCGGCTCGACCAGTTGGAGACCGGCATCGACCGCGCCAGCGACATGCTGCGCACGCGCGTCGACGTCAATCTCCAGGCGCAGAACGGCGCCCTGTTGCGGGACATGGAGAGCCGCAGCCGGGTGCAATTGCGCATCCAGGAGGCGGTCGAGGGCCTGTCGGTCTTCGCCATCAGCTATTACCTTATCGGCCTGCTGAAGGTGGTCGCCGAAGGCCTGTTCCCCGGTGAGAGCGGCCATGCGCATCAGATCCTGGCCGCCGTCGCCGTGCCGATCGTGCTGGGCGCCGTGTGGCTGGGTGTCCGCCGCCTGCGGCATGCGATCAAGGGCAAGGACTAAGGAAGCAGATCTATGCCCTGTAGCGTCCGTGGCAGCGTGGCGTCGATCATACCTTTTATCTCTGCGACGATCTCGTCGCGCTTTGCCGGTGATAGTCTGTCATAGCTGTCGGCCCAATAGCTGTTGTCGACAAAATCCGCCGGATTCCCACGGAATCGATTCTGATACAGTGTGTCATGCTGTGCGACTGCGACGGCAAGAAGATTGAAAGTGTGCGCGTCCAGCACGGCTACATTGTACAGCGCATGCAGCATATAGACACCGTCACCAATCTGCTGCCCCTCGCCAAATGCCAGGAAATCCCGAATTATTCCGATCCCGTGGCTACGCCGGTTGAGAATGGTGAAGTCCTGCTCGGCCGGAAGAAGCAGGACATAAGCATCGACATCTTTTGCTTGAGCGTAGCCCGCTTGCCGACGTATCGCCTCGCCAATCTTACCTGTCTTCTCATGCACGAAGGCCGCAAAATCGCCTTCGTAATCCAGATCGGCCGGATCGTATGCGAAATCGACAATGCGATAGCTCTTCGCGAGCTGCTGCCGTACTGCATCGACGGCATAGCGATCGATACCCCAATCGACCACATCGTGACTCCAGCGCTTCATTTGCGAGCCGGCGTAAAAATCACTGATATCGATCTCAGAGGCGTCCAGTATAGGCGCGGCAGCGTTGAGCGTGTTGAATTCCTGCTCGATCGATGCGTTGGTCGGTCGAGTATTTTCCAAGGAGTTGTACCTGCTGCCCAGGAACGAGAGGATCGAGATCGACTTCTCACTGCTCTTGAGATCCGCCGGGACTCCGTTGGAGCAGGCGGCAAGACAAAGAATACAAGCGACCAGAAATAGCTTCTTCATTGAATATTTCCTACTTCAACCGCCCCAGCGGAATGACTTCTTTGCTCTCCGGCACAAAATCACTGCCCTGCCAACCACCCAGCCAGCGGTCGACGGTGAGGCCATTCTCGTCGACCAGGGCCGCGATATACTCTTTCGAGGTGAATCTGATCTGGGATTTCGCGGCCAGCAATTCGCCGTTCGGCAGCCGGTAGTAGGTATCGTAAGTGACGATGCCGGTGGCTGGATCATGGGCAAAGTCATTCCACGATTCGACGGCGCCATAGCGCGGATGATCGACCATGCGGCGCGAGTCATGTGGTCCCCACTCCAGCCATTCGCGGCCCCGGGGGTTGCGGCTGTCGAAGATGAAGCGTCCCTGGGGCGCCAGGTGCTCGGCAATGGTTTTGAGCAGGGCCAATTGATCGGCATCAGTCAGCAGGCACTGGAAGGCGTGCCCCGTCATGACGATGAGGTCGAAGCGCTGATCGAGGCGCAACGTGCGGCCGTCGCCTTCGACCCAGGTGACGCGGTCGCCGCCGGGTCGCGCGGCCGCGATGGCCAGCATGGCGGCCGCTGGATCGACACCGACAACTCGGGCGCCGCGTTCCGCGCAAGCCGCCGCGAGCAGCCCGGTGCCGCAACCAAAATCAAGGACCGACCCCGCCTCGCGCGCGAGGTCAAGGCACATGCGCGTGTCATCCGCCCAGCCATTGTCGATATCGTAGAAATCGGCTAGGCGCGGGTCGTGATAGAGCGCGTCGCTGCCTGGTGATGTCGTCATGGCGTGACAATCACTCCTGGACGAACTCAATGATCACCCCATTGGCTTCTTCCGGCGGCACGATGCAGCCCTTGCCGGTCTTGAGCGCCAGGATGTTCGCAAAGCGCAGATGGTCGCGGCAACGCGCCTTGTCGGCAACCGCGACCTTCAAGGCGGCGACCCAGGGTCCGGGATATTCCGGCAGGGGCACCAGGGCCGGATAAAGCTGCGCCATGCCGGCACGGTTGGTGAAACGGATATGGCCATTGCCGGTATCGATCACGGTCATGAGGTTGGTTGTCTTCACGCAATCCGGCCCGAAGACCGGCAGCCAGTCGAAAGCCGCCGCCACCGGGTCGTCGACCACAACCGTCATCGAGACGATGCCGGTCGCGCGATTGGCGTGGCGCAACCAGTCCGGCCGCCGAATCAGCTCCGGCGTCTTGTGCGCGCAGATAAAGGCGGAGAGATCCGGCGTCGCTTCCTTTGGCAGCATGACCAGGCCGAACTCCGGCAATACGGTGCCTTCCGGCAATTCCAGTTCACGCTTCAGGATCTTGGGGCCGTCTGGTGTGAAGCCGATGGCGCGCAGCTGCTCGGCGCAGGCCACTTCGTCCTTGGTCGCAAAGGCGAGACCCATCAGGCCCTCGCGGGTTTTCAGGAACGCATCGAGATTGTTGGTGAATTGGGCCGGATCGATGATGCCGAGGAGCTCGATATAGCTGTCCTGGAACATGATGCAGTAATTGCCGGTGCCCCAACCGATATGGCGCCCACGCGGCGTCAGGTGGAAACCCAGCCGCTCCCAGCGCGCAGAAGCGGCGGCGAGATCCCGAACGCCAACCAGCACATGATCGATGCCGGTGATTGCTGGGACCGGGTTCTGCACCTCCAAAGCCGGCGGCATCTTCTCTCCCATCCGAGTTGAACTCGTTCATAACGTAGATCAACGACTCGGTAAACGCCGGGATGGACTATGAAGGTTCCAGCGTGACAGGAGCGCAATTCACGTTTGCGATCGGCTCGGGTCAAAAAAAAGCGCCGTCCCGGGTGACCGGGACGGCGTTTCTTTTTACCCTGCGCCAAGTGGGCGGCGCTGCTGATCGTTCGGCCTAGTGAATTCTGGCCCAGATCTTCCGCTTGGCAGCGTAGGCGATGAGCGTGAACACGATCAGGAACAGCATCGCCTTCAAGCCTGTATGCAGCCGGTTCTCATAGTTCGGCTCGCCGGCCCAGGTCAGGAACACCGAGACGTCGCGCGACATCTGCTCGATCGTGGCCTTCGTACCATCTTCGTAGGTGACGCCATCTTCAGCAAGCGGCGCCGGCATCGCGATCTGATGGCCAGCGAAGCCGATGTTGTAGTTCATGCCGTCGTTCAGCTTGAAATCCGCCGGCGGCTCCTTGTAGCCGACCAGAACGCCGTGGATGTAATCGGCCCCTTCATAGGCGCCGAAACCCTTCCCACCGCGGCTGCGGGAGATGAGCGACAGATCCGGCGGCAGGGCGCCGTTGTTGCTGGCGCGCGCCGCCTGTTCGTTGGCGAATGGCGCCTTGAACGCGTCGGACGGCTTGCCCGGACGTTCGAACATCTCGCCATCATCATTCGGGCCATCCATGACGGTGACCGACGCGGCGATTTCCTTCACCTCGGCTTCCGAGAAGCCGACATCCTGCAGGCTGCGGTAGGAGACGAGATTCAGGGAATGGCAGGCCGAGCAGACTTCCTTGTAAACCTTGAAGCCGCGCTTGATCTGCGGGCGGTCGAACTTGCCGAAGAAGCCCTGGAAGGACCAGGATTCCTTCTCCACATGCACTTCGTGGAACGGCGTCGCCGCCACGAACAGCACGGCGGTGACACCGACCAATGCGGTGATGCCCTTGAGGAGCAGTGACTTTGCGCTCATCAGAGCTTCTCCATCGGCTTAGGCGAACGTTGGGCGATAGCGGCATGCGCGCCGCCGGCACCAAGCACCGGGCGTGAGATTGAGAGGGGAACCGGTAAGGCGCGCTCGAAGATCGAGAGCAGCGGCAGGATCACCAGGAAGTAGCCGAAGTAATAGGTCGTGGCCAACTGACCCATGGTGATGATGCTGACACCGGCCTGACCAACATCGGGTCCGATGCTGAACGAGAGCGGTGACCAGATCCAGTCCGGGGCATTCTTGCCGCAGATGGTCAGGATCGCGCAATCGAACACCAGCATCCAGAAGAACCACTTGAAGGCCGGACGATAGCGGCCGGAGCGGACCGGCGAGCGATCGAGCCAGGGCAGCACGAACAGGACCAGGATCGAGGCGAACATGGCAATGACGCCCATCAGCTTGTCCGGGATCGAGCGCAGGATCGCGTAGTATGGCAGGAAGTACCATTCAGGCACGATGTGCTGCGGGGTCGAGAGCGGATTGGCCGGGATGAAATTGTCCGGATCGCCCAAGGTCACCGGGGCATAGAACACCCAGTAGGCGAATAAGATCATGAACACGCCGAGGCCGAACAGATCCTTCACCGTGTAATAGGGATGGAAGGGGATGCTGTCCTGCGGGCCTTTGGTGTCGATGCCGATCGGGTTGTTGGACCCGAAGCGGTGCAAGGCGACAACGTGCAGCACAACCACGCCCAGCAGCACGAAGGGCAGCAGGTAGTGGAGCGAGAAGAAGCGGTTGAGGGTCGGGTTGTCGACCGAGAAACCGCCCCAGAGCAGCGTCACGATGGATTCGCCAACCACCGGCAGGGCCGAGAACAAGTTGGTGATGACGGTGGCACCCCAGAAGCTCATCTGGCCCCAGGGCAGCACATAGCCCATGAAGGCAGTGGCCATCATGAGGAGCAGGATGACGACGCCGATCTGCCACAACAATTCGCGCGGTGCCTTGTAGGATCCGAAATAGAGGCCGCGGAACATGTGGATATAGACGACGATGAAGAACATCGACGCGCCGTTCATGTGGATGTAGCGCAGCAGCCAACCGTAATTGACGTCGCGCATGATGCGCTCGACGGAATCAAAGGCATAATCGACATGCGGCGTGTATTGCATGGCGAGGAAAATGCCCGACGCCATCATCACCACCAGCATGAAACCGGCGAGAGAGCCGAAGTTCCACCAGTAGCTGAGGTTCTTCGGGGTCGGATACTCGTTGGCTTCGTGATGCATGAAGGTGAAGATCGGCAGGCGATGGTCGATCCAACGGACGACCGGATTCTTGAAATTGGCACTCATCTTTCGCGCTCCCTCAGCCGATCTTGACGACGGTATCGCTCAGATACTGGTAGGCCGGAACCTCCAGATTGATCGGCGCGGGACCTTTGCGGATACGGCCGGACGTGTCGTATTGCGAGCCGTGACAGGGGCAATACCAACCGCCGAACTCGCCCTTGGGCTCGGCATCCTTCTGCCCCAGCGGCACGCAGCCGAGATGGGTGCAGACACCGACCATGACCAGATATTTCGGCTTTTGGGCACGGACTTCGTCCTTCTGCGGATCCTTCATGTCGGCGGCATCGTCTTTCACCGCCAACGCGATCTCGTCCGCGGTACGGTGCCGGATGAAGACTGGCTTGCCGCGCCATTTGACCGTAATCGCCTGACCCTCGGCCACCTGCCCGACATCGACCTCGATCGACGACAGCGCTAGCACGTCCTTGGACGGGTTCATGCTGCTGACAAACGGCCACACAGCGGAAGCCGCGCCAAAGGCGGTCACCGATGCTGCAGTCAAAAAGAGAAAGTCGCGCCGCGTGCCTTGTTCGCTCGGCGATTGCGCGTGATCCGCCATATGTCTTGTCCCTCCGGCAAGAGAAGCGTGCCCGCGCCTATCACCGCGTGGAAGGGCGGCTCTGGGAACGCAGACAAGCTCGAATACCCAAAATTATCTGGGGTTTATACCATGGCACCCGAAACCGACCGCAGGCCTGAGACGCGACAGAACGCCGCATAAGGACAACATCCCGTCCCTATCCCGGCCGCGACCCGACGGATCCCGGCATTCCCCCTTAACCGTGCCAAGGGTATAAACATTTCCGCTTGATTTGCAAGGCAGGGACAGTGGTCCTGCAACCTCATATGATTGCCGAAAGTATAACCGAATCATGCGCTTGGTCTTGTTCGAGCCGGACATTCCCCAGAATACCGGAACACTTTTGCGCCTCGCCGCCTGCTGGAATCTCGCCGTTGACGTCATTCTCCCCTGCGGCTTCGTCTTCGACGACCGGCGCATGAAGCGCGCCGGCATGGATTATCTGGCTGAAGTCGAACTCCATCGGCATGCATCCTGGACAGCCTACCAGGCCTGGCGCGCCGAAAACCCCTTGCTGGCCGGGCGCCTGCTGCTGCTCTCCACCAAGGCCGCTTCGCCCTATCATGATTTCGCCTACCGGTCGGATGACAGTGTCATGGTCGGGCGCGAATCGAGCGGTGTCCCTGATTCGGTGCATGCCGCAGCGGATCATCGCCTGGTCATCCCGTTGCGCCCTGGCATGAGATCGCTCAATGTCGCCATCGCCGCCGCCATCGTCACCGCGGAGGCTCTCCGCCAAACCGGATTTTCGGACCTTTCATGATTCCCTATAGCGACCAGTCACCCAGCCCCGCCGACTTCCAGGAACAGGCGCGGGCCTGGTTCCAGACCCTGCGTGACGAAATCTGCCGCAGTTTCGAGGATCTCGAAGACGCGTTCACCGCGCATCCCAACCTGCCCGAAGGGTCCGGGCCTGGCCGCTTCGCCCGCAAGAACTGGGAACGCGAGGGTGGTGGCGGTGGCACCATGTCCGTCATGAAGGGCCGCTTGTTCGAGAAAGTCGGCGTCAACATCTCGACCGTGTTCGGCACCTTCTCGCCGGAGTTCCGGCAACAGATTCCCGGGACGGCAGAGGATGGCGCCTTCTGGGCGAGCGGCATCAGCCTCGTTGCCCATATGCGCTCGCCCCACGTACCGGCGGTTCATATGAACACGCGCCTCATCGTGACATCCAAGGCCTGGTTCGGCGGCGGCGCCGATCTCACGCCGATGTTTCCGGAAGCGCATGCCGAAGATGCCCTCCTGTTTCATCGCGCCCTGCAATCGGCGTGCGACGCGCAGGATGCCAGCTACTATCCGCGCTTCAAAAAATGGTGCGACGACTACTTCTTCCTGCCGCATCGTAATGAACCGCGCGGCCTGGGCGGTATCTTCTACGACCAGCACAATACCGGCAGCTGGGAACGTGATTTCGGTTTCACCCAGTCGGTCGGTCGGGCATTCCGCGACATCTATCCACAGATCGTGCGGCGGAACATGGACAAGCCCTGGTCACCGGAAGAACGACGCCAGCAGTTGATTCGCCGCGGCCGCTATGTCGAATTCAACCTGCTTTATGACCGCGGCACGACCTTCGGCCTGAAGACCGGTGGCAACACCGAAGCCATCCTGATGTCACTGCCACCGGAAGTGATCTGGCCCTAGGACGCCAGCAAATTTCGCGCCCGATCGATACATGCCTCGCGGTCGGCGGCGAAGTCGCCAGCGATCCACCAGGCTTCTATCTCGGCAAGTCTGGCGCCGAGATCGAGGCCGGCCGTGAGGCCCAAGGCAATGAGATCGCGGCCGGCCAGGGGGAAGTTCGGCCGTGGCCAGCTCTGGATGATATCGAAGGCACACCGCCAATCGCTGTCGGGTTCCGTGGCGCCCCAATCCATCAAGAGGAGGTCGAGGGCGCGGGCATTGCCAAGATCATAGATCTGGCGACGCACCAGATGCGCGTCGGAGACATTGAAGTCAGGCCGCGCTCCGGTCGCCATCGTCAATCGATCGCGCTCGGCGTTCGAGAGCTTCAGCGTCTCGGCAATCGCCGACCCGCTCCCGGTCACGGTGAGGGAAGCCAGGCGTCGCACCGGATCGGGCGTGATCCCAAGTTCCACCTCCAAGGCGGCCACCTTGATCAAACGGTCCTGTGTCGTGGCCCAGGGGAGATAGCTCTCGGCAAAATCGCGCCGCAGCATATCGCCCCAGACCTCGACACCGCGCCTGGCGGTGAGGAGTTTCAGCGTTTCCTGCCGCAGCCGCTCGCCGGATAGGCGCTTCAACTCCCCGCGCCGCGCCGTCGCAGCGGCGATTGCCGCCGGGTCGAAGGGCCCGGTTGCATAGTCGGCATGAAATCGAAAGAAGCGCAGGATGCGCAGGTAATCCTCATCCATGCGTTGCGCCGGATCGCCGACAAAGCGGACACGCCCCGCCTGCAGATCGGCAAAGCCATCGAAATAGTCGTAAAGGTGCCCGTCCGCATCGCAGAACAGTGCATTCATGGTGAGGTCGCGCCTTGCCGCGTCCTGCTGCCAATCGTCGGTGAAGGCCACCACCGCATGCCGGCCGTCGGTTTCGACATCGTGGCGCAGGGTCGTGACCTCAAACCCGACATGGTCGGCGATGGCTGTGATGGTGCCGTGCTTGATGCCGGTCGGTACCGATTTGAGATCGGCCGCAGCCAGCGCGGCGATGACTGCCTCCGGCGCCATGTTGGTGGCAATATCAAGATCGCGGACCGGGCGGCCGAGCAATCCGTCGCGCACGCAGCCACCGACAAAGCGCCCCTCGCCGCCGGCCTTGGCCAGGGCCAGCAGGACTTTGTGAGCCGCCGCTGCATGCGGCCATGAATTGGGGTCGAGTTTGGTCGTGATTCGCATTCCGCCATCCTAGCCGAGACCCGGCCAAGCTGATAGATGGCCGCACCAGGGCGAGGTTGGCACCTGGCATGGGACTCGTTCCCACATTGGCCCTTGCCAGCGGCTCGCTGTCATGGCCTAGGATCGACCGCATGCAGCAGATCATCCTCGCCATCAATGCCGGTTCGTCCAGCATCAAGTTCCAGGCCTTTGCCGAGCGTGCCGGTGATCTGGAGCGCCGCGTCGTCGGCCTGCTGGAGGGAATCTGCAGCCAGCCACGCCTGATCATCCGCAATGGTGCTGGCGAGACGCTGGCAGAGCAGATATTCGCGCCAGAAACGATTGCCAGCGTCGAAGCTGCGCAGGAGATCGTTGGCGACTGGCTCGAAGGGCCTTCCGGCTCAGCGGCAATGGGCGGCCCGCTCATCGCCATCGGCCACCGGGTGGTTCACGGCGGGGCAGATTTCGCCGGACCCGTCCGCATTGACGATCGTGTCCTGGCCCGCATCACCGCTCTCACCCCGCTGGCGCCCCTTCATCAGCCCAAGAATCTGGCCCCCATTCTCGCCTGGCAGCGGCGGCGGCCGGACCTCGCGCAAATCGCCTGTTTCGATACCGCCTTCCATCGCGGCCATGGTGACCTTGCCGACCGTTTCG
Source organism: Dongia mobilis (assembly GCF_945906275.1). GTDB lineage: Bacteria > Pseudomonadota > Alphaproteobacteria > Dongiales > Dongiaceae > Dongia > Dongia mobilis_A. Next base: position 23,181 of record NZ_CAMDRA010000028.1, read on the forward strand.
CCATTCCCGACGCTCTCTATCGCGAAGGCGTGCGGCGCTACGGTTTTCACGGGCTTTCCTATGAGTATATCGCGCAGCTCCTGCCGGATCTGGCGCCGGCGGTGGCGCAAGGCCGCATCATTGTGGCGCATCTCGGCAATGGCTGTTCACTTTGCGCGCTGAAGGTCGGGCGCAGCATCGACAGTACCATGAGCTTTACTGCCCTCGACGGCATTCCGATGGGGACCCGCCCGGGCGCCATCGACCCCGGCGTCGTGCTCTATCTCATGCGCGAGAAGGGAATGGATGCCGCCAGCATCGAGCATTTTCTCTACCATCAATGCGGCCTCAAGGGCCTGTCCGGGATCAGCAACGATGTGCGTGTCCTTGAGGCAAGCAGCGATCCCATGGCCCGCCTTGCCTTGGATCATTTCGTCTATCGCATCACCAAGGGGATCGGTGCGCTGGCGGCCGTTCTCGGCGGCTTGGATGCCTTGGTTTTCACGGCCGGCATTGGCGAGAACGCTGCCGATGTCCGCCGCCGCATCGTTGATAGCTCCGGCTGGCTCGGACTAGCTATCGACGAAACTGCCAATAAGGCACGGCAGTTTGACATCAGCGCCCGCCTCGAAGGACCGCGCGTACTGATGATTCCGACCGACGAGGAGTTGATGATCGCCCGCCACACGCTGCGTATTCTGGCGACGGTCTAGGCGGGTCAGCCGAAGAGACGTGCCGGCACCAGAACGAGATTGGCCAGGAACTGCCCTGTGGCCGCACGCCAGGAGAAGCGCTCCGCTTCAGCCCGGCACCCCGCACGCGGAATGCTGAGCGCGCGCTTGATGGCTCGGCCAAGATCCAGATCGAGAGCACCGGAGACGCCTTCGCGCAGAATGTCTCGTGGCCCCGCGACCGGGAAAGCTGCCACCGGAACGCCGCAGGCCAACGCTTCCAGGATCACCAAACCGAATGTGTCGGTAAGGCTGGGAAAGACGAAGACATCGGCGGCGGCATAGAGCTGAGCCAGATCCTCACCGACCTTCTGGCCAAGGAAGATCGCTTTGGGGAATTGATTCTTGAGCTCCGCATGTTGCGGTCCGTCGCCGATCACGACCTGGCTGCCGGGCAGATCGAGGCTCAGAAAGGCCTCCACATTTTTCTCGATGGCAAGGCGCCCGACGTAAAGATGGATCGGCCGCGGCAGGTCGGCAAGCGGCGGCGTTTCATTGGCCAGTTGGCGGGGCCGGAACAGTCTCGTATCGACACCGCGCGACCAGCGCTTGATGTGCAGGAAGCCGCGATTGCGGAGATCGGCTTCGATCGAGGGCGTCGCCACCATCGTGGCCTGTGCGGCGCCATGGAATCGACGTAGCCAGGCATAGGTCAACTGCAAGGGCAGGCCAAAGCGGGCCGCGACATACTCTGGAAAGCGCGTGTGGTAGGCGGTCGTGAAGGGTAGCCCGCGACGCAGGCAATATCGCCGCGCCGCCAGGCCGAGCGGCCCCTCGGTCGCGATATGGATGGCATTGGGCGCCAGGGCGTCAAGCCTTGCCGCCATACGCCGATAGGGAAACAGAGCCAGTCGAATCTCGGGATAGGTCGGGCATGCCACCGAGCGGAAGGATTGCGGCGAGATGATGGTCGGGCGGTGCCCTGCCTGCTGCAACTCATCCATGGTGCGGCCGATCGTGCGCACGACGCCGTTGACCTGCGGTGCCCAGGCATCGGTGACAATGGCGATGTTGAGCGAGCGGGTCATTTCAGCGCCATCTTGGCCGGAACCGCCGGTGCGAGGGCCGGCGTCAGCATCGACAATTGCCGGCTGCTCGCCCATTCGATGATTTCCAATCGCCCATCGCGATGCTCGACCAGGGCCGTGCAGCTTTCCACCCAGTCGCCATCGTTCGCGTAGATGATCCCGTCGATTTCCTTCAGTGCCGCCTGATGGATATGGCCACACACGACACCGTCGAATCCGCGCCGCTTGGCTTCGGCCGCCACCGTATGTTCAAAATCGCCGATGAACTTCACCGCATCCTTGACCCGCGATTTGAGATAGGCGGAGAGAGACCAATAGGGATAGCCCATGACATGGCGGGCGCGGTTGAACCATTGATTGAGCGCCAGAGCAATTGTGTAGGCGGAGTCACCGAGCCGTGCCAGCCAGGGCGCATAGCGCATGATGCCGTCGAAGGCGTCGCCATGGATGATGAGCAGTCGCTTGCCATCGGCGGTGACATGCACCGCTTCGTTCATCACCTGCACATCGCCGAAAGCATGGTCGTCATAGTCGCGCAATGGTTCGTCATGATTGCCCGGCACATAGATCACCTGCGTGCCCTTGCGTGCCTTGCGAAGCAGTTTCTGTACCACATCGTTGTGGCTTTGCGGCCAGAACCAGCCCTTGGACAGACGCCAGCAATCGATGATATCGCCCACCAGGTAGACATAGTCCGCTTCGTTGTGTTTCAGGAAATCGAGCAGGTACTGCGCCTTGCAGCCGCGCGTGCCGAGATGCACGTCGGAGATGAAGATCGCCCGGTAACGCACCGTGTCATTCGCTATTTCGGACATCGCGTTCATGTCGGTTGCTTCGACTCGCAGGGCTGCTTCTAACTGGCCCCGCTCTTAACGACATATCCGTTGCAGGATGATGACGCCGCTTGCGCGGGAGCGAATTTGCAAATGATTTCTTGGGGGCGTCACGAGAAAGACGCGGATCTGTCATGAGATGGCGGCCGGGAACCGAGGCCGGGTGACTGACTGCTACCGCTGATCCTTGGGGCAATAAAAGGTCGACCTGGCACCCTGGGTGATCTTCCGGATCGGACCGCCACAGATGCGGCACGGTTCGCCGTCGCGGTCATAGACTTTCCAGAGATGCTGGAAATAGCCGAGTTCGCCATTCGCCTGGACATAGTCCCGCAAGGAGGAGCCGCCTGCTTTGATGGCTTCCTTCAACACTGTCTTGATTGCCGCTGCGAGCTTCGCTGCACGCTCGCCCTGAATGGTGCCGGCCAAGCGCTTCGGACTGATCCCGGCGCGGAACAGGGCTTCGGATGCATAGATATTGCCCACTCCCACCACCAGGCGCTGGTCCATGATGGCGAGCTTGACCGGGGTCTTGCGGCCCTTGAGCATGGCCGCGAGGGCAGGTCCGTCGAAATCGCGCGACAGCGGTTCCAGCCCCAGCCCGCGGATGAGCTTGTGATGATCCAATTCCGCGGCACTCACCAGATCCATCAGGCCGAAGCGGCGCGCATCGTTAAAGCGGACGCAGGTGCCGTTGTCGATGTCGAAGACGACATGGTCGTGCCGGTCGAGCAAAGCCGGGCGCCTTTCGTTCACCACCATCGATCCGGACATGCCGAGATGGACCAACAAGACCATCCCGTCATCGAGTTCGATGATGATGTATTTAGCCCGCCGCCGGATGGCCTCGATCCGCCGGCCGGTGAGGCGTGCCACGAAATCCGGTGGCAAGGGGAAGCGCAGATTGGGCCGGCGCTGTTCCACGGCCGCGAGGCGCCGGCCCAGGAGCTTCAGCGCCAGGCCGCGACAAACCGTCTCGACTTCAGGTAATTCAGGCATGGCGGCTAGCGGTAATGGGTGGCACCGGGAACGTCAAGTCGTTGATCTGCAAAGACTGGTAACAGCCGGCCGCACCGGTTAAAGTCCCGGCCAAACGGGAAAGAAACATGCCGGTCGAAAATTCGCACGATCCAGATACCAACGGCCAGGACAGTACCTGGTTCGGCTTCCGCCGCATTGAGGCCGGGCAGAAGGCCGCCCTGGTCCAGGGTGTGTTCTCCTCGGTCGCCGGCAAATACGACCTCATGAACGACCTCATGTCGGGGGGCGTCCACCGCCTGTGGAAGTCGGCCATGCTCGACTGGCTGAACCCGCGACCGGGCTGGAACAGTCTCGACGTGGCCGGTGGTACCGGCGATATCGCCTTTCGCATCCTGGAACGGCAACCCAGCGCCCATGTGACCGTATGCGACCTCACCCCGGCCATGCTTGTAGTCGGGCGCGACCGGGCCATCGACAAGGGCATCCTCAGCGGGCTCGATTGGGTGAGCGGCAATGCCGAGGATATGCCCTTCGAGGAGATGCGCTTCGACAGCTATACGATCGCTTTCGGCCTGCGCAATGTCGGGCGTCAGCAACGCGCCCTTGAAGAGGCCTATCGGGTCTTGCGGCCCGGCGGGCGTTTCCTGTGCCTGGAGTTCAGCCATGTCGGACTCCCCGCCCTTGCCAAGCTCTACGACCTCTATTCTTTCAAGGTCCTGCCCTGGCTGGGGCAGCAGGTCGCGGGCGACCGCGAT
>NZ_CAMDRA010000029.1 GCF_945906275.1 Dongia mobilis
GATCTGAACGGCTGGCGCAGTGTGGCGCCGCGAGACCTCCCTTGGGCCAAACTTGAATGATCCTGCTGCGAGCACAGGGTAAAAGCTCTGCCTCGCTCTTCAGCGGGCAAGTCTTGATGGCGGCTTTGAAATAGCTCTCCATCTTGGCCTCTATTACCTGATCTTTCATCATTTCATAGGGCGGGCTGTCGGCGGCTTCGTTGACCGTCGTGGAGTTGGATTGGGGTGCGCAAGCGGTCAGGGTGAGGAGTGCGGCCAGGACAAGCAGTTTGTTATGCATGATCTTCTCTGTGGGGCTCGACGAAATGTTCTGAAGATGACACAACTATTATGAGTGTCCGTCCAGCATAATCTCGATCCTTTCTTTATCTTTGCCGATGTTGCGGCGCTTTAGGGCGATTGCGCCAACTTCTCCGGTACGGCGCAGATGCGTGCCCCCGCACGGCACGGAATTGAAGCCCGTTACCTGCCAGAAGCGGCGGCCGGTCGCTTCATCGCTGAAGGCGCGGGTAATCGGGAGGTCGGCGTCGATGATCGCGCTGGCGTGCGCCAGCAGGGCTGGCAGTTCTGCTGTGACCGGAAAAGCGCGCGCAAAGTCGATGCGTGCCTTGTCGGCGGCGATATGGGCGCCGATCTTTTCGATCGGCCCCAGGTCGCGATAGACGATCTCCAACACGATTTCGGCGGCGAAATGGAGCCGCATCAGGCGGTAGCGGCGCTCCCAGTCGATCTCGGTCGCAACCCTGTCGCCAACCGCCAGGCCGTGGCCAGCGGGCAGGGTATAGACGATGTCAGCGCCCACCTTCTTGGCGACCAAAACCGGCTGGCCGCCTATGAAGCCGGCGTCGCTCTCCTGCCCGCCGGAGAAGGCATAGATGACCGTTGCCGCCAAGGTGACGTCCTGGCCATCGACTGTCGCGATCTCGGTGTCGAGATGCGTGAGATAGGGATCTTCCCAGAAAACCTTGCGGAGCATGATGTATTCTTAAAAGCGAGTGCACACGCCGACAAGAGGCGACGGCTCAGAATACTACCCCTTTTTCGCCTGCTCCATCCGGTCGGCGATGAGCGCCACCATCTCGAACATGATCGCCATCGCGTTCATGGCGGTGATGTTGTTGGGATTATCCTTGGTGGGGATCATGCAGACGATATCGCCGCCGATGATGTTCATGCCGCGCAAGCCATGGAAGATCTTGACGATCTGCGAGGCGCGCAGGCCTTCATGCAAAGGCTCAAGGTTGGAGACGGCCGGCGCATCGGCCGGATCGAGCACGTCAAGATCGAAGGTGATGTAGAGCGGCATGTCACCCACCCGCTAGCGGATGATCTCGATCGTCTTTTCGATGCCGATCTCGAAGAATTCGTCGGCCGGGATCAGGCGATAGCCGAGCTTGCTGAAATTGAGATCGGCGCGTGGCCGGATCGGATTGCCGCGCATGCCGAGCTGCACGCTATGCGCCGGATCGACATGCTGCGCGACCACGGTATAGGCCGCCCAATGGGCCGCTGAGCGCTCGGCTCCCAGCCAGTGGGGAATGTGTTCGTAATCGTCGCGATGCGCATCGAAATGGAGGAGCGCGCATTTGCGCCCCTGGGTGAGATTGGCGTCCTTGCCGGCCAGCGCCTTCAATATCGGGCCGGTGATGGCATGATCGCCGCCGATCGAGACCGGCCGTGTGCCGGAGCGGTCGAGACGCTTGTAGAAGCCTTCGATATCCTTGACGCAGATATCGTTGACCATGGCATGGGGCAAGGGCACATCACCCAGATCGTTGATGCGCGCCGATTCCCACGGCACGATGCCGTATTTCTGATGGCCGCGGCGGTACCAGCCAGAGACATTGCGCACCGCGCGTGGCCCCAGATGCTGGTCGCGCTCGGTTGAGCCGTTGCCGGAGGAATGCGGGACGCCGACCAAAGCGATGTCGCAATTGGCCGGGTTCTCGTCGAATTTGCATTTGAAGAAGGTCTGGATGCCCCACCAGTACCAGGGCCCCATTTCGGCCTTCTTGCGCTGGAATTCTGCCTCGTCCATCTCGTCCCCCACCCCGTGATCTCGTGAACCGGGATCAACCTAGCGGGGGCAGATAGGACTGACAATCAGATCAAGCAAAAGCTAGCCGATCAGCGATCCCCAGAGGTCGTAATCCTCGGCGCGGTCGATCTTCACCTTGACCATGTCGCCGGCCTTGAGGCGCTTTTTGCCGAGATTGGAGACGAAGACTTGGCCGTCGATTTCCGGCGCATCGGCCGAGGAGCGGCCAATCGCCTGCACTTTGTCGGCCTCGTCGATCAGGATATCCATCGTGCGGCCGACCTTGCGCTGCATGCGCTTTTCGCTGATCAGGCGCTGGGATTCCATGAAGCGGTCCCAGCGGTCATGCTTCTCATCCTCATCGACCTGTTCGAGGCCGAGATCATTGGACTTGGCGCCGTCGACCGGCTCGTATTTGAAGCAGCCGACGCGGTCGAGCTCCGCTTCCTCCAGCCAATCCAGCATGAACTCGAAATCTTCTTCCGTCTCACCCGGGAAGCCGACGATGAAGGTCGAGCGAATGGTGAGGTCAGGGCAGATTTCGCGCCATGCCTTGATCCGCTCCAGCACCTTTTCCTGATTGCCGGGACGCTTCATCGCCTTGAGGATCTTCGGGCTGGCATGTTGGAAGGGGATGTCGAGATAGGGAAGGATCAAGCCATCCGCCATCAGCGGAATAACATCGTCGACATGCGGATAAGGATAGACGTAATGGAGCCGCGTCCAGGCGCCGAGCGAACCGAGTTCGCGGGCGAGGTCGAGGAACTTCGCCTTGACCATGCGGCCCTGATACTTGCTCTCGGCATATCTAATATCCACGCCGTAAGCGCTTGTGTCCTGGCTGATCACCAGTAGTTCCTTGACGCCCGACTTCACCAGATTCTCGGCCTCGATCAGCACTTCGCGCGCCGGCCGCGAGGCGAGATCGCCGCGCAAGCTCGGGATGATGCAGAAGGTGCAGCGATTGTTGCAACCTTCGGAGATCTTCAGATAGGCATAGTGGCGCGGCGTGAGCTTGAGTCCGGCGGGCGGCACCAGATCGTAGAACGGATCGTGCTTTGGCGGGATCACGTCATGGACTGCGCTCACCACGCTCTCATATTGCTGCGGCCCGGTGATGGAGAGGACCTTGGGATGCTGCTCGCGGATGAGGTCGGGGGTGGCGCCGAGGCAGCCGGTGACGATCACCTTGCCGTTTTCATGCAGCGCCTCGCCGATCGCATCAAGGCTCTCGGTGCGGGCGGAATCCAGGAAGCCACAGGTGTTGACGATGACGACATCCGCCCCGGCGTACGAGTCCGAGATATCGTAGCCCTCGGCCCGGAGCTGGGTGAGGATGCGTTCGGAATCCACGAGCGCCTTGGGGCAGCCCAGGCTGACGATGCCGACACGCGGCTGGCTCTTGCTCATTTACTGCAGTCCTGAAGTGATCCGGGATGTCGCGCACTCGGTTCGCGGCATGCCACGGGTTGGGTGCGCGGGCATGTGCCCATCCATATCGGGCTTCACCTACCGGTATTTCCCCGGTCAGGCAAGGCGTCTCCTAAGTAATTGTAATAAAATACAATTTATCGGGTCACAGTCTTGTCCCGCAGATCACCGGCTTGTCGGGGGCGAGCGCCCACGGCCAGGCCTACCTTGGGCCAGAGAAATTGGGTGGTCCTTTCGGTGGCCGCCCGGCTATGCGCCCAGGGGAAAGGACCTCGACAATGATTGAAACGCTTGTCGGCACAGCCTTGGTGATGTGGGTCATTTGCGTTGCGATGGCACCAGCCTGGCTCGGTTCCCCGACCTTGTCTGACCATTCTCGCCTGACTTGGCGTTCCCGCCTTGCCTTCCGATCACGGGCGCTGCTGCGCTCTCGATGGGCGTTCTCGCGGCCCAGGCTCTCGATGGTGGTGTAGCGTGCGTCGATTTGCTTCTCCGGAACGACCCTTGTTTGCCAGGCCTTTTTACTGACGTTGCTAACTGGTCGGCCGATTTTGGTGACCCCAGCCGGACCTACCCCCCGAAAGGGAACCCCCGCTGATCTCGGCCCAGCGCCCAACCGCTCCCTCTTTGCGGTTGGGCGCTTTTTTTTGCCGCGTAGTCGCAGACCAAAATGCGCGCTTTTGTGGCGAATTTGGCATCTCCTGGACTTTTGCTGCACTGCATTGCTTTCAGGGTGGAAAGCCAATACATCCCTTGGCTAAGCTGCTGTCTCAACCTGAGCGATGCTCGACTATCCGGACCTTCCCCCACATGACCGACCGTGCCGTGCGCCTCCATGAACTGGCCAAAATGGACCAAGCCGCCATTGCCCGGCTGAAAGTGCGTTCCGAGGAGGATCTGCAAGGTTTCATCGATGCCGTGAAGCCCATCATCAGCGCGGTCGCTGCCGAGGGCGACGCGGCCCTTGTTCGTTGTGCCCAGCGTTTCGACGGCGCGCCGCAGAGCTTCGCCCGGATCCATACGCCACCCGAGGATTTCGACTGGGCGGAGAAGCACGTCTCGGCCGAGGTGATGGAGGCGCTGAAATTTGCCGCCGACAATATCCGTCGCTATCACGAGGCGCAGCGGCCGGAAGAAATGTGGCTGAAGGAAATGCGCCCCGGCGTCTTTGCCGGCGAACGGTGGACCCCAATCGATTCCGTCGCCTGCTATGTGCCGCGCGGCAAGGGGTCATTCCCCTCAGTGGCGCTGATGACGGCGATTCCGGCTGTGGTCGCGGGTGTGCCGCGCGTCGTCATGCTGACACCGCCGGGTGCCGATGGTCGCGCCGATGCTGCAACCCTGGTCGCCGCCAAGCTCGCCGGCGTCACGGAAGTCTACCGGGTCGGTGGTGCGCAGGCGGTTGCCGCTGCCGCCTATGGCACGGCAAGTGTACCGCGCTGCCTGAAGATTGTGGGGCCGGGCAGCCCCTATCTGCTCGCCGCCAAGAAGCTGCTCGCGGACCGAATCGATCCCGGCATGCTGGCCGGTCCCTCGGAAGCCTTGGTCCTGGCCGATGAAACGGCGGATGGTCGCCTCGCTGCCCTCGATCTTCTGGTCGAGGTTGAGCATGGCCCGGATTCGTCGGGCTTCCTGGTGACACCATCGCGCGCCGTGGCGGAGGCGGCGCTCAAAGCGATTCCGGGCTTCTTTGCGAAGATGAGCGAGACACGGATCGATTACACGATGACCGTGTTGTCGTCGGAACGCGGCGGCATCGTGCTCACGCCGGATATGCAAAGCGCCTATGACTTCGTCAACGACTATGCCCCCGAACATCTGATGATCCACGCCAGGGAGCCTTACGCGCATCTTGGCGCCATCCGCAATGCCGGCGAGATCCTGCTGGGCCAATACAGTTCCAATACGCTGGCCAACTTTGTCATCGGTCCCAACAACGTGCTGCCGACCAGCGGCTGGGCCAAGACCATGTCGCCGCTCTCGGTCTCCGACTACATGAAGCGTGCCACCGTGGCGCATGTGACGCCGGCCGGCTATCCGGGTCTGGCCAAGGCGGCCGAAACGCTGGCCCGCTACGAAGGGTTCGATGCCCATGCCAACGCGGTGTCGACCACGCGCGATGAGATCATGGCAACACGAAAGGGATGAATTTGATGGCGGCACCGGTCCAGAGAATCAACTGCCCGCCATTTACCGATCAGCGGCCCGGCACCTCGGGCCTGCGCAAGAAAGTGACCCGCTTTGCCGAGCCGCATTATCTGGCGATGTTCGTGCAGGCGATTTTTGATGCCGTGGGTGATTTGAAGGGTGCGACGATCGCGCTCGGTGGCGATGGCCGTTATTACAACCGCGAGGCCAGCGCCATCATCCTGCGCATGGCCGCGGCACACGGCATCGCCAAGGTACTGGTCGGCAAGGGCGGCATCCTCTCCACGCCGGCTGCCAGCAACCTCATCCGCCAGCGCGGGCTCAAGGGCGGGATCATCCTCTCCGCCAGCCACAATCCCGGCGGGCCGGATGGCGATTTCGGCATCAAATACAATGCGACCAATGGCGGTCCTGCGCCGGAATCATTGACCGAGGCGATGTACAAGCTGTCGCAGACATTGACCGGCTACGACATCCTCGATGAAAGTGCCGGCAAGATCGATCTCGATCGGCTAGGCCTACAGACGCTGGGCGCGATGAGCGTCGAGATCTTCGATCCTGTTGCCGATTATGCAACGCTGATGGAGCGCCTGTTCGATTTCGACCGCATGCGCACATGGCTCAAGGGCAACCGGATGCTGTTCGATGCGATGCATGCGGTGACCGGCCCCTATGCCGAAGAGATACTGGCAAAGCGCCTGGGTGCTTCGGCGCAATCCTTGCTCAATTTCGTGCCGAAGACCGATTTTGGTAATCATCATCCCGACCCCAATCCCGCCCATGCGGAAGAGTTGATGGCGCGGATGTGGGCCGCTGATGCCCCGGCGCTGGGCGCTGCCTCCGATGGCGATGGCGATCGCAACATGATCGTCGGCGCGAAGCTGGCGGTCAGCCCGAGCGACAGCCTCGCGGTGCTGGCGGCCAATGCGACGCTTATCCCGGGCTATGCCAAGGGCATCAAGGGCGTGGCGCGCTCCATGCCGACCAGCCGGGCTGCCGACGTCGTGGCAGCCGAATTAGGTGTCGAGAGCTTTGAAACACCGACGGGCTGGAAGTTCTTCGGCAATCTCCTCGATGCCGGCCGCGTCACCTTGTGCGGCGAGGAGAGCTATGGCACCGGGTCGGATCACGTGCGCGAGAAAGATGGGTTGTGGGCCGTATTGTTCTGGCTGGACCTGCTGGCTGCGACGGGGAAGTCGGTGCCGGCCATCATGGATGCGCATTGGCGGCGCTTCGGTCGGCATTATTATTCGCGCCACGATTACGAGGCGGTCGACAGTGACCGCGCGAATGAGATCGTCAATACCTTGCGCCAACGTTTGCCCGATCTGCAGGGTCGCGCAGATAAGCGCGGGCGTATCGAGCTGGCCGACGATTTCCGCTATCAGGACCCGATCGATGGCTCGATCAGCGAACGTCAGGGCATCCGCCTCGTCTTCTCCGATGGCGGCCGCCTTGTGCTGCGCCTGTCGGGCACAGGGACGGAGGGCGCCACCCTGCGCCTCTATCTCGAACGTTTCGAGCCGAAGACCGGTGTGCTCGATCTGGAGCCGCAGGTGGCGCTGGCAGATTTCATCAACCTCGCCGAAGAGCTCATCGGCATCAAACGTGTGTCTGGGCGCACCCAGCCGGATGTGGTGACATGACAAATCCGACTCTGTTTCCAGCCTGGAAAGCGCTTGAGGCGCATCAGGCCAAGATTGGCAACGTCACGCTGGCAGAACTCTTTGCCGGCGATGCCGAGCGCTTCAGGAATTTCTCGATCCGGTTCGGCGACATCGTGCTCGACTACTCGAAGAACGGCGTCACCGACGTGACTATGGGCTTGCTGCTCGGTCTGGCCAATGAGGCGAAGCTGGACGAGGCGCGCGCGGGCCTTTTTGGCGGTGATCGGGTCAACAGTACCGAGGATCGGCCCGCCTTGCACATGGCGTTGCGGGCTTCCGCCGCGCATGGCGGCCACGGCCTGACATTCAAGATCGACGGTGTGGATGTGGCGCCAGTGGTGAAAGCGGAACTCGAACTGATGTTTGACTTCGCCGACCAGATCCGTCATGGCGCCTTCAAGGGGGCCACAGGCAAACGCATCCGACACATCATCAACATCGGCATTGGCGGGTCAGACCTTGGTCCAGCACTGATTGTCGACGCTTTGCGGCCGGATATCGGCGGCAAGCTTCAGCTTGATTTTGTCTCCAATGTCGACGGCGCTCATCTGGATGCGGTGCTGGCCAAAGCCGATCCCGAAAAAACCCTGTTCATCATCGCCTCGAAGACCTTCACCACCTCGGAAACCATGGCCAATGCCCGCTCGGCGCGCAAATGGCTCGCGGAAAAGCTCGGCGAGGCCGCGGTCGACCGGCATTTCGTCGCGGTCTCGACCAACATTGCCGCGGTGCAGGAATTCGGCATCGATCCCACGCGCATGTTCCGCTTCTGGGATTGGGTTGGCGGGCGCTATTCGCTATGGTCTGCCATCGGCCTTTCCATCATCATCGCGGTGGGGCCAAACAAGTTCCGCGATCTGCTGGCTGGTGCGGCAGCGATGGATCGGCATTTCCTGGAAGCGCCGCTGGCGCAGAACCTGCCGGTCATTCTTGGGCTGCTGCAGGTATGGCATCGCGATTTCTGCCATATGTCGGCGCAGGCGATCCTGCCCTATGCGCAGGATTTGTGGCGCCTGCCAGCCTACCTCCAGCAATTGGAGATGGAGAGCAACGGCAAATCCGTCACGCGGCAAGGTACGCCGGTCACCTGGCACACCTCGCCCGTGATCTGGGGGCAGGCCGGCACCAATGGCCAGCACGCTTTCCACCAGATGCTGCATCAGGGTTCGGAACCGGTGCCGTGCGATTTCATCCTGGTGGCGCGGGATCGTTCGGCCTTCCCGGATCAGCATCACATGCTGTTTGCCAATGGCCTGGCACAATCGGCAGCACTTGCCTTCGGCAAATCTGCGGCAGCCGTCGGCGCGGAAATGAAGGCAGCCGGCCGTGATGCGGCAACGATTGCGGCGCTGACGCCACATCGCACCTTTGCCGGCAATCGCCCCTCGACAACCATCCTGCTGCCCATCCTCGATCCCTATCATCTGGGCGCCTTGATCGCTCTTTACGAACACAAGGTGTTTGTCGCTGCCACCATTTGGGGCATCAACCCCTTCGACCAATGGGGTGTCGAGCTGGGCAAGGAGATGGCCAATGCCCTTCTGGCTGGAAAGGGCGGCCCAGCCGATTCCTCGACAGCTGGCCTGATGGCCCTATATGATAGTTATACGCACCGAAAATAGGGCGTGAAGCACCGCGTGGGGCGGTGTCCGGCGGGGGTAGACATGATCAAGATCGATCCACAGAGCGCTCAGAGCGCGGCACTCGCAACTCAGTTCAAGGCGGCGCCATTCGGCCCGTACAGCGCCGATCTGCAGAAGCTGCTGCAATTGCTGCGTTGGGGCTTTGTGCGCGGCCGCACCATCATCATCTGTACCAAGCCCTATAAGGAATGGCGTCTTGGCCGCATGGCACCCAGGCGCGGCCTGCCGGTCGAGGTCAGCGAGAGAGAGGTCTTCACCGATTACGGTGCTGCCGCCTGGGCCTGCTTCCGCGCCCGCTGGCAGGAAGTCGTCGGTCAACCCTGCCCGGTAAAGTGAATCACCACACCCTTCTGACGAGACAGCCAATATCATGAGCGAACGCATCCTCGGCTATTCCGATCGCCTGAGCGCCCTTCCCGGTGACGCGGTCAATTTCAAGATCAGCGCGCCCATGCCGGGCAAGTTCAAGGCCCGCCTGGTGCGCTTGATCTGCGGCGACGATTCCCCGGAGGGGCCCGGTTTCAAGTCGAAGAATGTCGACAGCGAGATTGACGGTACCTATCCGGCACGCCACCAGCCGATTCTGGCTGGCTCTTACATGTGGGTGACGGCGCGCCAGCCCTTCGACCTGCCCAATTTCACCGTCCAGGCGATGATCTGGCCGACCCTGCCCGGCAATGGCAAGCCGCAGGCGATCCTCGGCAATTATGATGCTGCGAACGGCTCCGGCTATGCGCTCTATATCGACGAACTGGTCTGTCTGGCTTTTCGCGCCGGCAAGAACCCGCCGGTTTCAACCGGTGTCAAAATGCTCGCGCGGCATTGGTACGAAGTCTATGCCGTCTATGATTCAGGTACCGGTCGGGTCGTCGTCGGCCACAACATGATGCTGACCTATCACGGCATGCCTGGTTCCGTCAGCGAGACCCAGATGCTGGCCGAGCCGATGGGCGAGGGTGGGCGTTTCCTGATCGCGGCGTGGAACGACGACAAGTTCGCCTCGGCGCATTTCAACGGCAAGATCGACGGCCCGCGGGTTTCAGGCAGGGCATTGAAGCCGGCTGAGATCGAACGGTTGCGCGACCTGCCGCTCGATGTTGAGCTTGCGCAATATGTCGTTGCCGCCTGGGATTTTTCGCGCGGCATGTCGACGGTCAAGGTCACTGACGTCTCCGGCAACCGCTATCACGGCCGCAGCATCAATCTGCCGACTCGTGCCATGACGGGATGGAACTGGGATTCCTCGGATTTCAACTGGCAGTCGAAGCCGGAGCATTACGGCGCCATCCATTTCCACGATGACGATCTCTATGATTGCGGCTGGCGTACCGACTTTACCCTGACGGTGCCGGCAGATCTTGGCTCCGGCGTCTATTGCGTCCATGTCTGGCAGAAGACGCCAGAAGGCAAGATCGAGGACTACATCCCGTTCTTTGTCCGGCCGGCACGCGGGACCGCGACAGCGCCGCTCGCACTTCTCATTCCGACCGCCAGCTATCTCGCCTATGCCAACCAGCAGATGATTTCCAGCTGGTGGTTCGACGAACTCTCCAGCTGCAAATTTGCTACCATGAGCTCGGTCGACCAATATCTGGAGGAGCATGAAGGTTTCGGACTTTCGGTCTATGACGAGCATAGCGACGGTAGCGGCGTCTGCTATTCGTCACATCTCCGGCCCATTCTCAACATGCGGCCAAAGACCGATCTGTGGCAGTTCAACGCCGATACGCATCTCACCGACTGGTTGGAAAAGAAGAAGATTCCCTATGACGTCATCACCGATGACGATCTCCATGCCGAGGGTGTTGACTGCCTGCGGCCCTATCGCTGCGTGATGACGGGGACGCACCCGGAATATTATTCGAAAGCGATGCTCGATGCCCTGCAGGCCTATACCAATGGCGGCGGCCGCCTGATGTACATGGGCGCCAACGGCTTCTACTGGCGCATCGCCTATCATGCGGGCCTGCCTGGCGTCATCGAGCATCGCCGCGCCGAGGATGGCATGCGCGCCTGGTTTTCGGAATCAGGCGAGTATTTCATGAGCTTCACCGGCGAGATGTCAGGCCTCTGGGCGCGCAACGGACGGCCACCCAACATGCTGGTGGGCAATGCCTTCGCGGCGCAGGGCTTTGTCGAATCCGTGCCTTATCATCGCACGCCCGAAAGCCAGGACCCGCGCGTCAGCTTCATGTTCGAGGGCATCGGCGCCGACGAGGTGATCGGCGATTTCGGGACCGTGGGTGGTGGCGCTGCAGGCTGGGAAATCGACCGTGCCGACACACGCCTCGGCACGCCGCCCCATGCGCTCATTGTGGCGGCGGCGACGGATTTCCCGGACAGCTATCACTGGGTGAATGAGGAAATGAACCATACCCATTCCGCGGTCAATGGCGATACCAACCCGCGCGTCCGCTGTGACATGATGTTCTTCGAAACGCCTAACGGTGGCGCGGTCTTCTCGACGGGCTCCATCTCCTATGGCGGGTCCCTGGCTCATGACGGTTACAAGAACAATGTCAGCCGTCTGACCGAGAACGTCGTGAAGCGCTTCGTCGATCCAACGCCCTTCTGAGCAAGGGGCAGCGTCGGGCTTTACCTCTGCTTTCTCCCGCGGTCCTCCACGCCATTGGGGCCGTTATGGAGATCGGTCAACACATGCTCCTGGTGACGCAGACGCCAGGAGAGCATCTTCTGTGCCATTTCCAGCATGACACCGGCATGCGCCGGATCCTTGGCGAGGTCGTTCATCTCATCGGGATCGTTCTCAAGATCGAAGAGCAAGGGTGGCAGGGCGGCGAAATGCACATATTTCCAGCGTCGACCGCGGATGATCGCCACTTGGCAGTCATGAGTCTCCAGCCCAAAGGCGCGTTCCGCACCGATACCGCCATAGGGACCTGAGCGGAAGTCGAGTTCCATATGCGCTTCTTCACGCCAGCGCGCCGGCGCCTCGCCGATCAGGAAACCAATCAAGGAGCGACCGTCAACCTGCGCCGGAATCTCGGCGCCCAGCCAATCGAGAATGGTTGGCATGATGTCGACCGACTCGGTAAAGGCATCGACCACCGTGCCGCGGGTCGCATCGGCGAGGTCACGCGGGTCGCGGATGATGAGCGGGATTGAAAAGCTCTGGTCGAAATAGGTTTCCTTCCCCCAGGTATAGTGATCGCCTCCCATCTCCCCATGATCGCAGGTGAAAATGATCAGTGTATGGTCGTATTCGCCGGTGTTCTTCAGATGCGCGATGATGCGGCCGACCGCGTCATCGACCTCGTTCATCATGCCGTAATAGCAGGCGCGCATCTGCCGAACTTCCAGATCCGGCATCGTCACCAGATTGTTCGGGTTGTGCTCCTCATAGGAGTTCGGCTTGGCGAACTTCTCGATCATGACCTTGAGATGCGGATGCTGTTTTGCTTCTTCCTCCGGCGTCGCCTTGCGCTTGGGGAATGGTACATCCTTGGGATCGTACATCGCATGATATGGTTCCGGCGTGATCACCGGGGGATGCGGACGGAGAAAGACACAATGCAGGAACCAGTCATCATGTTGCCGATCGCCGAGCCAGTCTAGGATGCGGTTGGCCATGAAACTGGTGTCGCTGTCTTCGGCCTTGAACAAGGTCGGAATGAAGCGATGACCGCGATCCGCCGGCTTCTGGAATCCTGGCTTCGGCTGATAGACGTCGTGGCGTCCCTCGAACTGGTATCCCTTGGCTTTGAGGTCGCTCATCCAGGCTGCCATGAATTCCGGGAACATGAGGGTCGGCTTGTATCCAGGCAATGGACCCTCGTAGGTCTTGAGCGCAGGATCGTTCGGATGGCGGCCGCGCGGATCAGCGCTGGTATCGGTATAGCCCAGCAATGTCGGGTCCAGGCCAATCTTGCGCGCTTCCAAGGCAACATTGGTATGCCGCGCATCGAGCGGCGTTCCGTTCCGCCCGGAGCGATGATTCATCAGATAAAGGCCGGTATTGAGGCTGGCGCGAGCCGGGCCGCAAGGAGCCGTGACCGTGTAGTGTCGCTTGAACAACTCTGAATCGGCGATGAGCGCATCGAGATGCGGCGTCTTGACAGTCGGATGGCCGAGGGCGGAAAGGCATTCGCCCCGCCATTGATCGGCAGAAATGAACAGAACCTTGCGCGGGGCGGTCATTCTGGTGACTTTCCGTGGTTGCGATAGTGGGCGCGGAATCGGCCGGCATCCTAGACCGACCGACGGCATCCCGCCAAGCGTCCCCGTGCCTGGACGCTATCGCGCGACTGCCATCGCCGCTTCACGAAAGCGTCATCGCCGGTATGGTCTAAGCCATCCCGCAGTTTCAAGGCTGCACCATGTCCGGCAGCGATGCATGCCTGGCCCTTACAGATTGCGGGAGATAGAAGATGAAATCCGTTACGCGCACCGTCGCCCTGTCACTGGCGACCTTGCTGTCGACCACCGCCTTCACGACCAGCTTTGCCTCGGCCGGCACGATGGACGAGTTGGTTGCCGCCGCCAAGGCCGAGGGCGAACTCACCACGATCGCGCTGCCGCATGACTGGTGCGGTTATGGTGAACTGATCGAGAATTTCAAGGCCAAGTACGGCCTCAAGATCAACGAACTCAACCCCGATGGTGGTTCAGGCGACGAGATCGAGGCGATCAAGTCGAACAAGGACAATAAGGGTCCCCAGGCGCCGGACGTGATCGATGTGGGTCTGGGCTTCGGTCCGTCCTCCAAGGCCGAAGGTCTCATTCAGCCCTACAAGGTCGCGACGTGGGACTCGATCCCGGACAGCGCCAAGGATGCCGAGGGCTATTGGTATGGTGACTATTACGGCGTCATGGCGTTCGAGGTGAATACCGACATCGTGAAGAACGTGCCCAAGGACTGGGCCGATCTCCAGAAGCCGGAATATGCCAATCTGGTAGCTCTCTCCGGCGATCCGCGCACCGGCAATGAAGGCATCATGGCGATCTATGCCGCCGGTTTGTCGACCGGTGCGGCACCGGGCAAGGCGGCGGGCGAAGCCGGCCTGAACTTCTTCGCCGATCTCAACAAGTCCGGCAATTTCGTGCCGGTGGGCGGCAAGGCAAACAGCCTCGCGCAAGGGACGACGCCGATCATCATGCGCTGGGACTATCTGGCGCTGGCTGATCGCGATGTGCTCAAGGGCAACCCGCCGGTCGAGGTTGTGGTGCCGGAAAGCACCGTGCTTGCCGGTGTCTATGTGCAGGCGATCAGCGCCTATGCGCCGCATCCGAACGCCGCCAAGCTGTGGATGGAATATCTCTACTCCGATGAAGGCCAGTTGGGTTGGCTGAAGGGCTATTGCCATCCGATCCGCTTCAATGACCTCGTGAAGAACGGCAATGTACCGCAGGAAATGCTCGACAAGCTGCCGCCGGCAGCTGCGTATGAAAAAGCTGTCTTCCCGACGCTCGATGAGCAGCACGGCGCCAAGGAACTGATCACCAGGCAATGGGATACGGTGGTCGGCGCCGACGTGAAGTAATCGCTGGACCTCGATCGGCCGCCGGCTTTGACCGGTAATGGACTGACGTCGGCGGCCGGTTCCAGATGCGTTGCGAAGCTATTGCATCGCAATATTGCCAAGATGCTTCACAAAACCGTCATCGATGGCGTGCTTTAAGCGCGTTTCGCGGGTTTATGCTTTCGTTTCACTTTCGGGTTGCCTTGACAAAGCAGGGTGGCCTTATCAAAGTGACTGCCTGTCAAGTGAAGTTTGTATGACATTAGAATGATAAGCCCGCTTGCAGACCACTCTTATGGACCTTGGGAGGTACCTATTAAATCCGTTACGCGTTCCGTCGCCCTGTCACTCGCGACATTGATGTCGACGACCGCGCTCATGACCAGTTTCGCCGCCGCCGATTCGATGGACGATCTGATCGCGGCTGCCAAGGCCGAGGGCGAACTCACCACGATTGCGCTGCCCCATGATTGGTGCGGCTATGGCGATCTCATCGAAGGCTTCAAGGCGAAGTACGGCCTGAAGGTCAACGAGCTCAACCCGGATGCGGGTTCAGGCGACGAGATCGAAGCGATCAAAGCGAACAAGGACAATAAGGGTCCGCAGGCGCCGGACGTGATCGACGTCGGCCTCGCTTTTGGTCCGTCTTCGAAGGCCGAAGGCCTCATCCAGCCCTACAAGGTCGCGACCTGGGACTCGATCCCCGACAGCGCCAAGGATGCTGAAGGTTACTGGTACGGCGATTATTACGGTGTGCTGTCCTTCGAAGTGAACACCGACATCGTGAAGAACGTGCCCAAGGACTGGGCCGATCTGCAGAAGCCGGAATATGCCAACTCCGTGGCCCTCGCCGGCGATCCGCGCTCCTCGAACGCCGCCATCATCGGCGTTCATGGAGCTGGCATGTCGACCGGTGCGAAGCACGGTGCTGAAGCCGGTGACGCGGGCCTGAAGTTCTTCTCCGATCTCAACAAGGCGGGCAATTTCGTGCCGGTCATCGGCAAGGCCGCGAGCCTCGCGCAGGGTTCGACCCCGATCATCATTCGCTGGGACTACCTGGCGCTTGCTGACCGCGACACCTTGAAGGGCAATCCGCCGGTCGAAGTCGTCGTGCCGACCGGCGCCGTCGTTGCCGGTGTCTACGTGCAGGCGATCAGTGCCTACGCACCGCATCCGAACGCCGCGAAGCTCTGGATGGAATATCTCTATTCCGACGAAGGTCAGCTCGGCTGGCTGAAGGGCTATTGCCACCCGATCCGCTTCAACGATCTGGTGAAGAATGGCAAGGTGCCGCAGGAAATGCTCGACAAGCTGCCGCCGGCGGCTGCGTATGAGAAGGCCTATTTCCCGACGCTCGAAGAGCAGGGTGCTGCCAAGGAAACGATCACCAAGCAGTGGGATACGGTGGTCGGCGCCAACGTGCAGTAACGCCTAGATGAATGGGCCGCGCCGGTGCTGAGGGCATTCACGCCCCAAGCGCTGGCGCGGCCTCTCATTTGAGTATTAAGGCGAGAAGTAGATAGCTGGGAATGGATCTAGCGGGGCGCTGCCGGCGCCCCTCCGCACGTCCATCGATCGTATCGGGGAAGATGACACAGTCACAAGAATCCATGGCGCCGCCCGCGGCAGCGTCGCGCCTTCAAATGGTGCAGACGGCCTGGGCGTGGGTCGGCGTCGCGCCGTTCCTCGTCTTCGCTCTCATGTTCCTGATTCTGCCGACGCTCTATCTGGTTGTCGGTGGCTTCCAGGATCCGGACGGCAACTTCACGCTGCAGAATATTTTCGACCTGTTCACGCCGTCGATCATGAGCGCCTATTGGATCAGCATCAAGGTCAGCGGCGCCTCGGCCCTGGTCGGTGCCGTGATCGGCTTCGGCCTCGCTTATGCCGTTGTCCTGGGCGGGCTGCCCGCCTGGATCCGGCCGACCCTGATGACGTTCTCCGGCGTTGCGTCGAATTTTGCCGGCCTGCCCCTGGCTTTCGCCTTCCTCGCCACGCTCGGGCGCACCGGCCTGGTGACGGTGCTGCTGGTGAAGTTCTTTGATTTCAACATCTATGCGACCGGATTCAACCTGCTCTCGTTCTGTGGCCTCACGCTCACCTATCTCTATTTCCAGATTCCGCTGATGGTGCTGATCCTGACGCCAGCCTTGGACGGCCTCAAACGGGAATGGCGCGAGGCTTCGGAAATTCTCGGCGCCAGCAAGCTGCAATATTGGCTGCACGTCGCATTCCCGATCCTGTGGCCGAGCGTGCTGGGCTGCACCCTGCTGCTGTTCGCCAATGCCTTCGGCGCCATCGCCACGGCCTATGCGCTGACCGGCAGTTCGCTCAATATCATCACCATCCTGCTCTATGCGCAAATCCGGGGCGACGTGCTGCATAACCCCAACCTGGGCTATGCGCTGGCGCTCGGCATGATCTTCATTACCGGGCTCACGAACGGGGCCTATATCTGGCTGCGCGGTCGCAGCGAAAGGTGGCTGCGATGAAGCAATCCCGTCTCGGGTCCTGGATCGCGCTCATCATCGGCACGCTCTATTTTGTCGTGCCGCTGGCGGGAACGTTTGAGTTCTCCCTGCGCATGCGGAGCGGCGAATACAGCTTCGACGCCTATCGCTCCGTCTTCTCCGATTCAGCCTTCCAGGATTCCTTCGTCTTCTCGACGCTCATGGCTTTGGCGACGATTGTCATAGGTGTCCTCCTGGTGGTGCCGACCGCCTACTGGGTTCAGTTGCGGCTGCGCAAGTTGCGACCGCTGATCGAATTTGTGACGCTGTTGCCGCTGGTCATTCCAGCCATCGTCATCGTGTTCGGCTATCTACGCCTCTATAACAGCTCGTCTTTCCTGCCGATGACCTCCGAAATCTGGTCGACCAACCTGCTGTTGGCGTTTTCCTATGTCACGCTGGCGCTTCCCTATATGTACCGGGCGGTCGATACCGGTCTCCGCGCCATCGACGTGCGCACATTGACCGAGGCCGCGGAGAATCTCGGTGCTGGTTGGGCAACCATCCTGTTCAGGGTCATCCTGCCCAATGTGCGGACCGCGATCCTGTCGGGTGCGTTCCTCACCTTTGCCATCGTGATCGGCGAATTCACCATGGCGAGTCTGCTCAATCGGCCGGCATTCGGTCCCTATCTGCAGCTCGTCGGTGCCAATCGCGCCTATGAACCTTCGGCTCTGGCCGTGATGGCCTTCGTGCTCACCTGGGCATGCATGGGACTCATCAATGTCTTCGGCCGCGCAAAACAGATCAAGCACGCGCCGTGATCGGCGCTTGTATCAAGAGGGTATGAGTATGGCGTTTCTCGAGATCAACCAGGTCCGCAAGGCATTCAATCAGAATGTCGTCGTGCAGAATGTCGACCTCGCCATCGAGCGTGGCGAATTCGTGTCTTTCCTCGGGCCATCTGGTTGCGGCAAGACGACGACCCTGCGCATGGTGGCTGGCTTTGAACTGCCCACCGCCGGCACCATCCGTATCGACGGCAAGGACATCACGCATCTACGCCCCAACCAGCGCAACGTCGGCATGGTGTTCCAGTCCTATGCGCTGTTCCCCAACATGACGGTGGCGGAGAATGTCGCCTTCGGGCTCAAGGTCGCCAAGCGCCCGGCGGCCGAGATCGGCCCACGGGTCGATGAAATGCTGAACATCATCAAGCTGCCGCACCTCGCCGGTCGCTACCCCTATCAGCTTTCTGGCGGCCAGCAGCAGCGCGTGGCGCTGGCGCGTGCCCTTGCCATCAAGCCGCAGGTCCTGCTGCTTGACGAGCCCCTCTCGGCCCTCGACGCCAAGATCCGCGTCTCGCTGCGGGAGGAGATTCGCAGCCTTCAGCGCAAGCTCGGCATCACCACCATTTATGTGACCCACGACCAGGAAGAAGCGCTCTCCATGTCGGACCGCATTGTGGTCATGAATGAGGGCCGCGTCGACCAGGTCGGTGCCCCGTTTGAAATCTATAACCAGCCGAAGACGCGCTTCGTCGCTTCCTTCGTGGGCACACTGAGCGTGCTGAGCGGCACGGTGGTCGACGCCGCGAGCGGCGTCCTCGATGTGGGCGGGCAAAAAATCGTCGCCGGCCGCGGTTTCCCCAACGCCAAGGCCGGCGATGCCTGCGCCGTTTCGTTGCGGCCGGAAGCAGCACGCCTGGAAGGCTTCGGTGGGCAGGGAGCCACCACCAACATGGCCGACCATGCCGAGCGCAATCGCCTGCAAGGCACAATCGAGGAGGTGGCGTTTCTGGGTTCGGTGATCCGCATCAAGGTGCGCCTCGGCGACAACATCCTGTCGCTCGACACGTTCAACAATCCGGGCGTGACCCCGCCAGAGCGCGGCGCTAAAGCCACAGTCACCTTCTCGCCAGCCGATCTCCTGGTGTTGGAAGGCGTGTAAGGCGCATTAAAGCGTTTCCGGATCGATCGCGAGCAGACTCTTGGCGCCGCCGTTGATCTGCGAGAGATGGCCATTGCTCTCGGCGAGGATATTGTCGGCATAGAAGCGTGCCATGGCGATCTTGCCCTTAAGGAAGCCCGTATCGCTGTCGCCGGCGGCAAGGCGCTTGCTGGCAGCGAGCGCCGATTTTGCCAGCAGCCAACCGGCGATAACCGTCCCGCAGAGATTGAGATAGGGTTGCGCCACGGCGAGCGCCAGGTTGGGATCGGTCTTGCCGGCCATCAGGATGTAATCCGTGCCAGACCCCAGGCGCTGCAGGGCCGGCATCAAGCGATCATGAAGCGCTGGCAGATCCTCGCCCTGGACACCGAACGCTTTGAGATTGTCGGACATGATGGCGATGAGGTCGTGCATGGCACGGCCCTCGTCGCGCTGGATCTTGCGGCCGACCAGATCGATGGCCTGGATGCCATTGGTCCCCTCATAGATCGGGAAGATGCGGGCATCGCGATAGAATTGTGCTGCGCCCGTTTGCTCGATGAAGCCGGCGCCGCCATGCACCTGGACGCCGAGTGAGCTCACGCGCACACCCTGATCGGTGCTCCAGGCCTTGACGATCGGGATCATCAGATCGACCAGAGCCTTCTGGCGTTTCCGTTCCGCGGCATCCGGATGTTTCTTGGCGCGGTCAAGGGCGCCAGCCGTGAAATAGGCGAGTGCCCGTGCGCCCTGGGTCAGGGCGCGCATGGTGGCGAGATTCCGGCGCACGTCGGCATGGTGAAGAATTGGGAGACTTGCCCCGGCCGGCGCACCCACCACAGGCGATTGCACGCGCATGCGCGCATAGGCGGCAGCATGCTGCGTCGCCCGTTCTGCGATGCCCAGCCCCTGTACACCAACGGTCAGGCGCGCATTATTCATCATGGTAAACATATGCGGCAGGCCCTGCAGCGGATCGCCAACCAGCTCGGCTACGGCACCGTCCTTTTCGCCATAGGCCATGACGCAAGTAGGAGATCCATGGAGCCCCAGTTTGTGCTCGATCGAGACGCAGGTGACGTCGTTGCGCGCGCCCAGGGACCCGTCGTCATTGACCAGGAATTTCGGCGCCACGAACAGCGACAGCCCCTTATGTCCGGCCGGTCCCCCCGGATGGCGCGCCAGCACCATATGGATGATGTTCGGCACGAAATCATGTTCGCCATGGGTGATGAAGATCTTCTGGCCTTTCAGCAGATAGCCGCCCCCTCCTGATTTTCCGGGGCCGTCATCTTCCGCCCGGGTGCGGATGGCGCCGAGGTCGGTACCGGCTTGCGGCTCGGTCAGATTCATGGTGCCGGTCCATTCACCGCTCACCAGCTTGGGCAGGTATTTCGCCTTCTGCGCCTCGGTGCCGTGATGATAGAGCGCTTCGACCGCGGCTTGCGTGAGCATCGGGCAGGCGGCAAACGCTACGCTGCCGCTGTTCCAGATCTCCTGCAGCGCGGTGGTCACGACCCAGGGCATGCCCTGGCCGCCGAATTCGGGATCGAAGGCCACGGCGTTCCAGCCATCAGCGACGAAGCGCTGATAGGCGTCGCGAAAGCCCGGGGCCGTCGTTACCTGGCCATCCTTGAAGGTGCACCCCCTGTCGCCTTCCTTGTTAATGGGGGCGAGCACCTCGCCGGAAAAGGTCCCGGCCGCCTCGAAGATGGCGGCAATGGTCTCTGCCCCGGCTTCTTTATAGCCCGGCAGTTCGGCGACCTCGGAGAGGCCGGCGACCTCCTCCAAGGCAAACAGGATCTCTTTCAACGGTGCTTCATAGGCACTCATGATGTCCCCCGACTGGCTTATGGCAGCCCAAGACTATAGCTCAGATTTGGTTAATGAATTCAACCATGATCGATGGCAAAGTGGCGCCCATCATGGTTCTTGAGGCGGAAGAATGATGGTGATTGTGGACGCGTTGCTACGAAATGCCCGAAATGACGCTTGATCGAGTGCCGTCTGATTGCCGTAGCGTGCTGTTGCCATTCGACCTCGTGCCGAACCCATCGGTCGATCTAATCTCCCGCGCGTTCATTGCCGGCGTGATGGCATTCGTCATCATTCTTCTGCTCTTGGCAGCAACAGCCATCTGGATAGAAAGCGGGGCTGGCAAGTCCGTCGGGGCGTTGATCTTCATTCTGACCGCTGGCGGTATAATGCTCGCGGGATGTCTGGCGGCCATTCGATATCTGCACGCTGGATCATCTTTGATACTTGTTGTGACGAAAGAGTCGCTTTGGCTTGGGTCGCGGGAAGTATCTTGGTCACGTATCACAGGGCCGGCGATCGAGGAGATCGAACAGGAAGGCGCGCCATCCGAATATCAGGTCACTTTTTGCATCGTGGGTGACCGCATCTTCGGTACATGGCATCACTTCAATCCACGTAGTTACGTGACGGCACATGAGATATCAGCGGCCGAAGCTGCCGATATTCTGTGCAATTGCCTGTGCGACGCGCGGCGTCGGGCGCTGGCATCTGAATTCAAAGAATCAGCGGCATCGATGCCGGTCCATGAATCGCTCCGCGTCGAACCGTCCCTGAAATTCGCGTAGAGTCGTTACGCCTTCAACTTCTGAGAACCTTGCCCGGATTGAATCGTCCATCCGGGTCAATCGCTGTTTTGACCTGGTGCATGAGCTTAAGGGCGATTGGTAATTTGAGGCGCTGGAGTTCGTCCCGGCGCAGTTGGCCGATGCCGTGTTCGGCGCTGATCGAGCCACGATAGGCGTCCACCATATTGTGGACCAGGCGGTTGATGGCGACGGTCTGGACAAGAAAAGCGTCCGGGTCGGTATCTCGCGGCTGCAGCACATTGAAATGAAGATTGCCGTCGCCGAGATGACCGAAGCAGAGCAGGCGGGCATCCGGAAAGGCCGCCGCCAATGTCGCCGACGCTTCTGCGGCGAAGGCCGGCACGCTGGCCACCGGCACGGCGATGTCGTGCTTGATGCTGGCACCCTCGCGCGGCTGGGCGTTGACGATGCCTTCGCGCAGGCGCCAAAGTTCGCTCCTCTGGGCTTCGCTTTCCGCCATCAAGCCGTCGCTGATCAGCCCTGCCTCCAGCGCTTCGCCCAAAGCACGCTCAAGGGCGAGGGTCACGTCGAAATCGACGGCTGGTGTCGCTGCTTCAATCAGCAGTGACCAATCGGCCGCGAGCTCCAGTGGATTGCGCGCCTGAAAATGCCGCTGCGCCAGTTCGAGACCAAAACGCGGTAGCAATTCGAAGCTGATCAACTGATCCGCGGTCGCGGCGCGTCAGCGCGCAAGGAGGGCGGGGGCCATCTCAAGTGCCGGCAAAGCCACCAGCGCCGTGGCACGAGACTTGAACGCCGGAAGGAGCTTCAGCGAGGCTGCGGTGATCAGCCCCAGCGTGCCCTCGGCGCCGATGAAAAGCTGTTTCAGATCGTAGCCGCTATTGTCCTTGTGCAGAATTGTTAGATTGTCGAGCAGTGACCCGTCCGGCAGCACAACTTCCAGCCCCAAGGTAAGGGCGCGGGCATTGCCGAACTTCAGCACATTCAAGCCGCCGGCATTGGTCGAAAGATTGCCGCCAATCTGGCAGGAACCTTCCGCCGTGAGGCTCAGGGGAAACAACCGGCCTGCCGCAGCGGCGGCCGCCTGAATGTCGGCGAGGATGCAACCCGCCTCGGCGATGATCGTGTCGTTGGCAGCGTCAAGCACGCGGATTCGGTTCATGCGGCGCAGATTGACCACCACGGCATCGCCGCTCTCATCCGGCGTCGCAGCACCCGAAAGGCCTGTATTGCCACCCTGCGGCACCACCGGGATGCCGTATTGCGCCGTGAGCTTGATGAGTGCCGCGCAAGCAGCGCTGCTGTCGGGCAAGGCGAGGCCGCAGGCCTTGCCGCGATAAAGGCCGCGCCAATCACCGAGCGCGGATTGCAAATCCACCGGGTCGGTGAAGAAGCCCTTCGGACCCAGCAATTGTGCTGCCGCCAGTTGAAAGGTCGCGATCGCCGCAGTGCTTGGCCGCGACACGGTGGCGGCTATTTCCGGCGCGGCTTCGGACCGACGCGCTTGGCGGCGGTCTTCACCACATCGTCATGACGCTTTTTGGCTGGCTTAGACTTGTTCTCTGGGCTGGTATAGGCCGCACCCGCAATGCCCTTATAGGGTGGCTGGGCGATCGCCTGATGGCTGGCGCGCAGTGCTTCCGACCAGCGCTTGCTCAACTCCTCGAAATAGGAATCTCCGGCGTGGATGCGGTGCACCAGTTCTGGCTGATACGCGTTGATGCGCAGCACCATGATGTCGAGTGGCAGGCCGACGGCGAGGTTCGAGCGCATGGTCGAATCCATCGACAGCAGGCCAAGCTTCAATCCCTCATAGAGATCTGTCTCGAACGTCACGGCGCGGTCGAGGATCGGTTTGCCGTATTTCGTTTCACCGATCTGCAGGTAGGGCGTGTCCCCGGTTGCCTCGATGAAATTGCCGGCGGAGTAGATCATGAAGAGCCGCATGCGGCGGCCCTTGATCTGCCCGCCAAGCAGCAGGGCAACGTCGAACGCGGCCTGATGCATCTCCAGACTGGGGCCGTCAGTACGATAGACCTCGCGCACCGCCTCGCCGATCAGCTGCGCCGCCTTGAACATGGAGGGCACGTTGTTGAGCGTGCGTTTCTGCCCTGTGTCGGGGTCGGGCATGCCTTCCGTCACCAGGCTGATGACCGATTGGGTGATGGAGAGGTTGCCGGAACTGGCGATGGCCAACGCCCGCTCGCCCGGTTCGCCGAACAGATGCAGCTTGCGGAAGCATGAAATGTGGTCGATGCCGGCGTTGGTGCGCGTGTCGGAAATCATCACCAACCCGTCGCGCAGTTTCAGTCCAACACAATAGGTCATGGGAATTGTCTTCTGTTCTATCTCGGCCACCCTGATGCCCGCCTAATCTGTAGGTCCGGAGATCAGGGTAGTTCCGTTATAGACCGGTGACTGATTCCTGCCAATGCGGGGAAACGGCGTTTTCAGGCCTGGAACTGTTGGCTGGCTTGGGCGATGGCGGCGGCCGGCTGGCTCCAGCGGGTCTGGTGGGCTGGATCGCTTTGATAGGTGTTGGCGACCGTGACCTCGACCTCCATCTGTTCAGCCCGGCCACCCAAGCGGGCGCCGCGGATGGGGGAGGCGCCCAGATAGTCGAGCCCGGCGCCGACCCGGATATGCGATTCTGTCGGGCAGATCCCGTTGGCGGGATCGAAGCCGATCCAGCCGAGGCCGGTGACATGGGCCTCGGCCCAGGCATGCCCCGCTTCCTGGTGAATATTGTCGTCGGAGCGCATCAGATAGCCGCCGACATAGCGGGCCGGAATGCCCAGTACCCTCGCGCAGGCAATGAAGATGTGGCTGAGATCCTGGCAGACGCCCTGCTTCATCCGGAAAGCGTCGATAGCGCGCGTCGCCGTATCGGTCTGCTTGGTGTCGAAGACGATCTCGGCATGGAGGGCCGCCAGCAGCGTGTGCAGGATCTTCAACTCGCTGCCGCCGGCCTTGGCGGCCACGGATTTCGCAAAGTCGGTGATCGCTGCATCAGCGGTGGTGAGCGGCGTGTCACGCAAGTAAAGCTCAGGCGGGAATTTTTCCAGGGCACCGCGGACGATGCCATTGGTATCCTGCATCTCGACCTATCCCTCGACCGTGATGCACAGGCCCGAGATCGGTCCTTCCAGCGAGAGCATGTGAAGCACATTGCCGAAGGCGTCCTCGCCAGGCCGCAATGTGCCGTCCTGGTCGAGATCAATCTGCCAGCGCCGCACATACTGGCCTTCATGGTTGCGTGGCATCAGGCGCAGGGCCTGGATCATGGAGTGCACCGGGTGATCGTAGATGTAGCGGGTACGATGGCGCACATGGATCAGCATCGGCGGTGGCCCCCTTCAACTCAGATATTGTGCAGCCACGGCGGCGCCGAGCCTGTTGTTGTTGGTGGTGAAGTTGGTGATGAATTCGTGGAGACCACCCTGGAAGATCTGGTCGATGCGGCTGTTCTCCAGCTGTACATGGATCGAGCGTGCCAGGCGCTGTGATTCACCATGACGGCCATAGGCGCTGCTCAACCGTTCGAGATTGGCGACGATGGCGCCATAGCAGGAGGCCAGTGAGCGGGGCATCTGTTCGTTGAGGATGAGAAGATCCGCGATCAGCCAGGGCTGCAAACCTTGCCGGTAGACCCAATGATAGGAAGTGAGTGCCGAGACGGCGCGCAGGATCGCTGCCCATTGCGAATAGTCGATGCCGCCGCCGACCGCGGCATGCTCCGGCAGCAGCACATGGTATTTGACGTCGAGGATGCGCGCCGTATTGTCGGCCCGTTCGATGAAGATGCCGAGCCGCGAGAACCAATAGGCGTCGTTTCTGAGCATCGTGCGATAGCCGGAGCCATCGAACCGCAGCGAGATCTCCTTCACCCAGTCGAGAAATTCCATCAAACTGTCGGGATCGGTCGCACGCGCTGCCATGGCGGGGAGTTCCAGCCAGGCGCTGTTGATCGCCTGCCACATTTCGGTGGTGATGGCGGTGCGAACGGCACGGGCGTTGGTCCGCGCGGTCTCCAGGCAGCGCCGGATCGACGAGGGATTCTGTTCGGAAAAAGCCAGAAAGTCGATCACCGTCGCCGCATCGGGTGTTTCGTAAACCTGGTGGAAGGCATCAATGCACCCGGCGGTGGCCAGGGCACTTTCCCATTCATTGCCGCCGCTGCCATAGGCCTTGGGCAGGGCGGAGAGCCGGCTCGCCGCTTCGAGGACGCGGGCGAGATAGTCTGCCCGCTCCACATAACGCGACAGCCAGAACAGTGAATCGGCGGTGCGGCTCAGCATGTCAGGCCTCCACGACCCAAGTGTCCTTCGTACTGCCACCCTGGCTGGAATTCACCACCAGGGAACCAGCGCGCAGAGCGACGCGGGTAAGGCCGCCCGGCACGATGCGGATGCCATCGGCGCCGGTGAGGACGAAGGGCCGGAGGTCGACATGGCGCGGCGCGATGCCGTTCTCGACGAAAGAGGGACAGGTCGAGAGTGAGAGCGTCGGCTGTGCCACATAGTTGGTGGGGTCCGCCTTCAAGCGGTCGCGGAAGAGAGCGATGTCGGCGCCGGTCGCATGCGGCCCCACCAGCATGCCGTAGCCGCCGGAGCCATGCACCTCCTTCACCACCAGATCCTGCAAATTGTCGAGCACGTAACCGAGATGTTCAGGATCGCGGCAGCGCCAGGTCGGCACGTTCTTCAACAGCGGCTCTTCGCCCAGATAGAAGCGGATCATGTCGGGAACATAGGAATAGACGACCTTGTCATCGACAGCACCGGTTCCGATCGCATTGGCGAGTGTCACATTGCCGGCGGCATAGGCGGCGAAGAGACCTGGGACGCCCAGCATCGAATCCGGCTCGAACACCAACGGGTCGATGAAGGCATCATCGACGCGGCGATAGATGATGTCGACGCGCTTGGGTCCTTCCGTCGTCCGCATGAAGACGATGCCATCGCGCACGAAGAGATCGCTGCCCTCAACCAGTTCGATGCCCATCTTGTCGGCGAGGAAAGAGTGCTCATAGTAGGCCGAGTTGAACTGGCCAGGCGTCAGTAGTACCGCGGTCGGGTCGTTGGTCGCATTGCGGGGTGCCGCTGAGCGCAGGGTCGCCAGCAATTCGTTGGGATAGTTCTCGACCGGCGCCACGCGGTGCGCGGCATAGAGCTCTGGCATCAGTCGGATCGAAATCTCGCGCCCACCCAGCATGTAGGAAACACCTGACGGCGTACGGGCATTGTCCTACAGAACATAGAAATCGTCGCCGTCGACGCGCACGATGTCGATACCCGCAATATGGATATAGATGCCATGAGGCACGGCGAGGCCGGCCATTTCCGGGCGGTAGGCCGGGTTGCGCCAGACTAGGTCCGCGGGCACGATGCCGGCCTTCAGGATCTCGCGTGGGCCGTAAATGTCGGCAAGGTACAGATTGAGCGTGCGGATGCGCTGCTCAAGCCCGGCCTTGAGCCTGGCCCATTCGCCTGCCGACAGAATGCGCGGAATGATGTCATAAGGAATGATGCGCTCTTCGCCCTGGGCATCGCCATAGACAGCGAAGGTGATGCCGCCGCGGCGATAGAACAACTCGGCCTCAGCCCGGCGCCGTTCCAGTTGGGCCGAGGTGACGCTTTCCAGCCAATTCGCCACTTCCAGATAGGGCGCCCGGATCGAGCCATCTTCGCGCCGCATCTCATCGAAGGACATGTGAGCTCCCTGTCGGACCTCTTGGGTCGTATTCTTTTCGGCGACGCTGCGTTTCGACCGGAGCGGTCGTTTGGACTTAAGAACAGCAAGGCTCGTGCCAGTGGGGTTCCGAAACCATGCCCTCTGGAAAGGCTGGCAAAAAATGCGTCGGTTGAGTCGGCCCAAAACAGGATAGCCCAAATTTTGAGCAGGCCCGCCGTTTCTAATGGCGGCGCGCAATTAACTCGGCAATGGCTGGAAGCTACTCTCACGGATTTCGTTCATGAAATGTTTCTGTCGTGCCAGCCGCGCGCCGCTGCGGCGCCAAGCAATCGAGGATGGTCCCCCCGACTTGTTATGTTATAACGATGGCTTCCGTCCCACTT
>NZ_CAMDRA010000030.1 GCF_945906275.1 Dongia mobilis
CCACGAGTTTGCGAGGGACTGAAGAACGAAATTCGTGGGTGGTCCGCCTTCGCGGACCATGACGTGAAGATGATCGGGAGCGTCCTCTTTTGAGGGGGACGCTCCCGAACCATTCGTCAGCTTACTTCGTGAGCTCGGTCCAGATGGCGGTGTTCATTTCCGCCACTTCCGGCTTGCAGGATTCGAGGATGAAGGTCTTCTGGCCGGCCGGCATGTTGATTTCCGGCGCGGTCGCAAAATCCTTGTTCTCGATATACTGGCCACTGCCGGTGATGCCGTTCGCATATTGCGCGAAGTCGGAGATCATCGCGGCATTCACCGGGTCCATGATGAAGTTCTGGAACTTCTTCGCGTTCTCGATGTTGGCCGCACCCTTGATGACCGCGACGTTATCCATCCAGACGGTGATGCCTTCCTTCGGATAGCCATAGACGATCTTGTCGTTCTGCTGGCGGGCGCGAAACGAAGCGCCGTTCCAGTTGAGGCCAGCCATCAGATCTTCCTTGGCGTACTTCTCGACATTGCCGTAATCCATCGAGATCCAGTTCGGCTTCGCGGCCAGCAGCAGGTCACGCACCTGCTTCAGTTCTTCCTTGTTGTCGTTGCAGATCGGGCTGAAACCCTTGTACATCAGCGCCGCCGCGATGACGTCGTTCATTTCCGGAACGACGTTGGTCTTGCCCTTCAGTTCGGCCGGGGTGTCGAACAGGATCGCCCAGGTGTTGGGATCACCCTGATAGGCCTTGGTGTTGACCGTGATGCCGGTCGTGCCCCACTGCCAGGGAACGGTGTAGTTGCGACCCTTGTCGAACGCGACATCGACCCATTGCGGATCCATGTTCTTGAAGTTCGGCATGGTGTTCGGCTTGGTTTCCTCCAGCAGGCCTTCCTTGACGAAGATGTCGACATAGTTGCCGCTCGGCACGACGATGTCGAAGCCATGGCCGCCGGCCTTCACCTTGGCCAGGGCGACGTCGTTCGAATCATAGTCCGTCACCGTCACCTTGACGTTGAACTCCTTCTCGAACTTCTCAAGGAGCTTCGGGTTGGTGTAGTTGCCCCAGTTATAGATGTTGAGGCTGCCACCGGCGGGCGCTGCTGCCGCGGGGGCGGCTGCTGCGGTTTCGGTGGTGTTGGTGGCGGCGGCCGGCGCCGCTTCGGTGGTCGCCGTGGTGTTGGTGGCGGGCGCCGTCGTCGTGGTGTTGGACGATTCCGCCGCTTCTTCCTTCTTCTCGCCGCAGGCGCTCAGCGCCATCATGACGGTGAGGGCCATGGCCGTACTCTTGAAAGCCTGTAGGTATGTCAATTGATCCTCCAACTAGCTGCTGAACCGCCCTTTAGTGGGCCATCCTCGTTATAAACCGGTCGCTTATCCCGCCTTGCCACCCTGGGGCGGCAGTGCCGATCGGTCAGGTTTTCTTCCTGTTGAGCAGGAAGAAGATCGTCACCATCACAATCGATATCGCCAGGAAGACCGACGAGATGGCATTCATTTCCGGGGTCACGACACGCCGCAACTGCCCCAGCATATAGGTAGGCAGGGTGTCCTGTCCGCCCGATTTCACCAGTTCCGTGATCACGACATCGTCAAGCGAGATGACGAAGGCCAGCATGCCGCCGGCCAGGATGCCCGGCCAGAGCAGCGGCAGGGTCACCCGGCGAAAGGTCTGGAAGGGTGTCGCATAAAGATCGGCCGCCGCCCGTTCGAGGCTGAGATCCATGTTCTCGAGCCTGGCGCGGATCGGCAGATAGGCGAACGGGATGCAGAAGGCGGTGTGCGCGATGAGCAGGTAGCCAAGCCCGGTATAGCCGGTCGCGACCTTGATCGAGGCGAAGAAGATGAGGAGCGCGACACCGGTCACGATCTCCGGCACCATCAAGGGCTGGTTGATGAAGGCATAGATGAAGGTGAGGCCCGGGAAGTTCCTGGTCCTGGTCGTCGCCAGCGCCGCCATGGTGGCGACGATGGTGGACAACACCGCGGCGAAGGATGCGATGGTGAGCGAGCGGATCGAGGCGTCCTGCACCTGGGTATTGGCCAAGGCCGATTCGTACCAGCGCCAGGAGAAGCCTGCCCAGATCGCGACCGAGGTGCCGGCGTTGAACGAATAGACCACCAGCGTCAGGATCGGCGCATAGAGCATGACAAAGCACAGCATCGCGATGGTGGTGAAGCCGGTCTGCTGGCGCACATCGAAGCCGCGCCCGCGCCGCCGTTTGATCACTGGTGTCGTCTCAGCCATGACGCGCCCCCGTCTTCGACGCGTTCTTCACATAGAACAGCAAGGCGACCATCACGATGGCCATGAGGGTGATGGAGAGAGCCGCCCCCAGCGGCCAGTTGCGCCCCTGCCCGAACTGCATCTCGATGAGATTGCCCAGCATCAGATTGCGCCCGCCACCCAGCACGCGCGGCGTCACATAGGCGCCGAGTGAGGGAATGAACACCAGGATCGAGCCGGCGATGACGCCGGGCTTGACCAGCGGAAAGATCACCCGGCGCAGCACATGCCAGCGCGTCGCATAGAGATCGTAGCCGGCCTCGACCAGGCGGAAATCGATCCGCTCCATGCTGGCATAAAGCGGCAGCACCATGAGCGGCAGATAGACATAAAGCAGGCCCATCATCACGGCAAAATCGGTGAACATGATCTGCACCGGCGCATCGACCAGCCCCAGGCCCAGCAGGATCGAATTGACGATGCCCTCGTTGCGGATCACTTCCATCACCGCGAAGGTGCGGATGAGAAGGTTGGTCCAGAACGGGATGGTGATCAGGAACAGCCAGAGGTCACGCGACTTCTCGTTTCTGGTGGCGATGAAATAGGCGGTCGGAAAGCCGAACGCCAGGGCCATGACCGTGGTGAGGAAGGACAGCTTGACCGAGCGCCAGAAGATCAAGAGATGCGCATCGGCAATGGTGATCTCGTCGGTGAAGATGTCCTTCTGGAACACCACGCTGGTCCAGGCATCGGTCGAGAATTCCCATTCGACGCCGCCATAACCGCCCTTCTTCAGGAAGGAATAGATGACGACGATGATGAGCGGGCCGATGGCGGCGAACAGCAGGATGAGAAGGGCCGGTGCCGAGAGCAGCCAGCGGCCGCGCGTATCGCGCCGGTCGGCGGCGGCGGCGGCGCGCGCTGCGAAATTGGGTGCTGGTTTGGCGTCAGCCATGATCGCTCAATCCTTCAGGATCTGCATGGCTTCGGGTGCGATGCGTAATCCCACCGCGTCGCCGACTTTCAGCACCTCCTGGTGGCCGCGGCGGTTCTGCACGCGCACGGTCACTTCCTGACCCGATCCATCGAGCGCCACATGGAAGGTGGTGTCGGTGCCGAAATAGACGATGTTCTGGACGGTGCCGCCAAGATGCGCCTCGGTCCCCGGCCGCACCAGGTCGATGCGCTCCGGCCGCACGGCCAGCGTCACCTTGGCGCCGACGCCGACATTCTCGCTCAAGGGGTGGCTGATGACGACACCCGACGGCAGCTTGATCTGCCCGTCGGTGGCGATGCGCTGCATGACTTCGGCTTCGATGAAATTGGTCTCGCCGATGAAATCGGCGACGAAGCGCACGGTCGGATGTTCGTAGATATCGGTCGGCGACCCGATCTGCAGGATCTTGCCCTTGGACATGACCGCGATGCGGTCCGACATGGTCAAGGCTTCTTCCTGGTCGTGGGTCACGAAGATGAAGGTGATGCCGGTCTCGAGCTGCATGCGCTTCAACTCGATCTGCATTTCCTTGCGGAGCTTCAAGTCGAGGGCCGACAAAGGCTCGTCGAGCAGCAGCACCTTGGGACGTGGGGCCAGCGCCCGGGCCAGGGCCACGCGCTGCTGCTGGCCGCCGGAAATCTGGCTGGTGCGGCGGCCATTCAATTCCTCCATGCGCACCAGCTTCAGCATGGCATTCACGGTCGATTGCACCTCGGCCTTGGGTTTCCCCAGCATTTCGAGGCCGAAGGCGATGTTCTGGGCGACCGTCATATGCGGGAACAGGGCATAGGACTGGAACACGGTGTTCACATGGCGCTTGAAGGGCGGCAGATGGGCCACCTCCTCGCCTTCCAGCAGGATGCTGCCCTCGGTCGGCATTTCGAAGCCGGCGATGAGCCGCAGCAAGGTGGTCTTGCCGCAGCCCGACGGGCCCAGCAGGGTGAAGAACTCGTTCTGCCGGATGGTGACCGACACATTGTCCAGAGCGCGAACTTCGCCGGGCCCGGCCCCGAAAATCTTGCTTACATCTTTAGCTTCGACAGCCACAGCAGCTGACACGATTGAACGCCCCCGTCTTGATTTGCGCCATCCGCCTCACCCAGGTTGGCCTTCATGCGGGCCAGGATTTTGCGCGAGCCCAGATTAGGCATTCGGCCGATAAGGTCAATCACGGCGTTGCACTAAAGTTGAATTAGTTGCCTGAAATTTCATTCCGCGACACGCGTCCCACGCCACAAGGTCGCCTGATCACGCTGTCATTACCCGCAACAGCGGTGGCGCGACACACCCCCACCCAACCCTCCCCCTGAAGGCGGGAGGTGCAGTGAACGTCCTTGCCAACTGGTCAAATCCCTTTCGCCCCGAACCGCAGACGCAAGCAAAGCGAACCTCATCCGCCACCCAAGGACCGCTCCCCATCGTCATGGTCCGCCGTCAGCGCAGGCCGACCTTCGTCGGCGGGATGGGGGTCTGGGCGATGAATGCCGCAACAGAAAACACACAAACCATCACCGCCCGGCCCTAGAATACCACCCCACCCACCCACCCCGAGTCCGCCCAGTGACCGAAACGCTCCTCGCTTATGAACCGCAGATCCGCGCTGGCATTTTCGCCGGGATGCTGCTCGTCATGATGCTGTGGGAAGTGCTGGCGCCAAGACGCCCGCAGGTTATCCCGCGCCGGCGGCGCTGGCCCGCCAATCTCGGCATCGTCATTCTCAACGCCATCCTGCTGCGCCTCATCTTTCCGATCGCGGCCATGGGCATGGCCGTGGCCGCCGAGGTCCATGGCTGGGGCCTTCTCAACCAGTTTGGCACGGGACCCTCTATCGCCATCCCGCTTTCGGTCCTGCTGCTCGATCTTGCCATCTATCTGCAGCACCGGCTGTTCCATGCCGTGCCGCTGCTGTGGCGGCTCCACCGCATGCACCATGCCGATCTTGAACTCGACGTCACCACCGGCGCGCGCTTCCACCCGGTCGAGATCCTGCTGTCCATGCTGATCAAGATCGCCCTGGTGGCGGCCCTTGGTGCGCCCGCCGTCGCGGTCCTGCTGTTCGAGATCCTGCTCAACGCCACCGCGATGTTCAACCACAGCAATGTGGCGATGCCGACGCTGCTCGACCGGCTGCTGCGCCGCGTGCTGGTGACGCCCGACATGCACCGGGTCCATCATTCGGTGGTGCCGGCCGAGACCGACAGCAATTTCGGCTTCAACCTCTCGCTCTGGGACCGGCTGCTCGGCACCTACCGCGCGGAACCCGCGGCGGGGCAGCTCGGCATGACCATCGTCCTTGAACTCTTCCGCGACCCGCAGGAACTCCGCCTCGACCGCATGCTGCTGCAGCCCTTGCGCGACGATGGCGCTCCGGCGCGCAAGGACTGACGCGGCGCCCTGAAGTCCCAACTTCTCCCCGCCAGCCCTAATGCCAGATCTAATGCCAGCCCTAATGCCTGTGGCGGTGATGCATGTCCGGGTAATGCGGGTGCTTGTGGATGAGCCGCGCATGCTGGTGGAGATGCGCATGGGGTTCCGGCCCGGTGCCGGGCGGATGTTCATGCTGGTGGTGCGCGTCATGGACATGCCGGTGCTCGTGGGTGATCGGCTCATGGACATGCTCGTGCTGGTGCCGCTCTGTGAGATGCAGCCACAGGCCGATCGCCATCAGCACGCCGCCCGCGATGAACGCCGTGGTGATCGGCTCGCCCAGCAGCAGGATGGCTGTCCCCGCGCCAATGAAGGGCGCCAGCGCGTAATAGGCGCCCGTGCGCGCCGTGCCCAGATGGCGCAGCGCCAGCACGAACAAAGTGAGCGAGACGCCGTAGCCCAGGAACCCCACCAGGGCGGCCGACAGGATCACTGGCCCTGAAGGCAGTTCCGCCCCGGCCAGGAGGGCGATGGCGACATTGACGATGCCCGCCACCAATCCCTTGACCATGGCGATCTGCATCGGGTCGCTGGCCGAGACCTTGCGCGTGAAATTGTTGTCGATGGCCCAGGCAAGGCAGGCGCCGGCGATCAGCACCGGTCCCCAGTTGAAGCCGCCGCCAAGCCTACCATCGGGGCCGCCATCAGGGCTGCCGCCCATATCGGCGGGCCAGGAGAGCAGCACCGCGCCGATGACGATGGCGACGGCACCGATGAGCAGCCGGCGATCGACATTCTCCTTGAACACCACCCAGGCGAGAAGCAGCGTCAGCACGCTTTCCAGATTGAGCAGCAGTGAGGCCTCGGCGGCACTGCTTTGCGCCAGGCCGAACATGAGCAGCACCGGCCCCGCCACACCACCCGCCAGGATCGCGGCGCCGAACCAGGGGAGATCGGCGCGCTGCAGCTGTGTTTCCGCGCCGCGCCAGAATTGCCGCGCGATGGCAAGGCCCGTGCCGGACCCCAGATACAACAATCCCGCGAGCAGCCAGGGCGACACATCCCCCAGCAGGATCTTGGCAAAGGGCGCACTGATGCCGAACAGGGCCGCCGATATCAACGCATAGACAATGCCGATCATGATCTGGAACGCCTTCACCTGGAACGGACGGAGCCTGCCGCTATGGCCTCTGCCTCAGCTGGCATTGTGTTGAGGACCCTGCAACCAGCCCCTGACGGCTCTCGCATGGCTGCCCCGCGACACGGGAATAATAACGCATTTCCATATACTTAGCTTGAAAAAACAGCGGTTTACATGGCATTTACCATTGTCTGCGGTGGACATGGGCCTATATGTCAGGCCTTCTTGCTCACGAACGTTATGATTCGCCTGGGATTTTGCTCTTTGATCGGCATCTTGCCGTGACGATGAGTCCAGCGAACACCACGGAGGTCAGATCTTGAAGCCTTTTGCCATCGCCGGCATCCAGATGTATCTGAACCACGGTTCGAACATCGACCATATGCGCCAGCGCATCGATCTCACCATGCATCTTTATCCTTGGGTGCAGATGGTGATGTTCTCCGAACTCGCCGTGTTCGGGCCGATGCTGCAGCATGCCCAGCCCTTGCCGGGTACGTCGGAGGCCGCCTTCCAGGAGATGGCGCGCCATCACCGCATCTGGCTGGTCAACGGCTCGATGTATGAGCGCCGCGAAGGCGGCATCTACAACACCACCTCGGTCATCAATCCGGACGGCGAAGTGGTCGGCCGCTATCGCAAGATGTTCCCGTTCCTGCCGCTGGAGCAGGGTGTGCAGCCGGGCAACGAATTCTTCGCCTGGGATATCGAGGGCGTCGGCAAGTTCGGCATCCTCAACTGCTATGACATGTGGTTCCCGGAAACCTCGCGCCAGCTCACGGCGATGGGCGTCGAGGTGATCCTGCATCCGGTCATGACCCACACCATCGACCGCGATGTCGACATCGCCATCAGCCACGCCACCTCGGCGATGATGCAATCCTATGTGTTCGACGTGAACGGCCTCGGCGCCGGTGGCAACGGCCAGTCCTGCGTCTTCGATCCGGCCGGCCGCGTCCTGCATCGCTGCGACAACTCCGAACAGATCATTCCCATCGAGATCGATCTCGAGCAGGTGCGCCGTTCGCGTGAGCGCGGCATCCGCGGCCTCGGGCAGATGGCGAAGAGCTTCCGCGACCGCCCGGCCGATTTCCCGGTCTACAGCCGCGGCTTCGACACAGCCTATCTCGACAGCCTCGGCGTGCTGGCGACGCCGCGCCGTGTCGATGAGCCGGCGCCGGCCAACGTCACCACGCTGCAGGTCCGCCGCAGCATGGTGAAGTAGGGGCCGGCATCAGAACATCTTGTGCGGCGAATTGAATTGCGGCACCGTCACCGGTGCTGAGGCTGCCTTCAGCGGGGTTGCCTGGAACTCGGCATTGATGGCGGAAACCCAGGCCTTGGCGCGGTCGGTGAGCTTGCGGTCATCGGTCTGGAAGCGGCCGCGTGAAACCAGGATGCCCAAATCGGCGCCGTGATAGCGATAATCGCCCGCCGTATAGACGCGCAGATAAAACGCCTCATCCTCGCCCGAGACCA
Source organism: Dongia mobilis (assembly GCF_945906275.1). Taxonomy (GTDB): domain Bacteria; phylum Pseudomonadota; class Alphaproteobacteria; order Dongiales; family Dongiaceae; genus Dongia; species Dongia mobilis_A. The sequence goes on from NZ_CAMDRA010000030.1 coordinate 8,207, forward strand.
GGAACCAGTCGATCGATTTGCGCGTCAGTTCGATCTTTCCAGCGCTGTTCATGCGCCAGATGCCCGATGACGGTGCCTTGGTGATCATCTCTACCTGGTCGACCGGGTATTTCAGGATCAGCTGGCTCCAATTGTCGAACTCCGCCCAGCGCTTCTGCACCGCGGCCAGATCGATCTCCCACTCCACATCCATGAATTCCAGCAGATGGAACATGTAGATCGGGCAACCGCCATAGGTCGACGTGATGAGATTGGTGAGCGGCGAGGCGCCTGAGACACGCGGGTTGATCTCGCCGAGATAGACCTTCCTGGTATCGGTATCGATCAGGAAATCCATGCAGAAGGCGCCCTTGTAGCCGGTCTTGTAGAGCTGGTCGCCGAGCTTCTGCGCCATCTTGAGGACAGCCTTGCGCTCCTTGTCATATCCGCCGGTGAAGACGTCATTGCCGCACCAGCCGCCCTTATAGGGCGTCACTTCGGCAAAGCCGGTGATGTCCGTCTGCATCGGCCCGACCAGGGTGCCGTGTCGGGTCGCCACCGCTTCCACCGTGCCCGGCAGATGGTTGATGCGGCGCATCACCTTCAACTGCTCTTTGGCCAGATCCTTCTCGTGTTTTTTCCAATCGGACTCGGTCTTGATGAAGAAGGTGGTGCGGCCCGAATCGCCATAGGGCGTTTGCACGACAAGATCGGAGCCGAGCTTCGCCCCCCGCGCGAGTGCCACGAGTTCGGCATAGCTCTTCGCCTTGCCCATGGTGTTGGGCGCGCTTTCGATCCCGGCTTCGTTGCCGAGTTTCGTCGTTGTGATCTTGGAATCGATATGCTTGCGCAGCTTGGCCGGCGGCAAGGCGATCTTCTGGCCTAGTTCCTTGGCGAGCTTTTCGGTCTCCTCGTCGAACATGACGAGGAGCAGCAGGCCGGGCCCGTTCTCCTTCAGCCGGGCGCGCACTTCCTTGTGCCGGAGCAGGTAGTTGTTCACGTCCTCGATCGACTTGAACTCGTGATTGCCGAATTCCCGCGGCACCGTGATCTTCGGATGACTGCCGTCGAAGCTGTCGAAGAAGTTGATATAGTGGAATTTGTTGATCCACCGACCGAGCCCCAGGACGTTATAGGGGGTGGGCGACAGGAAGGTGATCGGCGTCTGGTTTTCGCGAAAGAACGCATAGATATCGGACAGGCTGGTCAGCTTCTTCCGCCGTGCTGCTTTGGCCATTTGCCCCCAATTGGTATTCTTATGGTTCGATTGTCAGCGTTTTCTTGACCTTGGCAACAGCTATCTGACGGGCTCGGTGCCTTGATCCGAATAAAACGCCCACATCCGGGGGGGGCGATGCCGGTTCGGGTTTCGGCGGAAGTCGACGCCGGTAGGAGCATCAGCAGCAGGGCGAGGATTTAGCGGATCATTGTACCGCTGGTTTCGGCGTCCACTCTCCGGCCAAGCGCTCCGCCTGGGCGATCTGTTCGGGGGTCATTCGATCCACGATCAAGTCGAGCCTTCCAATCACGCATCCACTGAAAATGGAATCCTCTTATGAGTTCATGACCTGGACCAAGGTGACATGGCGAATCTGTGCTAACAGGTGCGGCCGGCAGGACCGGTAGTCGATTTTGTTGGCCCTGTACCCTTTAATCCCTAGCGCACATTCCCTGCGACGCTGCTAGATTGCCGCCGATCACGGCCCCGCAAGACGTCAGGCGACCATCATGAGCACGAACCGAAACAAGAACAGACGGCAATTGCCCCCCTTGAACGCGCTGCGCGCCTTCGAAGCCGTGGCGCGGTTCCTGAGCTTCACCAAGGCCGCCGACGAATTGCTGGTGACGCAGAGTGCCGTCTCCCGCCAGGTAAAGAACCTCGAGGATATCCTCGGCGTGGCCCTCATCCTGCGGAAGGCACAGCTGGAACTGACCGAGGAGGGGAAGCGCCTGCTGCCCGTGCTCACCGACAGTTTCGACCGCATGGATGTGGTGATCGGCAGCTTCCGCCGCCAGTCGAAGAAGCCGCCCCTCAGTCTCGCCGTGCTGCCCACCTTCGCGCGCCGCATCCTGCTGCCGCGCCTGGCTGACTTCCAGCGCGCCAACAGCGATCTCGAGATCCGCATCGAGACGCCGCCGGTCAATCCCGACTTCCGCAATTCCGGCCATGACATGGCGATCCTGTTCGGCGAGATCGAGACCGACGGGCTCATCGCCGACGTGCTGATGCGCGAAACCTCGAGTCCGCTCGCCTCCCCCGAGCTCATCAAGAAATCCAACTGGCCCGATCTGAAGACCATGATCGCCAAGGCGCCCCTCCTCCACATCCGCCAAGGCAATGATTCCTGGCATGACTGGCGCATGCTGGCGCGCCAGGTGGGCTTTGCCGGCATTCCCGTGGAACGCGGCGTGGTGGTGGAAACCGCCGACCAGGCGGTGCAGGCCGCCATCTCCGGCGGCGGCGTGGTCGAGGTCGATCCCAGGCTCTTCGCCGAGGAACTGGCGAGCGGCCAATTGGTGCCGCTGTTCGATATCAGCATCCTCACCGGCCGCGCCTATACGCTAGTCTGCCGCCCGGATGAAACCGATCTGGCGCGCATCGCCGCCTTCCGCGCCTGGGCGATGGAGGCACTGGTCGAATCCCTGCCGCCGGAAGCGGCACCCGCCCCCGCCCACCCATGACCCCGCAGGAGATCCAGGCGCGCCTCCTCTATCGCGACGGGCTGATGCTGGTGATCGACAAGCCGGCGGGGCTGCCGGTCCATGCCGGTCCGGGCGGCGGCGACAATCTGGAACGCTCCTTCGAACATCTGCGCTTCGGCCTGCCCAAAGCGCCCGCACTTGCCCATCGCCTCGACCGCGACACCTCCGGATGCCTCGTGCTCGGGCGCCAGCACAAGGGCCTCTCACGTCTCGGCAAGCTCTTCCAGGATGGCAAGGTCGAGAAGACCTATTGGGCGATCACCACAAAGGCGCCGCCGGAAAAATCCGGCACCATCTCAGCCTGCCTCAAGAAGCTCACCACCCGCGCCGGCGGCTGGCGCATGGTGGTGGTGGATGACGGCGACAAGGATGGGCAGAAATCGGTGACCGACTATCGCTGGCTTGGCTCGGGCGATCATGTCCATTGGCTGGAGCTTCACCCTCGCACCGGGCGCACCCACCAGATCCGCGTCCATCTTGCGCATCTCGGTTGCCCGATCCTGGGCGAGCCCATTTATCTCCCGGAAGGCTCGCCCAACCCCTCCCAGAAACTCCACCTACATTCCCGGGCGATCGTGGTCCCCCTTTATCCGAAGAAGGACCCAGTCCGGATCGAGGCGCCACCGCCCCCGCACATGCTCCAGGCCCTCAAGGCCTGCGGCTATCATCCAACAGCAACCAAAAGCCAGCCGGATCATGAGTGAACAAAGCCAAGCAGCCTTCATCGACAGCATGTGGCGGGACGAGATCGTGCCGACGCTGGTCGACTACATCCGTATCCCCAACAAATCGCCGGCCTTCGATCCGGATTGGGCGGCGCATGGTCATATGGACCGCGCCGTCGATCTCTTTGCCGGCTGGGCGCGGGCAAAACTTGCGTCCCTTCCCGGATCAACGCTGGAAGTTGTGCGCTTGCCCGACCGCACGCCGCTCATCCTCATCGAGATCCCGGGCAGCGATCCAGCCAGCGACGACCGTGTGCTGCTCTATGGCCATCTCGACAAGCAGCCGGAAATGACGGGCTGGCTCGACGGTTACGGTCCATGGATTCCGCGGCTGGAGGGCGACAAGCTTTATGGCCGCGGTGGTGCCGATGACGGCTACGCCATGTTTGCAGCGCTGACCGCAATTCTCGCCCTCGCCCGCGCAGGCAAGCCACATGCGCGCTGCCTCATCCTGATCGAGGCCTGCGAGGAATCCTCCAGCGACGATCTCCCTTATTATGTCGAGCATCTCGCCATGCGCATCGGCGATCCCTCGCTGGTCATCTGCCTCGATTCCGGCTGCGGCAATTACGATCAGCTCTGGCTCACCACCTCGCTGCGCGGCACGCTCGCCAGCAACATGACGGTGCGCGTGCTGACCGAGGGCGTGCATTCCGGCGATGCGTCAGGCATCGTGCCGTCGAGCTTCCGCCTGACCCGCCAGATCATCTCGCGCCTCGAAGATGAATTGACCGGCGCGATTCTGCCGGAAAGCCTGCATGTGCAGGTCCCGGCCGAACGCATCTCCCAGGCGCGCATCGCCGCGGCGGCGCTCGGCGAACAGGTCCACGGCAAATTTCCCTTCACCCCCGGCATGAAGCCGGTCAGCGATGATTTGACCGAACTGGTGCTCAATCGCACCTGGCGGCCGCAGCTGGCCGTGACCGGTGCCGAAGGCCTGCCGGAATTCGCCAATGCCGGGAACGTGCTGCGGCCCTCGACCGGCGTGCGCCTCTCCCTGCGCCTGCCGCCGACACTCGATGCCGAGGCGGCACTGGCGACCGTCGAGAAGCTGCTGACCGACAACCCGCCTTACGGTGCCGAGGTGACCTTGGAACGGCTGGAAGCCAGCAAGGGCTGGAATGCCCCCAAGCTCGCCCCCTGGCTTGAAGCGTCCCTCGACGCCGCCTCGAAATCCGCCTTCGGCCGGGAACCCGCTTATATGGGTGAAGGTGGCAGCATTCCCTTCATGGCGATGCTGGGCGAGCGATTCCCCAAGGCGCAATTCATGGTCACCGGGGTTCTCGGCCCCCACTCCAACGCCCATGGTCCGAACGAGTTTCTGCACCTGCCCACCGGCCGGCGTGTGACCCAGGCCGTGGCGCGGGTTCTTGCCGATCACCAGGCGCGGCCGGCGGCTTGACACAGCGGCGCACAAATTTTGTCCTGCTCCAGGCCCGCAAGGCCTGCGGCTATCACCCGTAATTTGCCAATATCCCCCGAAAAGATGACAATATCCCCGGATTCCAGGACCGAATTTCGGCCCAATATCGCCCTCGGCGTCGCCGGCGCCCTGGTCGCGGTCCTCATCTGGGGCGGCTGGATCATCCTCACCCGCCTCAGTGTCACCACCCATTTCACCCCCGGCGACATCGTCTTCCTGCGTTTTTCCCTGACCGCCTTGTTGCTGGCGCCCCTGCTGTGGTTCCGCCGGGATCAGCTAAGTCGCGGAAAGATCGGGCATTATTTCATCATGATGCTGGGAGCGGGGGCACCTTATATGTTGGTCGCCGCGACCTCGATGCAGTTCGCCCCGGTCGCCCATGTCGGCGTGCTCATGCCCGGCACCATGCCGCTGTTCGTGGCGCTCTATGCCCTGATGCTTTATGGCGACCGGCTAAGTTCCTGGAAAATCATGGGGTTAGGCCTCATCGTGCTGGGCGATATCGCGGTTGGCGGCTTCGGCATTTTCACCATCCTGCAGAATGATCTGGGCCATGCCTGGGTGGGCTACCTGCTCATGATGCTGGCCGCCGCCATGTGGGCCGCCTTCACCCTCGCCCAGCGCAAATCCGGCCTCGATCCCTGGATGGCGACGGCGGTGGTGGGGGTCAGCTCCAGCCTGTTCTATGTACCATTTTACCCTGTAACTCATGGGCTTGGTGTCTTTCAGCAGCCCTGGGACGAGATCGTCCTCCATGGCCTCTACCAGGCCGTCGGGTCCGGCATCCTGGCGCTCGCCGCCTATGGCATCGCCATCCAGCATCTGGGTGCCCAGCGCGCTGCCACCTTCTCCTCACTTGTCCCTGCTCTGGCAGCCCTTTTGGGCATTCCTCTGCTCGGCGAACTGCCCGATATCGCCGCCTGGTTCGGAGTCGCCACTGTCACCTTCGGCCTGATGCTTGCTACTGGGGCCATCGGACCCCTTAAAACGGCCTGAATCAGCTTGTTTTAGCCCGGTTACCCCTATATAATCCGCCCCGCACGGCATTAATGCGTCCAGGGCGAACCAGAGGGCATGCCCAACCGCAGCCGAATGCGTAAATCATATCAATAGGATACATGAAATGCCCAAGATGAAGACGAAGAGCGGCGCCAAAAAGCGCTTCAAGCTCACCGCCAGCGGTCAGGTGAAGTTCAAGCCGGCCAACAAGCGTCACGGCCTTTCCAACCGGCCGACGAAGATGAAGCGGCAGACCCGCCGCAATGAAGTGATGTTCGAGGCCGATGCCAAGAAGGTCATTAAATTCTTCCTGCCCAACGGGCTTTGACGTTAAGTCGCTGACGGAGAACTGAAAAATGGCTCGCACGAAACGTGGCGTCACCTCGCACGCCAGGCACAAAAAAGTTCTCGAGATGGCCAAGGGCTATGTCGGGCGCTCCTCAACGAATTTCCGTATTGCGATCGAGAAGGTCGAAAAGGGCCTGCAATACGCCTATCGCGACCGTCGCGCCAAGAAGCGTGACTTCCGCGGCCTGTGGATCCAGCGCATCAACGCCGGCGTCCGCGAGCACGGCCTCACCTATTCGCAGTTCATCAACGGCGTGAAGCGCGCTGGCATCGAAGTCGACCGCAAGGTCCTCTCCGATCTCGCGATCCACGAGCCGGCCGCGTTTGCGGTGCTGGTGAAGCAGGCGCAAGAGGCTTTGGCGAAGTAACGTTCGGCCATGCCGACACTACGCCTCAAGCATCTCTATGTGATTGCAGCCGTCGCCCTGGCCTTGCCAGCGGCGACGGCATGCGATTCCTACAAGGACGATGTGGCCGCCGTTCAAGCTGCCGACAGCATCGTGCCGGGGAAGAGCAACGATGCGCTGGCGCGGGAGATTGCCGGTGCGCGCGGTTCCATCAAATGGAGCGGTGCCAAGGCCGAGCGCTACGACAACGACGCGATCGTGCTGGTGACGGCCGATATCGACCGCGTTGGCCAGTCCGGCGCCGATCACAAGATCGCCCTCGAATTCATCAACAACCGTGAAACCCGCAAGATCGCTTTCGAGCAGGCCTTTATCGACGGCAAGCCGCAGAGCCTGTTGGGTGGTGCCTTGACGTTGTTTCTGCTGCAATTGGACTGACCGGCCGCGATCGCGCCAGATATGGAACGAGAGCAGGGAGGCCGGATCATCCGAGCCTCCTTTTTTGTTTGTGAGCTACGATCAACAGGGATCGATCAAGATGTCGACTGAAGCGGGCGCAGACCTCAACGGTCTGCAGAAGAAGTGGCTGGAGGCGATCGCCGGCACTGCCAGCGTTGAGGCGCTGGAGCAGGTGCGTGTCGATGCGCTGGGCAAGAAGGGCGAGATCTCCGGTCTGATGAAGGTGCTGGGCACACTTGGCCAGGACGAGCGCAAGGCTTTCGGCGCTAGGCTCAACGTGCTGCGCGACGAAGTGGCCGCCGCCATCGATGCAAAGAAGACCGGCCTTGCCGATTCAGCGCTCAACGAACGCCTCGCGCGCGAGACGCTGGATCTTACGCTGCCGGCGCGGCCCGAGATGGAAGGCCGCATTCACCCGATCACGCAGACGGTCGACGAGATCATCGCCATCTTCGGCGAGATGGGTTTCTCCGTGGCCGAAGGGCCGGATATCGAGGACGATTTCCACAACTTCACCGCCCTCAACATCCCGGCCGATCATCCTGCGCGCCAGATGCAGGACACGTTCTACCTGCCGGCCAAGCCCGATGGCAGCCAGATGGTGCTGCGCACGCATACCTCGCCGGTGCAGATCCGCACGATGGTGAAGGGCGATCTGCCGATCCGCGTCATCTGCCCGGGCCGCACCTACCGGGTCGATAGCGACATGACGCATTCGCCGATGTTCCACCAGGTCGAAGGGCTGGTCATCGACACGCATACCAATATGGGCCATCTGAAAGGCTGCCTGCAGGATTTCGTGCGCGCCTTCTTCGGCATCGACAATCTGCCGGTCAGATTCCGCCCCAGCTATTTCCCCTTCACCGAACCTTCGGCCGAAGTCGATATCGGCTGTGACCGGTCGGGTGGCGAGTTGAAACTCGGTACCGGGAAAGACTGGCTGGAGATTCTTGGTTCCGGCATGGTGCACCCGAATGTGCTGAAAAATTGCGGCATCGATCCCAGCAAGTATCAAGGCTTCGCCTTTGGGATGGGGATCGAGCGCATCGCCATGCTGAAATACGGCATCCCCGATCTGCGCACCTTCTACGAATCGGATCTGCGCTGGCTGCGCCATTGCGGTTTTGTACCCCTTGATATCCCCACCATGGTGGGAGGATTGACGCGATGAAATTCACACTCTCCTGGCTGAAGACGCATCTCGAAACGGACGCGGATCTCGCCACCATCACCAAGAAGCTGACCGATCTCGGCCTTGAGGTCGAAGGCGTCGAGGACAAGGCCGAGACTCTGAAGCCCTTTGTCGTGGGGTACGTCGTCGAAGCCGTGCAGCACCCGAATGCTGACCGCCTGCGTGTGTGCAAGGTGGATGCTGGCAACGGCATCGTGCAGGTTGTCTGCGGCGCCCCCAACGCGCGCACCGGCATGAAGGGCGTGTTCGCACCGGTCGGCACCCATGTACCGGGTACGGGCCTCGATTTGAAGGCCGGCAAGATCCGCGGCGAGGAGTCGAACGGCATGCTCTGCTCGGCCCGCGAACTGGGGCTGGGGCAGGACCATGACGGCATCATCGAACTTCCGGATGACGCGCCGGTGGGGCAGAGCTTCGTCGAGTATCGGGGTCTCCATGACCCGGTGATCGAGATCAAGATCACGCCGGACCGCGCCGATTGCCTCGGCGTCTTCGGTGTGGCGCGTGATCTCGCTTCCGCGGGCCTGGGGAAGTTGAAACCGATTGCCGAAACGCATATCCCCGGCACCTTCAAGAGCCCGATCCAATGGTCGATCGATGAGAGCGCCAAGGCGGGTGTGCTATACACCGCCGGGCGCTACTTCAAGGGCGTCAAGAACGGACCCTCGCCGCAATGGCTGCAGGACCGCCTGACCTCGATCGGCCTCCGGCCGATTTCGGCGCTGGTCGACATCACCAATTTCGTGACCTTCGATCTCTGCCGGCCGCTCCATGTGTTCGACGCCGACAAGGTGAAGGGCCATGTCATGATGCGCTCGGCCAAAGCGGGCGAGACCATCGAGGCGCTCGACGGCAAGACCTATACGCTGGAACCAGGCATGATCGTCATTGCCGATACCCAGGGCCCCGAAGCCATCGGCGGCATCATGGGCGGCCTCGTTTCGGGCTGCTCCGAGACCACGACGAACGTGTTCCTGGAAGCCGCGCTGTTCGACCCGATCAACACCGCCAAGACCGGTCGCAAGCTCGGCATCCAGTCGGATGCGCGCTATCGCAACGAGCGTGGCCTCGATCCGCAATCGGAAATCTGGGGCATCGACGTGGCGACGCGCTTGATCCTGGAACTGTGCGGTGGCGAGGTTTCGGAGCTGACGACAGCAGGCACGATTCCCGCGGGCACACGCGAGATCGCCTTCCGGCCGTCACGCGTGCTGGCGCTGGGCGGTGTCGAGGTGCCGGTCGCAAAGCAGAAACAGATCCTCATCGATCTCGGTTTCAAGGTCGCCGAAACGGGCGCCGACACTTGGTCGGTCACCACGCCGACCTTCCGCGCCGATGTCGAGGGCGAGGCCGACGTGGTCGAGGAGGTGATGCGTGTGCATGGCTTCGACCATATCCCGGCAACCTCATTGCCGCAGCTGACCGCGCTGCCGGTGGTGGCCGTGACTTTGGGCCAGAAGCGCGTGCAACAGGCGAAGCGGCTTCTGGCCGTTCGCGGGCTCAATGAGACCGTGACCTTCAGCTTCATGCCGGGCAATGTGGCGGCGATGTTCGCCGGCACACACGCCCTGGTGCCGCTTGCCAACCCGATCAGCGCCGACCTCGACGTCATGCGCCCCAGCATCCTCGGCAATCTGCTGATGGCGGCGGCGCGCAACGCTTCGCGCGGCTTCGCCGACCTTGGACTGTTCGAGATCGGGCCGACTTATCTTGGCGAAGGGCCAAAGGACCAGATCCTGGCCGCGACCGGCATCCGTGTCGGCACGACGCCACGGCATTGGCAGGTGAAGCAGCGGCCCCTCGATGCCTTCGATGCCAAGGCCGATGCGGTGGCGTTGCTGTCAGCGTTCGGTGTGCCGGTCGAGAATCTGCAGATCGAGGCGCTGGCGCCCAGCCATTATCATCCCGGCCAGTCGGCCGTATTGCGTCTGGGTCCCACCATCCTCGCCCAGTTCGGCGCCCTTCACCCGAAGGTGCTGAAGGATCTGGATGTGAAGGGCCCGGCGGTCGGCTTCGAGGTGTTCCTGGAACGCCTGCCCCAGCCGCGCTCGAAAGGGACCGGGCGGCCGCTGCTGAACGCGTCTTCGTTCCAGCCGGTCGAGCGCGACTTCGCCTTCATCGTCGATGCGACTGTGGCGGCCGAGAAACTGGTGAAGGCCGCCAAGGGCGCCGACAAGGCGCTCATCACCGAGGTGAAGCTGTTCGACGTGTTCCAGGGCGGGTCGTTGCCGGAGGGCAAGAAGTCGGTCGCCCTGTCCGTCGTGCTGCAACCCCGCGAAAAGACGCTGACCGACGCCGAGATCGAAGCCGTGTCGGCGAAGATCGTCGCGGCGGTCAACAAGGCGACGGGCGGGGAACTCCGGAAGTAGGAATTGTTTTGAGGTGATGCGATTGAACTTGCATCACCTCTTTCTTTTCACCAACGCTATCTTTGATCAAAACCTGAAGAAGTAAGTGTGATCAAGTGGCAGGCCTCGCTTTCATGGCAAGTCTTATCGTGGTTGGCGTTCCGGCCTCACTATTGAAGGCGATAATCTGCTTTGGCTTCCTTCCAGCTGGCAAAATAAAACGTGGTGAGCTCTTCCTCTATTCTGTTTGTACCGGTGCCACGGCCGGGCTTGCGGCCATTGTCACTTATTTCGGCTTATCCGAATTCAGTTCGCTATTTATCTTCAATCTTGTAACGGTCCCTGAAGTCGCCGCCGCTGCCGCCCTGATTGGACTGACGGCGTTCTTGGATATGAAAGTCTGGCAAACGTGCCGCCTTTCGACCAGCGACACCGGAATTAGGTGGCGCCGCATTCTGTGGCTAGTTGCGGGCAATCTATGGATCGCATGGGCCCTGCATATCCTTCTTGGCTTCAGTACAGGCCAGTTCAGCAGCGCATGTGACTCGGTTGCTTTTATAGCCTCTATTCAAGCTGATGAGTCCGCCTGTGAGTTAGCGCCTCGGCAGTACTGGAGTGCTCATCCTGATCTATTCGAGGAAGCTCTCCGACTGAGTGAGGAGAACGACTAAGAGACCCACAAGGTACCTCCCGTCGCGTGTCCTACGAACGAACGGTAGTCTAAACCCTCTCCCCTACGTGGGAGAGGGTGGCGAGCGTTAGCGAGCGGGAGAGGGGGTCTTTCAACGAGTCCGGTCGATCGACCCCCCTCTCCCTGACCCTCCCCCACGCCGACGAATGTCGGCCTTCGCCGACTGTGGGGGGAGGGAAGCGTCTGCGGGCGCCGCTCAACCTTATCCTTCAATAGTCATCACCCATGCCCCCCTCCCGACCTCCCCCCTGAAGGTGGGAGTAGATTGGAGCGAGGTGGATCGATCAGCTTCGGCCTAGAGCCCTCCCACCTTCAGGGGGGAGGGTTGGGTGGGGGGCGGTTTCAGTCTCGGCCTCACCTGTACGCAGCCCCCTTGATTCTCCCGCCAGAGCGCCGCATATGAGCGCTCGAATGGTTCAATTTTGAGACCCCAGGAGAATCCCCGGTCATGACGCAGGAACGCCATGGTTTTCAGGCCGAGGTGTCGCGGTTGTTGCACATCGTCGCCCATTCGCTCTACAGCGATAAGTCCGTCTTTTTGCGCGAGCTGATCTCGAACGCCTCGGATGCCTGCGACAAACTGCGCTATCTGGCGCTGACCCAGCCCGAATTGTTGGAAGGCGGCGGCGAATTGGCCGTGACGCTGACCACCGACAAGACCAACAAGGTGCTGACCATCGCCGACAATGGCATCGGCATGAACAAGGACGATCTCATCAGCCATCTGGGCACCATCGCCCGGTCAGGTTCGGCGAAGTTCGCGGAAGAACTGGCGGTGGCCAAGACCCAGGAGCAGAAGGTGTCGCTGATCGGCCAGTTCGGCGTCGGCTTCTATTCCGCCTTCATGGTGGCGGACAAGGTGGAGGTCCTGTCGCGCAAGGCCGGCGAGAGCCATGGCTGGCGCTGGGTGTCGGACGGGACCGGCGAGTTCACCGTGGAACCAGCCGAGAAGGCCGGCCGCGGCACCGAGATCACGCTCCATCTCAAGAAGGACGAGACCGAGTGGCTGGAGGCAGCGCGCATCGAACATGTGATCGCGAAGCACTCGGAACATGTGGCGTTGCCCATCCACCTGGTGGATGGCGCCGAACCCCGCCATGTCAACCAGCAGGCGGCCCTCTGGACCAAATCGAAATCCGACATCACGGCTGACCAGTACCGCGATTTCTATCGCCACATCGCCCATGCCTTCGATGAGCCCTGGGCCACCATTCATTTCAAGGCCGAGGGCAAGATCGACTATACTGCCCTGCTCTTCATTCCTGGTCAGCGTCCGTTCGACCTCTTCAATCCGGAGCGCAAGCAGTCGCTGAAGCTCTATGCCAAGCGCATCTTCATCACCGACCAGTCGGATGAGATTCTCCCCGGCTGGCTGCGCTTCGTGAAGGGTCTCGTTGATTCCGAGGATCTGCAGCTCAACATCAGCCGCGAGATGCTGCAGGCAAGCCCGCTGCTGGCCAAAATCCGCGCGGCGCTGGTGAAGCGCATTCTGTCCGAATTGAACAAGCGCGCCAATGATGACGACAAGTCCGGATATGAGACCTTCTGGGACAATTTCGGCGCGGTGGTGAAGGAAGGACTTTATGAGGATGTGGCGTCCCGCGACGAGATTTTGAAGCTGGTCCGTTTCCGCAGTACGGCTGGTGAGGGTTGGGTGAGCCTCACCGACTATGTGAGCCGCATGAAGGAAGGGCAGAAGTCGATCTACTACATCAATGGCGACAGCCTCGACACCGTGTCGCGCTCGGCACAGCTGGAAGGCTTCAAGGCGAAAGGCATCGAGGTCCTGCTACTCACCGATCCCATCGACGAGTTCTGGATTCCGGCGGTGGAAAAATTCGGCGAAGCCGAATTCCGCTCGGTGACGCGCTCGGGCGCCGATCTCGACCAGGTGAAGGCGCCGGAGGGCGACACGGAAGAAAAGAAGGAACCGGTCGCCGAAGGTGTCGACAGTCTGATCTCGTTCTTGAAAGTGACACTGAAGGACAGCGTCAAGGATGTGCGCTTGTCCGAGCGCCTGACTGACAGCGCCTGCTGCCTGGTCGCGGATTCTGGCGACATGGACATGCATCTCGAACGCCTGCTGCGCCAGCACAAACGGCTGGAGGCAAGCCTGCCGCGGGTCCTCGAGATCAACGGCCGCCATCCGCTGGTCAGCGCCATGACCAAACAGGCGAGCAAGGACGGCAATTGGACGGAGCTTGCCGAAGCCGCCTGGCTGCTGCTCGACCAGGCGAAGATCCAGGACGGCGAGCCGCCAGCGGATCCGGCTGCTTTCGTGAAGCGGTTGAATGGGCTGCTGGCGAAGGCGATTTGAGTTCTTCATTCGTCATGCCCGGGCTTGACCCGGGCATCTGTTTCGGCTGGATTCTGTTCATCGGTCGCAGGCTGATCCCCGGGTCGAGCCCGGGGATGACGATTTGAGGGGGTTTGTGGCCATGGGGCATCTCACCTTCCGCCGCGCGCACCGCGCCGATCTGGAACAGATCGTCGACCTGCTGGTCGATGATGTGATCGGTGCCAAGCGGGAGGATGGATCGCGGCCTTTGAACGCCAAATACATCGCCGCATTCGAGGCGCTGGAGCGCGATGCCAATCAGTTTCTGGCGGTGGTCGAAGAGAATGGCGAGATCGTGGGCTGCCTGCAGCTCTCGTTCATACCGGGCCTCTCGCGTCTTGGCATGTGGCGCGGGCAGATCGAGAGCGTGCGCATCAAATCATCGAGGCGCGGCAGCGGCCTTGGCCACAAGATGCTGCATTGGGCGATCGAGAAATGCCGGGCGCATGATTGCGAGTTGGTGCAGCTTGCCATGGACAAGACAAGGGCTGATACGCTGCGGTTCTATGAATCGCTCGGCTTCAAGGCGAGCCATGAGGGGATGAAGCTGGAGCTTTAAGCTCCCAAACCTACATCGTCATGGTACGCCGTCGGCGAATGCCGACATTCGTCGGCCGGGGTGTACCATCCACGAGTTTCTCACAGCGCGAACAAAGCAAGTCGTGGATGGTCGGCCTTCGCCGACCATGACGAGAATATAACGTCTTAGCCCACTCGCTCCATCAACAGCCGTGCCGCCGCCAGATCTTCGATCGCGGTGCCGACCGATTTGAACAAGGTGATCTCGTCTTCGGACTTGCGGCCCTTGTGTACCCCGCGGGCGAGGTCGAAGAGGTCGGCGCTGATCCGGTCCGCCGTGAGGGCGCCGGATTTGATCGCCTGGACGATGTCGCCGGCTTCCTTCAACGCCCCTTCGCGCGTGTCGACGAAGACGGTCGCGCGGCGCACGGCCTCGTCATCGCTTTCGCGCATCTCGGGCAGGAAGGCGCCCACCAGGTCAAGATGCTGGCCGGGCTTGAGCCACAGACCCTTCACCAGCGGATCATGGGACAGGGTGCCGGTGCTGATGATGTCGGCCTTCTTGACCGCGGCTTCGAGATCGCGGACGGGTTCCACCTCGATACCGGCGGTGGCAAGACGCTTGACCTGGGCTTCGGCCTTGGCGAAGTCGCGCGCCCAGAGCAGGTTCCGGGTGATGGGGCGGACAGCGCGATGCGCCTCGATGAGCGGCTGCGACAATGCGCCGGCACCGATCATGAGATGGGTCGCGGCATCCTTACGCGCGGCATAGCTGGCGGCCAGGGCCGAGGCGGCGGCCGTGCGGCGCACGGTGAGGCATTTGCCGTCCATCAGCGCCTTGGGCGCACCTGTAAGACCATCAAGCAGCAGATAGATGCCCTGGACGGCCGGCAGGTTCCGGGCCCCGTTGCCGGGCGTGATGGTGACGATCTTGATGCCGACGGACTTGCCCGCATCCCAGGCCGGCATGAGCAGCAGGGTCTGGTCGGCTTCGCCCGGCATGGGAATGCCGTGATGGTGGCGGACCGGCACGGTCCAGCTACCGGCAAAGGCATCGCGGAGACTTGCAACCAGGCTCTTGTAATCGAGCTGGCGATCGATGGTTTCGGCGCTGAGATAGGGGATTTGATCGGTCATGATGGCCGGCACCTTAACGATGTGATGATAGGCCTGCAATCCGGCAATATTTCATTTTTATTTCAATAAGATAGATACATTTGCGAGTCGGCCTGGAATTGGGTACACCAGGGGTGGGTGGCGTGGTATCCTGATTAAATGAATCGATCGCGACTGATCACGAGCTGCAGCCCAAGGAAAATGAGGACCGGAATCCGCCTTGGCTAAGAAGCTCTTCATCAAGACCTATGGCTGCCAGATGAATGTCTATGACTCCGCCCGGATGGCGGATGTCCTGGCGCCGCTCGGCTATGGCCCGACCGAGAACCAGGCCGAGGCCGACATGGTGATCCTCAACACCTGCCATATCCGCGAGAAGGCGGCCGAGAAGACGTTCAGCGAGCTTGGCCGGCTGAAACAGGACCAGGCGCGCAAACAGGCCGCCGGCGGCGACATGATCATCGCGGTGGCTGGCTGCGTCGCCCAGGCCGAAGGTGCCGAGATCATGCGCCGGGTGCCCGAGATCGACATCGTGCTGGGGCCGCAGACCTATCACCGCCTGCCGGAAATGGTGGCACGCGCGACGCGGGCCAGGGATCAGCGTCGTGGCCAGCCGCGCGCGCTTCATGAAAAGCGCATCGGTGCAGGTCTGCTCGACACGGATTTCCCGGCGGAATCGAAATTCGACCATCTGCCGGAGGCGATGGCGCCGCAGGGCGTCTCGGCCTTCCTCGCCATCCAGGAAGGATGCGACAAGTTCTGCACCTTCTGTGTCGTGCCCTATACGCGCGGCGCGGAGTTTTCGCGGCCGGTTCAGAAGATCATCGCCGAGGCGAAGAAGCTCAGCGCGCAAGGTGCGCGCGAGATCACGTTGCTCGGCCAGAACGTCAATGCCTATCATGGCGAAGCCGCCGATGGGTCAACCTGGAATCTCGCACGGCTGGTGCGCGAGATCGCGGAGAGGGCGCCTGGCGTCGAGCGCATCCGCTATACCACCTCGCATCCCCGCGACATGGATGACGATCTCATCGCAGCCCATGGCGATGTGCCGCAATTGATGCCGTTCCTGCACCTGCCCGTGCAGTCCGGCTCCGACCGCATCCTTTCCGAGATGAACCGGCAGCACACGGCCGATCATTACCGCCGCATCATCGCGCGCCTGCGCGAAGTACGACCGGACCTGGCACTCTCCTCCGATTTCATCGTCGGATTCCCGGGCGAGACGGATGCCGATTTCGCCGCCACCATGAAGCTGATCGAGGATGTCACCTTCGCGCAGAGCTTCTCGTTCAAATACAGCCCGCGGCCCGGGACACCGGCTGCCAATATCGAGCAGCAGGTGCCGCTTGAGGTGATGGATGCGCGGCTCTATGAATTGCAGGCCGTGCTGGAACAGCAGCTGATCGATTTCAACCGCGCCACTCTTGGCAGGACGGTGCCGGTCTTGCTTGAGCGGGCCGGGCGCGATGCCGGCCAGCTGGTCGGCAAGTCGCCTTATCTGCAGGCGGTGCATGTCGATGCGCCGGCCCACCTGATCGGCCAGACAGTCGATGTCGAGATCACCACGCTAGGGCATTACACCCTGGGCGGCCAGCTGGCGGCGAATGCCGCCAGTTCCAGCCTTGCGGCGGGCTACGCCGCGGATCGTCAACCGGAGAGAGCCATCGCGTGAGTGCCACTCCCCTCGCCCCGATCGCCGCACCCCTTCATTTGCAATTCGAAGACAACCGGCTGCTGCCGCAACTCTTCGGCCAACACGATCAGCATCTGGCCCGCATCGAGCAGGAGCTCGGCGTGTCCATGGTGCCGCGTGGCAACCAACTGGCCATCTCCGGCCAGACGGATGCCGTGACGGTCGCCAAGCAGGTCGTGACCAGCCTCTATCAGCGCCTGAAACGCGGGATCGAGATCGATGCCGGCGAAATCGACGCCGCGTTGCGCCTCAATCGCCTGGATGAGGGGCTGGAGCCAAATCTGTTCGACGGCAACGGCAAGGACGGGACCGCGATCCGCACTGCGCGGCGGCACATCACACCGCGGACCGCGATGCAGGCCAAATACATGCGCATGCTGCATGAGCATGAATTGGTGTTCGGCCTGGGGCCGGCCGGTACCGGCAAGACCTATCTTGCTGTCGCCGTGGCGGTTGCCATGCTGACCAAGGGTGCGGTCGACCGGATCATCCTGTCGCGGCCGGCGGTCGAAGCCGGCGAGCGCCTGGGCTTCCTGCCCGGCGACATGCGCGAGAAGGTCGATCCCTATCTCAGGCCGCTTTACGACGCCTTGAACGACATGCTGCCGGGCGACCAGGTGGTGAAGCGCATGACCTCGGGCGAGATCGAGGTGGCACCGCTCGCCTTCATGCGCGGCAGGACACTGGCGCATTCCTTCGTCATCCTCGATGAGGCGCAGAATACCACGCCGATGCAGATGAAGATGTTCCTGACCCGCCTCGGCCAGGGCTCGCGCATGGCGGTGACCGGTGATTTGAGCCAGATCGATCTGCCCTCGGGTCAGAAATCGGGCCTCAAGGACGCGCTGGAGGCGATCGAGGGCGTGCAGGGTATCGGCACGGCGCATTTCGCCGATGTCGACGTGGTGCGTCATCCGCTGGTGGCCAAAATCGTCACCGCCTATGATACCCGCGACAAGAAACTGTCGAAAGGGTGACCGGGCCGACGATCAAGATCGGGTTCAGCGTCGCCGACAAGGGCTGGGACAAGGCGCTGCCGGAAGCCGGGAAGCTGGTGAGGGCCGCGGTGCGGCGCACGATCAAGGCTGCACTCGGGGCGCAATCGCTGCCCTGGAAGCGGGTTCGGGAGGCGCAGCGTTTTTCGCTGGGCGTCACCCTGGAAAGCGATGCTGGCCTGCGCCAGCTGAACCATGGCTATCGCGGCAAGGACAAGGCCACCAATGTCCTGTCTTTTGCAGCCCTTGATGCCGGCTTGCCGCCCAAGGGGATCCCGAAGGACTATCCCTGGGAACTGGGCGATGTGGTGCTGGCCCTGGGCGTGGTGCGGGACGAGGCCAAGGCGCAGGGCAAGACGCTGCCACAGCACACTTGCCATCTGGTGGTGCATGGTGTGCTACATTTGCTGGGCTTCGACCATCAGGTGGAACGCGATGCCGAAGCCATGGAAAACCTGGAACGGGAGATTCTGGCCGGCCTCGGCTGGCCCGACCCTTATGCCTAAATGACCCTTATGCCTAAATTTGGCCCTATCAATGAAGCGAGTTTGAGAGAGCGATGAGCGACATACCGTCTAGAAGCGGCGCGGCCGAAGAGAAGCCGCGCCTCGGATTCAAGGGCCTGATGCGCCTGTTCCGCCGCAAGGCGAGCAGCGAGAACGCGCTCCGGGATGCGATCGAGGAACTGATCGAGGAATCCGAAGCCGGCGATGATGGTGAAGCGCCGCTCGATTCCAATGAATCGTCACTGCTGCTCAACGTGCTGAAGCTGGGCGATCTCACCGCCTATGACGTGATGGTGCCGCGCGCCGACATCAAGGCCGCTGCCGAGACGATCGACCTCAAAGGGCTCATCCAGATGGTGCGCGAGTTCGGCCATTCGCGCCTGCCGATCTACCGCGAAGATCTCGACGATATCGTCGGCATCGTTCATGCCAAGGATGTGCTGACCTTCTTTCCCGACCCGGAAAAGTTCCAGTTGAAGAAGATCCTGCGCGAGCCGAT
>NZ_CAMDRA010000031.1 GCF_945906275.1 Dongia mobilis
GGCCTTTCAGCCTATGCCGCACCGCTCGGCATGATCGAGGCTGGCGCCGATACCTTCGCCGGCCAGATCCCGACCATTCTCAAGGTCAACAGTTCAAACAGCCTTGCGACATTGAAGGATCAGGCGATCACCGGCTCGGTCAACGACGCGCTGCGCCTGGGTTGCTCTGCCATTGGCTTCACCATCTATCCGGGGTCGGATTTCGCCTTCGAGATGATGGAAGAAATCCGCGAGATGTCGGAAGAAGCCAAGGCCGCCGGCCTTGCGGTCGTGGTCTGGTCCTATCCGCGCGGCGACGGCATCAGCAAGGATGGCGAGACCGCGATGGACATCTGCGCCTATGCAGCGCACATGGCCGCCCTCCTCGGCGCCCATATCATCAAGGTGAAGCCGCCGACCGCCTTCCTTGAGCAGGGCGAGGCCAAAAAGGTCTACGAGAAGGAAAAGATCGACATCGCCACCATGGCGGCGCGTATCCGTCACGTCACGCAAGCCTGCTTCAACGGCAAGCGCATCGTGGTGTTCTCGGGTGGTGCCTCGAAGGGCCTCGACGGCCTCTATGACGAAGTCCGCGGCATCCGCGATGGCGGCGGCAACGGCTCGATCATCGGCCGCAATACCTTCCAGCGCCCGCGCGAGGAAGCGTTGAAGATGCTCGACACCATCATCAAGATCTACCAGGGCAAGGAATAAGGCGATCTCCGCCGAAACCCCAACCTGCCGGCTCTATCTCACGACGCCGCCCGAGCTCGTCTCTGGCGGCGTCAGTGTGACCGCCTTTGCAGAACTGTTGAAATCCGTGATGGCAGCTACTGATGTCGCCTGTTTGCGCATCGCCGGCCAAGATCCGGCGCGCGTCACGACGATCGCCAAGGCAGTGCTGCCCATGGCACAGGCGAGCGGTGTCGCTGTCCTCCTCGACGATCCGGAACTGGCTGTGAAGTTGCACGCTGACGGCGTGCATCTCCACGGTGCCGAGGAGTATGCGAAAGTCCGGCGCAGTGTCGGTAGCGACAGCATCGTCGGGGTGGCCTGCCCGCTCGAACGCCATACCGCGATGGAGGTTGGCGAGGCCGGGGCCGACTATGTGATGTTCAGCGTCCCAGCCCACCATCACGATGACGCGCTGGACCTCGTCTCCTGGTGGACGGAAATCATGACAGTGCCGAGCGTCGTTGCCGGGGCGCTCACGCCAGCAACTGCCGCGCAGTTCATCGCAGCAGGTGCTGACTTCCTCGCCCCGGATGCTGCCGTCTGGTCGGTCGCCGATCCGGTTGCCGCGATCGCCGCCCTAATGAAGGCCTGATCAGCCACAACCTCAGTGATGCAGGATCTGGCTGAGGAACAGCTTGGTCCGATCGGATTTCGGGTTGTTGAAGAACTCTTCCGGCTCGTTCTGCTCGATGATCTCGCCCTTGTCCATGAAGATGACCCGGTTCGCCACGGTACGGGCAAAGCCCATTTCGTGGGTGACGCAGATCATGGTCATGCCGGAGCGCGCCAACTCGATCATGACGTCGAGCACTTCTTTGATCATCTCCGGATCGAGCGCCGATGTGGGTTCGTCGAACAGCATGACCTTGGGGCTCATGCAGAGTGAACGCGCAATCGCCACGCGCTGCTGCTGACCGCCCGAAAGTTGCCCCGGAAACTTGTTGGCCTGTTCCGGAATCTTCACGCGCTTGAGGTAGTGCATCGCCACCTCCTCCGCTTCCTTCTTCGGCACCTTCTTCACCCAGATCGGCGCCAGGGTCAGGTTGTCGAGCACGGTCAAATGCGGAAACAGGTTGAAATGCTGGAACACCATGCCGACTTCACGGCGCACCTTTTCGATGTTCTTGAGGTCGTGCGTGAGTTCGATGCCGTCCACAACGATGCGGCCGCGCTGATGTTCTTCCAGGCGGTTGATGCAGCGGATCAGCGTCGACTTGCCAGAGCCCGACGGACCGCAGATGACGATGCGCTCGCCCGTGAGGACAGTGAGGTCGATGTCCTTGAGGACATGAAACTGGCCATACCATTTGTTGACACCGGTGAGGCCGATCATGACCTCGTCGCTGATCGCCATTTCGGTGCCGGACGGATTGGCTTGTGCTTGTGTGCTCATCTCTAGCCCCTCAGCGCTTGTGGCCGGTGTGAAGTTTGCGTTCGATGCGCATGCTGTAGCGCGACATCGCAAAGCAGAAGACCCAATAGACGAAGGCACAGAAGACATAGCCCTCGATTTCCGTGCCGATCCAGTTGGAATCTCTGGAACCCGCGCGGACGATGTTGAGGAAGTCATAGAGGCCGACGATCGCGACCAGGGTCGTGTCTTGGGTCAGGCTGATGAAATTGTTGACGATACCCGGAATTGCAACACGCAGCGCCTGCGGCATGATGATGAGGCGCATCATCGACCAGTAGCCGAGCCCCATCGCCATGGCGCCTTCGTACTGCCCTTTGGGCAGTGCCTGGAGACCGCCGCGGATCACTTCCGCCATATAGGCGGAGGCAAAGAGTGTCACACCAATGAGGACGCGCAGCAGGATGTTGAATTCGACACCCTGCGGCAGGAACAGCGGCAGCATGACATTGGCCATGAACAGGATCGTGATCAGCGGCACGCCGCGTGCGAACTCGATGAACAGCACGCAGAGCAGGTGGACGATCGGCAATTGCGATCTCCGGCCGAGTGCCAGCAGGATGCCGATCGGCAGGGAGAACACGATGCCGATACCGGCCAACGTCAGGGTCAGCATGAAGCCACCCCATTGCTGGGTGGGCACCACCGGCAGCCCGAGTCCACCGTACAGAAGAATGAAGGCAAGGATTGGAAAGATCGCGAAGAAGAACCAGGCGATCGGCTTCTTGTGCTTGACGCGCTCGGACAGCAAGCCGTAGATCGAACCGACCAGCATGATGAGCACCAGATTCACGCGCCAGCGCTCGGCATCCGGATAGAAGCCATAGAAGAACTGACCGAAGCGCGCCCGCACGAAGATCCAGCAGGCCCCGCCGGAGGTGCAGTCAGAAAATTCCGGTGCCTTTTCACCAAGTTCGACAGCTGGCAGAAATTGCCAATCCGAGTTGATGAACGCCCAGGAGATGAAGGGCGGCAGAATGAGATAGACGAGGTAGATGGCAAACAGCGTCAGCAGCGTGTCCCACCAACTGGAAAATAGATTATGCCGGAGCCAACCAATGATGCCGGATTCCGTCACAGGTGGCGGAAGGTCCGGGCGGGTGCCGGGGACAACGGAGTTTTCGGTCATGTCGGTCATGTCGCCCTCACCGTTCCACGAGCGCGGCGCGCTTGTTGTAGACGTTCATGATGGTCGAAATGATGAGACTGATGGTGAGGTAGAACACCATCAGGATGATGACGCATTCGACCGCGCGGCCCGTCTGGTTCTGCGAGGTCCCGATGACCGCAAAGAGATCGGCGTAACCGATGAAGCCGGCCAGGGTCGAGTTCTTCACGACGTTGAGATACTGGCTGATCATGGGTGGAATGATGACCCGCAGCGCCTGCGGCAGCACCACCAGCCGCAAGGTCCAACTCGACTTCAGGCCCAGGGCGTGAGCCGCCTCCGATTGACCGTGGCTCACGGAATTGATGCCGGCCCGCACGATTTCGGCAACGTAGGCCGCGGTGCTGATGCCGATGCCAATGATGAGGGCCGTCATTTCCGGCTGGACCGTCAGCCCACCCTTGAAATTGAAAGCGCCCTTGATGGGGAACTCCCAGCCGATCGGATCATGCAGCAGGATGAACACGAAGGACGGCAGCAGGACGATCACGGCCGTATTGACGATCACTGTCGGGAATTGCTGGCCGGTGGCCATCTGCCTGGCGCGCGCCCAGCGCCCAATGACGATTGCCAGTCCGATGCAGACGGCGATGGACATGAAGAACCAGCCCACCCCTTCCTGTAAGATGGGCATCGGCAGGAACAGCCCCTTGATGTTCAGGAAGACAGCCTCGAACAGGCTGATACTGTCCTTTGGCTTGGGCAGTGCCGTCAGCACGCCGCCATACCAGAACACCAGCTGCAGCAGCAGCGGGATGTTACGAATGATCTCGATATAGGTCGCGGCAATATGCGAAATCAGCCAGTTCTTGGACAAGCGGGCGATGCCGACGATCAGGCCCAGGAACGTGGCGATGATTCCGGCAAAGAAAGCTGCAATGAGCGTGTTTAACGCGCCCGCGGCAATCAAGCGACCGATGGGTGAATCGAGTGTCAGCGGAAACAGCGAGAAGCTCAGCTGAAAGCCGGCCACATCCTGCAGGAAGTAGAGACTTAAGGGCGGTGCGCCGCTCAGTTCCTGCTTGATGAGAAAATTGCGTAGCAGAAACCAGAAGAATCCAGCCAGCAATGCAATGACGACGATCTGGGCGAGGATGCCGCGCTTTCGTTCGTCACGCCAGAAGGCAACTGCTTGAGGTGCCACCAGATTGGCGGCTGCGCCTGATTCAGGCGCCCCTTTGGCCAAAGCCATACTCACGCCTCCCCGATCGGGTCGCGTTAAGATAACGACCCGCGCCCGGCGATTAAGCCGGACGCGGGTGATCGAAGATCAATGGCTCAGTTGAACGGCGGTGCGTACTGCAGGCCGCCTTTGTTCCAAAGGGCATTGAGACCACGCTCAAGGCCGATGTTGGTCTTCGGGCCGATATTGCGGTCGAAGATCTCGCCGTAATTGCCCACGGCCTTGATGACGTCATGGGCCCAGGTAATGGTCAGGCCCATGCCTTCACCAAGATTGCCGGTGATGCCCAGCATGCGCTGGGTTTCCGGGTCGGCGCTGGCATTGTCGGCACCGTTCGCGGCGATCACTTCGCCGAGATTGGCTTGGGTGATGCCCTTTTCTTCGGCGACCAGCGTTGCATAGTGGGTCCAGCGGACGACATCGCCCCACTGGTTGTCGCCATGACGGACGACCGGGCCAAGCGGCTCCTTGGAGATGATTTCCGGCAGGATGACGTTGTTCGCCGGGTCCTTCAAAGCGGTACGTTCGCCGGCAAGACCGGATGCGTCGGTCGTGTAGGCGTCGCAACGACCTTCATCATAGGCCGCGCGGGCCTGGTCGTTTTCCTTGAACTTGACCGGCTCGAAGCCAAGGCCATTGGCCTTGTCGTAGTCGCCCATGTTCTTTTCAGTCGTGGTGCCTTCCTGCACGCAGACCGTGGCGCCCTTCAGTTCCAGCGCGCTTTTCACGCCGGTGTCCTTGTGCACCATGAAGCCCTGGCCGTCATAGTAATTGACGGTGACGAAATCGAGCTTCAACTCGGTGTCGCGCTTCAGGGTCCAGGTGGAGTTACGGGCCAGCATGTCAACTTCGCCCGACTGCAGTGCGGTAAAGCGTTGTTCGGCCGAAAGCGGCTTGAACTCGACCTTGCTCGCATCACCGAACACCGCCGCGGCAACGCCTTTGCAGAGATCGATATCGAGACCGGCCCATTCGCCCTTGTCGTTGGGCGCGCCGAAGCCGGCAAGACCGGTGGTTACGCCGCAGAGCAGCTTGCCGCGGGCCTTCACGTCGTCGAGTGTCCCTGCCTGGGCGGCCGTGGCCATCCCAGCCAACAGCGCCACGCCGGCAACGACATACTTAAGATGCTTCATTTTATAGTCCTTCCCTGGAGTTCTTCTTCATTTATCACTGAGTTCGCCAATGCCCCATTTGCGGGTGCAGTTCCCAGAGGCGAAAGCAGCTTGAATTTTCTGTAACACAAGGAATTTTCCCTCACAAGCTTCCTGACCACCTGGGAAGGTCGGCTTGGGCCGACAAGCCGGGGAGTTTTGCCAGGAGCAGCTAGTGGACACCGGGCTAGGAACGGCGCCCTGAGGGTGCTAAATGCAATCAGCGTTAACTTCAGCACATCGGAACGGCCCATGAAACGGCGCGATCGCACGCTTATTACACATACCGGCAACAACCCGAATGGCAACAAGGGTATCGTTAACCCGCCGGTCTACCACGCCTCCACCATCCTCTTTGACAATGTCGCCGACATGCGCGCCCGCGGCCGTGACAAGTTCAACAATGTCTATTATGGCCGCTATGGCACACCGACCACCTTCGCCCTTGAAGAGACCGTGGCGGCGCTGGAGGAGGCTGACAGGGCGGTAGCGGTCCCCTCCGGCATGGGCGCCATCGCCGGCGCGCTGCTGAGCTTCGTCGGCACCGGCGATCACGTGCTGATGGTCGACAGCGTCTATGAGCCGACCCGGTTCTTCTGTGACAGCCAACTCAAGAAGTTCGGCGTCGAGACAACCTATTACGATCCTCTCATCGGCGCTGGCATCGCAGATCTGATCGGGCCCAACACGAAGGTGGTCTATCTGGAGAGTCCCGGCTCTCACACATTCGAGATCCAGGACGTGCCGGCGATTGCCACGGCGGCGCACGCCAGGGGCTGCGTCGTCATCATGGACAATACCTGGGCCAGCCCGCTCTATTTCAAACCATATCGCCATGGCGTCGATCTGGTCGTTCACGCCGCCACCAAGTACCTGGTCGGCCATTCGGACGTGATGATGGGCATCATCACCATGCGCGACGAGTACTTCAAACAGGTGAAGACCCAGGTTCACGGCATGGGCTTTGCCGTCGGCGGCGACGATTGCTACCTGGCGCTGCGCGGCATCCGCACTTTGTCGGCGCGTCTCGCCCAGCATCAGGAAGGCGCTCTGATCCTGGCGAAATGGCTGCAGAGCCGGCCGGAAGTGGAGCGCGTGCTGCATCCGGCCCTGCCGGATCACCCCGGCCATCAACTGTGGAAGCGTGATTTTCTGGGCTCTACCGGCCTCTTCGGCGTTGTCCTCAAGCCGGCGGCAGAGGAACGGGTAAATGCCATGATCGACGGGATGGAGCTGTTCGGGCTGGGATTTTCCTGGGGTGGCTATGAAAGCCTGATCGTTCCCTCGGCACTCACCACCGCGCGTACGGCAACAAAATGGGACGCTGCCGGGCCGACCGTTCGGCTTCATGCCGGCCTTGAGGATCCGCAGGATCTCATCGAGGATCTGGCCAGCGGCCTCGACCGGCTGCGCGGTAACTGAAGGCGAAAACGAAAAGGGCCGGTCCACTGGACCGGCCCTTTGACTTTCTGGGTCGTTCGCGCGAACTAGCGCGAATAGTATTCGACCACCAGATGCGGTTCCATGCTGACCGGGTACGGCACGTCGCCGAGGGCCGGGACGCGCACGAACTTCGCGGTCATCTTCTTGTGGTCGACTTCGAGGTAATCCGGCGTGTCGCGTTCCGACGACTGCGCGGCACCAACCACCAGGGTCAGCTGCTTGGCGCGGTCACGCACTTCGACGACGTCGCCGTCGGAGAGCTTGTAGGAACCGATGTTGACGCGCTTGCCGTTCACCAGGACATGGCCATGGTTGACGAACTGGCGGGCGGCGAACACGGTCGGCACGAACTTGGCGCGGTAAACCACGGTCTCGAGGCGACGCTCGAGGAGGCCGATCAAATTCTCGGAGGTGTCGCCACGGCGACGGACGGCTTCCTGATAGAGCTTGCGGAACTGGCGTTCGCCGATCGAGCCGTAATAGCCCTTCAGGCGCTGCTTGGCCATCAACTGGATGCCGTAATCGGTCGGCTTCTTGCGGCGCTGACCGTGCTGGCCCGGACCATATTCGCGGTCATTGATCGGGCTCTTGGGGCGACCCCAGAGGTTGACGCCCAAACGGCGGTCAATTTTGTGCTTGGCTTCAATACGCTTCGACATAGGTTACCTTCTCGTTTTTTCACGACGTTGTTCATGTCCCGGCTGTCCGACCCGGTAAAAACCGGCGGCTGGGCATGCCTCATGGGCAGTCCGGCGCGGGAGCGGGCGGAATATAGCTGCTAAATCGACCCAGTCAAGCATTGTGGGCGCGGCAAATAGCTCACGTAATATATTGATATATATGGATAATTACTCGAGCATGCGCACGCAATACACGGGTGGCAGGTGCCCGGACAGCAATTGCCACCCTTCCCCGCCGTCAAAACTTGTCCACAGGTTGCCGGTCGTGGACCCGAAAGCCAGCTTTTCCCCACCCTGATCAACATCCATGGCATGGCGCAGGACAAGGTCAAAGGCGGGTTTCACCGGCAGGCTCTTGGTGATCTGGAGGAAGCTCTTGCCGCCATCCGTGGTCTTGCTGACGCAGAAAGTCTCATCCTTCGGCAGGCGATACTCGTCCTTCTCACCCGGCACGAACCAAGCTGTCAGCGGGTTCTTCGGGTGAACGGCTACCGCAAAGCCAAACGCCTTCGAGATTTCCTGCCAAGTTTCGCCGCCATCGTCGGACGTAAAGACGGCGTTGTGGTGCTGAATATAGAGGCGGTTGGGCTCGGTCGGTGAGCACCGCATCTGGTGGACATCCTGCACGTTTGGATTTTCGGCCTGGTCGGGCGGCATGTAGGCGGCCCACAGGCCCTTTGACGTATTGCGCCAGGACTTGCCGCCGTCCCCCGTCTGCCAGACACCACCGGCCGAAATGGAGACAGCCATCTTGCGACTATCCTCGGGATGAATGGCCATGGAGCTCAGTGCCGGCGTCTCGTTGCCTGCGCCGCCCCATTGCGAGCGTTCCGGCAGCGCCATGAACGGCTCGTTCATTTTCCAGCTCATGCCCTGATCGTCAGAGCGGAAAATGCCGGCCGGCACCGTGCCCGCCCAAATGGTTCCCGGCATGTCGTTGCCGGCAGCTTCCAGCGCCCAGATGTTCAGGACCGATGGCGCGTCCTTCTCGTCGGATTTGGGAAATGCGGGTGGTGTCACCTCCTGCCAGGTGGCGCCGCTGTCGTCGGAGCGCTGCAGCTTCGGGCCGAAATGACCATAATCAAGAGCCGCGTAGAGGCTGCCATCGCGGCGGTCCTGCATCACCATGCTGACGGGTGTGCCCCGAAATCGAACGCCATCATAGCGCCAGCCATCGCCATCAGCGACGTAGAGAATCAATCCCTTGCGCGAACCGATCGCCAGTTTTCGTGCCATGAAAGCTCCCTCCATCAACCGCCAGAAAGTGCCTGCATCACATAGACATCATCATCCGCCGCCAGCACATGCATCGCCCAATTGGCGGGTGCCAGCTTTGCACCATTCACGAAGATGACAACATGCCGGCGCAAACGGTTCCGCTCGTCGACCACATAACTTCTGAGTTTCGGTGCTTTCGCAAAGACCTGGTCGAGCGCATCGCCGAGATTGGCGGCAGCAACTCTCGTCGCACCGGGCGGCGCTACCTTGCGGAGATGGGCGGTGAATGAAACCGTCGCCAATTCGCCTCGCTTACGCCGCTGAAGGCTTCGCTGAGAAATCGCCGGCTATTTTCGCGGCACGCGCAGGGTTGTCAACTCCTTGACGACACCATGAAGCGTGCGTACCTCCTGCTCAGTGAGCCCTGCCCGACCCCACATGTTTCGGAGATTTCGCACCATGGTCGGGCGCGCCGCTTCGTTGCGCAGGAAGCCGCAGGCATCTAGTTCGCGTTCGAAATGGGCAAAGAAGGCATAGATCTGCTCTTTGGTGGCCGGCTCGGCGCCATTGGTCGCGAGTTGCTCCGGCGGCGTCGCATCGCCCGCCTGAAACCATTCATAGCCCACCAGCAGAACCGCCTGGGCCAAATTGAGGCTGGTGAAGTCGGGATTGAGCGGGACGGTCAGCTGCGCGTCCGCGAGCGCCACATCGTCGTTGAGCAATCCCATGCGCTCGGCACCGAACATGAAGCCGACCTTGCCACCGGCAGCGATCTTCTCGCGTGCTTCGCCTGCCGCAAATCGTGCCGTCACAACGGGCTTCACCATATCCCGGTCGCGGGCCGAGGTGGCATAGACGTAAGTGAGATCGGCCAAGGCCTCTTCAGTCGTCTCGAACAGCCTGACCGGTTCCATCTTCTCGAATGCACCGACGGCTGCGCGCTCCGCCTTCACATTCGGCCAGCCATCACGTGGGCCGACGAGGCGCAGATCGGTCAACCCGCAATTCAGCATGGCGCGGGCGGCTGTGCCGATATTCTCGCCCATCTGGGGCGTGATAAGAATAATGGCAGGTGTGCTCAACGGGCACCGGATTTCAGCAGTTTCCAGGTGATCGCATCATTGAGCGCCTCGAACGAGGCATCGATGATGTTCGGTGACACACCCACTGTCGTCCAGCGCTCGCCGGCATCATCAGCGCTTTCGATCATGACGCGGGTGATCGCCTCGGTGCCCGCCTGCGGAGTCAGGATGCGGACCTTGAAATCAACCAACCGCATGTCAGCCAGCCCCGGATAGTGCGGCAGCAAGGCCTTGCGCAGGGCCGTATCGAGGGCATTCACCGGACCATTGCCGGTCGCCACGGTCATCAATTGATCGCCTTCGATGTCGAGCGTGACTGTCGCTTCGGATTCCGTTACCAGATCGCCCCGCACATTCCAGCGCCGCTCATCCATGACGCGGAAGCGCGCCAGCTTGAAATAGGTTGGTACCGAACCCAGTGCTCGCCGCGCCAGCAATTCGAAAGAGGCTTCGGCGCCGTCATAGGCATAACCGTCATACTCGCGCAGCTTCACCGTCTCGACCAGCGCACTCACCTTGCCGTCATCGGCATCGACGTCGAGTCCGATCTCGCGGAAGCGCGCCAAAATATTGGCGCGGCCGGATTGATCCGAAACCACGATATGACGCCGGTTGCCGACCAGTTGAGGCTCGATATGTTCGTAGGTCCGCGGGTCCTTCTCGACCGCCGACACATGCAACCCGCCTTTGTGCGCAAAGGCGCTCTCGCCGACATAGGCGGCGCTGCGATTGGGCGCCCGGTTGAGGCGTTCATCGAGCAGGCGCGAGACATGGGTCAACTGCTTGAGGTCCTGATCGGTGAGGCCGACCTTGAAATCCGACTTCAGCATCAAGGTGGGGATAAGCGAGATGAGGTTCGCATTTCCGCAGCGCTCGCCCAGGCCATTCAACGTGCCTTGCACCTGCCGCACCCCGGCGCGGATCGCGGCCAGGGAATTGGCGACCGCGTTCTCGGTATCGTTGTGGCAGTGGATACCGAGATTGATGCCCGGCACCTTCGCCGTCACCTCGCCGACGATGCGCTCGACATCATGCGGCAGGGTACCGCCGTTGGTATCGCACAGGACAACCCAGCGCGCGCCGGCTTTATAGGCCGCGACCGCGCAGTCGAGCGCGTACTGCGGATTTGCCTTGTAGCCGTCGAAGAAATGCTCGGCATCGAACATGACCTCGCCGCAGCGAACCTTGGCGTGCTCGATACTCTCCACGATCATGTCAATATTCTCGGTCCGGCTGATGCCGAGCGCTACGTCGACATGGAAATCCCAGCTCTTGCCGACCATGCAGACGGCCGCCGTCCTTGCATTGAGCAATGCCGTCAGGCCCGGATCGTTGGAAGCGGATCGACCCGGTCGCCTCGTCATACCGAAGGCCACGAACTTCGCGCGCTTAAAACTGGGTGGCGCGCCGAAGAAGGCGTCATCGGTCGGGTTGGCTCCCGGCCAGCCGCCTTCGACATAGTCGACGCCGATCCGGTCCAAGGCCAGCGCGATCGCCAGCTTGTCATTGACGCTGAAATCGACCCCTTGCGTCTGCGCGCCATCGCGCAGCGTGCTGTCGAACAGATATACGCGCTTGTCGTCAGTCATTCTTGTCGGGCCATGATTTTATGAGGCTTTTCCAGCCGTTTGTCGTCCGTTGACCGGCTATTCAGCACATGCGACTTTGGCGGTCAAGCAGCGCTGCCGACATAAAATTGCCAACCCATTGGAATGAGAGCGAAATGCCGGATCTAGCTACTCTTTGGCCATTCCTCATCGCCGCCCTGGCGCTCAACCTGACGCCCGGCGCCGACATGACCTATGTCATTGCCCGGACCGCGACACAGGGGCGCGCCGCGGGGATCGCCGCCAGCTTCGGGATTGCGGGCGGGAGCGTGGTGCACACCTGCCTTGCTGCCTTCGGCGTCTCGGCGATCCTGGCTCATTCGGAAACGGCTTTCACCACGGTGAAGGCGGTGGGGGCTGCCTATCTGCTCTATCTCGCCTGGAAGGCCCTGATGTCGAGCGGCAATGGTACGGGAACAGCAAAGGTCCTGCCCACCGTTTCCCTATGGCGCTTGTTTGGTGAGGGCGTCCTCACCAACGTCCTCAACCCCAAGGTCGCATTGTTCATCCTGGCCTTCCTGCCACAATTCGTCGATCCGGCCGCCGGACCGGTCTGGCTGCAGATCCTGTTTCTCGGCACCCTCTTCAACATCAGCGGCACGA
Source organism: Dongia mobilis (assembly GCF_945906275.1). Taxonomy (GTDB): domain Bacteria; phylum Pseudomonadota; class Alphaproteobacteria; order Dongiales; family Dongiaceae; genus Dongia; species Dongia mobilis_A. Next base: position 12,261 of record NZ_CAMDRA010000031.1, read on the forward strand.
CAGTGAATTGCATTGTGACGCTCTCGACCGCCATGGCAGCAAGATTGCTGCGCGGCTCGGCAGGCATCGGCCGCTGGCTCAATCGTTTGTCAGCGCTGGTTTTCGTCGGCCTCGCCATCCGCTTGGCGCTTACCGAGCGGCATTAGACACCAGGCATCGCCAAGATCTGTTCGATGTCCTGGTAGATCAGGATCTTGTCGACCGTCTGATCGTCGCTGGAAAGGGGCAGAAAAAGCGTGCCTACTTCGCGGGCATAACCGGAGCGCGACGGCGTCGCGTCATAATCGAAGACGATCGATTTTTCATCGATGGCGATCCGATAGTTTTCCAGGATCTCGTCACGGAGATTGCCATAAAGGCCTTCCTGCACCGGCCGACCTGTCGGATCAAAGCCGCGATGTTCGCACACCGCCGTCCCGACCACGCGATAAGTGATGCGACGTGGTTGAGTGGCTATATCGACCAGCACGAGGCCCGGCAGCCACGGCTTCATCTCAGCAGGATCTATGTCGCAACGACGGGGGAGCTTTCGGCCGCGCTTCTTGCTGCCCCAGTAGCGGTAGATAGCCGCCGTCCGGACCGAACAGATCTTCAAGAACTCTTACGACACCAGGCGCCGATAAGTCATCGGCTGCGCCTGCTCTGCCGCGTTTACGCCCGGCAATACGTCGTCCCCACAACATCATCCGCCCAAATCCGCGCAGGGGCAAGACGGTGGTCAGGGTAGCGGCAGGTCTTAACAATTAGATCTGCCGCTACCCCAGTTTGGGCAACTAGCTGCGCTTCCAGGTCGTGCCGGCAGGGCCGTCCTCCAGCAGAATGCCCTCGGCTGCCAGGGTGTCGCGGATCCGGTCGGCTTCGGCAAAATCCTTGGCTTTCCGGGCGGCAATCCGGGCTGCGATCTGTTCTTCGATCTCGGCGGCACTCCGCCCAGCCCCGCTGTCATTCTGCTGCAGCCAGGCCATCGGGTCCTGGCTGAGGATGCCCAGCAGACCGGCAGCCCCCAGAATGGCAGCCTTGGCTGCAGCCTTCTTGGCGGGCGTTGTGGCCTTGTTGAGTTCCGTCACCAGCTCATGGACCTGGCTCACCGCCCAGGGCGTGTTGAGGTCGTCGGCAATCGCCGCCAGGATTTGGTCGGTCGGTTGCGGATCGACTTCGATATCGCTGACCTTGGCCAAGGCGCCGTAGAAGCGATCCAACTGGATCTTGGCTTCCTGGATTCCATCGCGCGTGATGTCGATCGGCTGCCGGTAATGGGCCGACAGGAGAGCAAGGCGGATCGCTTCGCCGCGGAACCCTTCGTCCAGCAGCTGGTGAACGGTGAAGAAGTTGCCGAGCGATTTCGACATCTTCTGACCGTTCACCTGGACGAAGCCATTGTGCAGCCAGAATTTGGCCATGACCTCCGACCCGTGGGCGCAGCGACTTTGCGCGATCTCGTTCTCATGATGCGGGAAGATGAGGTCGATGCCGCCGGCATGAATGTCGAACACTTCGCCCAGCAATTCGCCCGCCATTGCGGAGCATTCGATATGCCAGCCCGGGCGCCCACGGCCCCAGGGGCTGGGCCAACCGGGTTGATTGGCCTCCGACGGTTTCCACAGCACGAAATCGGCCGGGTGCTTCTTGTAGGGAGCCACCTCGACCCGAGCGCCGGCGATCATGTCATCAAGACTGCGGCCGGAGAGGCCGCCATAATCCGGCATCGACGGCACGTTGAACAGCACATGACCTTCCGCCGCATAGGCATGGCCCTTACTGACCAGCTGTTCGATCAGCGTCACCATCTGCGGCACGAACTCGGTCGCGCGCGGCTCGCGGTCGGGTGGCAGGGCACCCACCGCCGCCATGTCCTGGTGATACCAGCCTGTCGTCCGCGTGGTGACGCTCTCGATAGTCTCGCCGTTCTTCTCGGCGGCCGCCATGATCTTGTCGTCGATGTCCGTGATGTTGCGAACATAGGTGACGTGATCCGCGCCGTAGACATGGCGCAACAGACGATAGAGCACGTCGAAGCAGACAACCGGGCGCGCATTACCGATGTGGGCATAGTCCGAGACCGTCGGGCCGCAGACATACATGCGCACATTGGCCGGATCGATCGGTTCGAAGACCTGCTTCTCGCGTCGCAATGTGTTGTAGAGATGGATCGTCATGTCATTATTCCTTCAACTGCGCGCCCAGTCGTCTGCATATTTCTGGGGTCTACATACCTAGGCGTTTTCGCCACGCAGGCGGCGCAAGGTTTTCTCGCGACCGATCAGGGGAAGGAGCAGGCGCATTTCCGGTCCGTGATCCAATCCGGTCAGGGCCTGGCGCAGCGGCATGAACAGATCCTTGCCCTTGCGACCAGTGGCTGTCTTCACTGCTTCGGTCCATGTTTTCCAGCTGCCCTCGTCCCAGGGCTCAGGCGGCAGAACATCGACAGCCATTGCCGCAAAGGCGGGGTCGACGATGTGCGGCGCGATGCTGCCGCGGCAGATGCGTTGCCATTCCCCAATCTCCTCGATCTTTTCCACATTGGCACGCGCAACATCCCACAGCGCTGCATCGACATCGATCAATCCGACACCGGCGAGATGCGCCTTGGCTTCCGCGAAGGGCAGGAGATGCAGCAGCTTCGCATTCAGATGCAGCAACTCAGCCGGATCGAAGCGTGGGCTCGACTTGCCGAACTTCGACAGATCATGCGACGCCACCAGTTCTTCAAGCTGCGGTTTCACGATCAGCGGCACGCCGGTCCCGATATGGGCAAGGTAGGTATTGAGCGCCATCGGTTCCAAGCCCTGCGCGCGCAGGTCGGATATGGACAGCGCCCCCAAGCGCTTCGAGAGCCCCTCACCGGCGGCATCCACCAGCAGCGGCAGATGCGCAAAGCCCGGCGCAGCGGCGCCGAGAGCTTCAAATATCTGGATCTGGGTACCTGTGTTCGTCACATGGTCGGCGCCGCGGATGATATGCGTCATGGCAAGATCGATATCGTCGACGACCGACGTGAATGTATAGAGATAGCTGCCGTCGGCGCGGATCAGCACCGGGTCCGACTGGCTGGCAGTATCGATATGTTCGTTCCCTCGCACGAGATCCACCCACTGGACCTGGCGGTGCTCCAGCTTGAAGCGCCAGTACGGGCGCTTGCCCTCCGCTTCCTGCTTGGCGCGGTCCTCGGCGGTGAGTTTCAGGGCGGCGCGGTCATAGACCCGGTGGATCTTGCGCTTCAGCGCGAGTTCTTCGGCACTCTCATAGCAGGGATAGAGTCGCCCGCTGGCCTTGAGGCGCGCCGCTGCCGCGTCATAGTTGGCAATCCGGTCGACCTGGCGGGCAAAGGTATCCCAAGTCAAGCCGAGCCAGGTCAGATCGGCCTCGATTCCGGCCGCGAATTCGGCGGTTGAACGCTCAACATCGGTATCGTCAAGACGCAGGAGGAAGCTGCCGTGGCGCGGGCGCGCAAACAGCCCATTATGCAGGGCAATATAGCTATTGCCGACGTGCAACCAGCCCGTGGGGCGGGGTGCGAAGCGAACGCGAACCGACATCAGAACACTCGATTTCCATCAATTTGACCTATCCCCGGGCTTGGGCTTATTGGGGCCGAAAGCCGTTGGTGATCGGATAACGCCGGTCCCTGCCAAAGGCGCGCCGCGAGATCTTGACCCCCGGAGGAGCCTGGCGGCGCTTGTATTCGGCCAGATCCAGCATTCGCCAGACCCGCAGGACCGTGGCCCTGTCATAGCCTTTGGCGACGATCTGGTCCACGGCCATCTCCTGCTCCACCAGGCAGGTCAGAATGCCGTCCAGCACGTCATAGGGCGGCAGCGTGTCCTGGTCGGTCTGGTCCGGCTTAAGTTCCGCCGAAGGCGGCTTGGTGATGACCCGCTCGGGCATGACTGGACCCAGCGGCCCCAGAGCGCCGTCTGGGCGGTGCTTGTTGCGCCAGCGGGAGAGCGCAAAGACCGTCACCTTGTAGATATCCTTGAGGACCGAATAGCCACCGCACATATCGCCATAGAGGGTGGCGTAACCCACTGACATTTCAGACTTATTGCCGGTGGTGAGCAGCATATGGCCAAGCTTGTTGGACATCGCCATCAAGGTCATGCCACGGGCGCGGCTCTGAATGTTTTCCTCGGTCGTGTCCTTCTGGGTACCGGCGAAGATGTCGCGCAGCATCGTGTCGAAGGCCCGCATCGCCGGTTCGATTGAGACGATGTCATAGCGGATGCCGAGCAGCTTGGCACAGGCGGCGGCATCGTCGAGACTGTCCTGGCTGGTGTAGGGCGATGGCATCATGACCGCGCGGACGCGATCAGCCCCCAGGGCATCGACCGCCACGGCCACCGACAAGGCGGAATCGATACCGCCGGAGAGGCCCAGCAGAATGCCGGGAAAACGGTTCTTCTCGACATAATCCTTGAGGCCCAGGACCATCGCCCGGTAGATCGATTCCATGGGATCGAGGGCCGGCGCGATATCGGCTGGCAGGCACAGCCAGCCAGCGTTACCGCGCTGCCATTCCGTCACGACCACCTTCTCCTCGAAGGATGGCAGGCGTGCGCGCATCTGCCGGCCGCGATCCAGCACGAAGGAATCGCCATCGAAGACCAGTTCATCCTGGCCGCCAACCTGGTTCACATAGACGATCGGCAAATCCGTCTCGTCCTGACGCGACCCGGCGATGTCGAGACGCTGCTCCGGCTTGGCGTGGTCATAGGGGCTGCCATTGGGCACCAGCAGCAGATCGGCGCCATATTGCTTGAGATGAGCAGCCGTCGTTGGGAACCACAGATCCTCGCAGATCATCAAACCAAGCTGCATGCCGTTGAAGTCGATCGGCTCCGGCTGTGGGCCTGGTACGAAGACGCGTTTTTCGTCGAACACCCCGTAATTGGGCAGATCGTACTTGAACCGCTTGGCAAGGATCCTGCCGTCGCCCAGCAGGAAGGCGCCGTTATAGAGCTTGCCCTCTTCCACCCAGGGGGAGCCGACGATGATCGCCGGCCCGCCATCCGCCGTTTCCTTGGCCAGGGCCTCGACACCCTGCCGGCAAGCCTCCTGGAAGGCCGGTTTCAGCACCAGATCCTCCGGCGGATAGCCGGAGACGACCAGTTCCGGCGCCAGCACCAGATCGGCACCGCCAGCCGCCGCCTCGGCGCGCGCGCGGCCGATGCGCGCCACATTGCCGGCAACATCGCCGAGCTTCGGGTTGATCTGAGCCAGGGCAATTTTGATTTTGTCAGTCATGATGGGAACTTAACCGCCGTCCGGGTGAAGTCAATTGCGCAGCGCACAAGGCCGGCATGCGATCCTTTTCCGGGCCCAAAACTTGCATCGCTCTATGAAATGGGGTCACTTGAAGCCACCGGAAGGAGCAGACCAATGCGTCGATATCTCGGCATTTTCCTGACAATCGTGGTGATGATCGGCCTGCAGGCACCGGTGGCGGCCCAGAATGCCCCGGATATGCTGGTCCCGACCCCCGTCATCGAGCCAGCCGGCAACCGCTATATCCTGATGGTGCTCGACCAGCCCGACCGCGACCTCACCAAAGGCAGCAGCAAGGTCAACATGCTGATCGATACCAAGACCGGCAAAACCTGGGTCCTGCAGTTCGGCGTGAAACCGAACAGCAATGAAAGGGGCTATGTCTGGTCGGAAGTGCCGCTCGCCCTGGCCCCGAAGTGACCGCTATTTCCGGAACAGGAACTCGCGGCCGACCTTCACGCGCTTGACGCCGTTATATTCGATGATGTCGGCGGTGGCGTAGGTTTCGGTCCAGCGCTGCGGCAGGAACGAGCCGGTCCCCACAACATCAATCGGCGCCTGGGCTTCAGCCATCACCTTGCACTTGGCAGGATCGAAGCCGGATGACGCCACGATCTTCACCTTGTGGAAGCCCTCGCGGTTGAGCGCGTCACGCAGATGCCAGATGGCGGCTGCCGAGACACCGGCGCCGACCAGATGGCGGAGTTCGCTCTCGCTGCGATAGCCGCGGATGACCTTCGGCACATGACGGTCCATCACGGCATAGGACGCCGGCGGATCGAGGCCCTCGATAAAGCGGCTGCCCGGCGTGTCGATGCGCACCGACAATTGCCCCAGCGACGCCATCGCGGCGAAGCGTCTGGCGACCGTGAGCGCATCCGTGACTTCGCGGCCGAAATAATCGACCAGCACGGTCATCGGCTCGTCGGGAAACGTCTCGTGGAACATCTCAGCCGCACGCAATGTCGACCCGGCATAGCCGATGAGGGCGTGCGGCATCGTGCCCAGCGCCTTCTCGCGGCCGAAATAATGGGCGGTTGCTTGCGTCGCATTGCCGATGAAGCCTGTGGCCTTGACCTTGCGGCCGGCCCGCGCCGAGCCTACCGAGGCGGCATAGGCCATCATCTCCGCCATCTCCAGTCCGGCGCAGTGCCGCGCATCCATGGCCAGGAAGGCGATGTTGGGCAGATCGGCACACATGGTGAAGGCATTGAACGCCGCCACACAAGCTGGACCCAGTTTCATCAGCAGCAATGTCTCGAGGTCAGCAAGATGGACGAAGGAACCGGTGACATACATGATCGGCTCACCGGCGCCGACCCACCTGCCCTCTTCATACTGGACATCGATCTCGAACTCGGTGCCCCGTTCGATCGCCATTTGCTGCAGCCAGGCCAGCGCCAGGCGCGGCGCCGAAATCACGGGACGGCGCATGAAGATCGCATAGGTGACCTTGACGTCGCCGAACTTGGCGACCGTCGCCTTGGTCTTCAGGAAATACTGGTCGGACCAGTCGGCAACCTGGTCGGAAGCCGGGCTGCTCACCGGCCCGGCTTCCTTCCCGTTGGCGTTACGAGGCTTCGGCGATGCGTTGTCCACCGGCGCGCTCCGCTTTCAATTGCTCGGCTATCAAGAAGGCGAGTTCCAACGCCTGCGTGGCGTTGAGACGCGGATCGCAATGGGTATGGTAACGGTCAGCGAGGGCCTCCTCGGTCACCGCCTTGGCGCCGCCAGTGCATTCGGTCACGTCCTGGCCGGTCATCTCGAAATGGACGCCGCCGGCATGGGTGCCTTCGGCCCGGTGCACGTCGAAGAAGCCGCGCACTTCGCCGAGGATCCGGTCGAACGGACGCGTCTTGTAGCCGGTCGAGGATTTGATCGTGTTGCCATGCATCGGATCGCAGGACCAAACCACCTTGCCGCCATGGCGCTTCACGGCGCGCACCAGCGGCGGCAGCTTGGCTTCGACCTTGTCATGGGCCATGCGGGCGATGAGAGTCAGGCGGCCCGGAATGTTCTGCGGGTTGAGGATATCGATCAACCGAAGCAATTCATCGGGATCCATCGACGGGCCGCATTTGAGGCCGATCGGGTTCTGGATGCCACGCATGAACTCGACATGGGCACCATCCGGCTGACGCGTGCGGTCGCCGATCCACAGCATATGGGCCGAGCAACCATACCATTTGCCGGTCAAACTATCAGTACGGGTCAGGGTCTGCTCGAAGTTGAGCAACAGCGCTTCATGGCTGGTGAAGAACTCGGTCTCGCGAATCTGCGGGACTGTCTCGGACGTGAGGCCGCAGGCCGCCATGAAATCGAGCGTCTCGGAGAGGCGATCGGCCAGTTCCTTGTAGCGATGGCCCAAGGGGCTGTCGGCCACGAAATCCAGGTTCCAGCGATGCACCTTATGGAGATCGGCAAAACCACCCTGGGCAAAGGCCCGCAGCAGGTTGAGCGTCGCCGCCGACTGGTTATAAGCCTGCAGCAGGCGCTCCGGATCGGGGATGCGCGCGGCCGGCGTGAATTCGATGCCGTTGATATTGTCGCCGCGATAGCTCGGCAGCTCGACACCGTCGATGACCTCGGTCGGCGCCGAACGGGGCTTGGCGAACTGGCCGGCCATGCGCCCGATCTTCACGATCGGCATGGCGGCACCATAGGTCAGAACCACCGCCATCTGCAGCAACACGCGGAAGGTATCGCGGATATTGTTGGCCGAGAATTCGGCAAAGCTCTCGGCGCAATCGCCGCCCTGCAGCAGGAACGCCTTGCCCTCGGCAACGGCACCCAGTGCCTCGGTCAGGCGGCGCGCTTCACCGGCAAAAACGAGCGGCGGATAGGTCCGAAGGCGATCCTCGACCGCGGCCAGCTTGGCGGCGTCGGGATATTGCGGAACCTGGGAGATCGGCTTGTCGCGCCAGCTCTCCGGCGACCATTTCGTGCTCATCTTCTGCCTCTACGCTACGCGCGCTTGGGTTCAGCCCAAGCTGTGGATAACAAGGGCATTGTATATATGATTTATGCCCAGCTCATGCAAATAGTGCCGGAAGGCACGGTAACCAATTGAGCAAGAACGACAATTTTTGGCATGGCCCAGCAAACTCGGATCACGGCGCGACTTTGACGACCATCCCCTTCAACGCCACGCCCGCGACAATGGCGCCCGCATGGCATTCGTACAGGGTGGCACTCGAAAATGGCTTTTTCTTATAGTAACTGACGACGCCGACGACGGCATTGCCACCTTCCGCCAAGGCCCGCTCACCCAGTTCCTTGAGAGCCGAGAGCATGGCCCAGGTACAGGCCTCTTCATCCTGCTTGCCGAAGGAGTTCGTTTTCCGATTGGTGACGAATTCGCCAAGATTCTGCCCAGCGGGTGCCGGCTGGTCGGCGAAATAGAATGTCACCCCCGTGGGCACGGCCTCGGCATAGCGTGGATCGGCCGCAACATCGGCGATTTTCAGCTCATAGCGCGTGTCTCGCGCTGCGGCTGGCATTGCTTGGATTGCGGTCAAAGACAGCAGGACGGCCAGGGCGAGGCAGAATTGCACGCGCATCAATATCTCCAATGTCGTCAGGCGACGGTCAACATTCCAATGCAATGAGGCATCGTGAAGTTCCATTGCTCTCTGTGAGACCTATGTGTCAGACCGGCGTACGCATCGTCACGAATTCTTCCGCTGCCGTCGGATGGACTGCTATCGCTGCGTCGAATTGCGCCTTGGTCGCCCCCATCTTCACGGCGATTGCGATGGCCTGGATGATCTCTGGCGCGTCCATGCCGACCATATGAGCGCCCAGAACCACCTGTGACGCCCGGTCGACTACCAGCTTCATCAATGTCCGCTCGTCGCGTCCTGAAATGGTGTGCTTCAGCGGTTTGAAGTCCGCCTTGTAGATATCGAGTTCGCGCCCCTCCTGCCGGGCATCGGCCTCCGACAGGCCGACCACACCGACCGGTGGGTGGCTGAAAACGGCTGAAGCGATATTGCGATGATCGACATGCCAGGCCTTTCCACCGAAGATGGAATCGGCATAGGCGTGGCCCTCGCGGATGGCGACCGGCGTCAGATTGACCCGCCCGGTACAATCGCCAACCGCGTGTATGTTGGGAACGCTGGTCTGCGACGTTTCGTCGACCGCGATCGTACCATTGGCGTTCAGTTTAACCCCGCTCTCGACCAGACCCATGCCATCTGTCTTGGCGCGGCGGCCGGTCGCGTACATGACGGCATCGCAAGCCAGCGTCTTCCCATCGCGCAGGGTCGCCGACAGGCGGCTGCCGTTCTTGTCGATCCGGGCGAGATCGCTCTTGGTGCGGATATCGACGCCCTTCTTCGCCATCTCTGTGGCGAGGAAGCTGCGAACGTCATCGTCGAAACCGCGCAGGATCTGCTCGCCGCGATAAAGCTGCGTCACCTTGGCGCCAAGGCCATTGAAGATGCCGGCAAACTCGACGGCAATATACCCGCCGCCGACCACGACGATCTCGCGCGGCAAGGCCGGCAAATGAAAGGCTTCGTTGGAGGTGATCGAATGCTCGATGCCCGGAATATCCGGCCGCTCCGGCCAGCCGCCCACAGCGATGAGAATGTGCTTCGCGGTGACGCGTTTGCCAGCCAATTCAACCGTGTGCGGATCGACGAGCACGCCGCGCGTTTCCAGCAAGTCAACTTTCGATCCCGACAGCAGCTTCTTGTAGATGCCGTTGAGCCGGTCGATTTCCTTGTCCTTGTTGGCGATCAGCGTCGGCCAATAGAACTTCGCCTCGCCAACAGTCCAGCCGTAATTTCGCGCGTCTTCGAAATCCTCATGGAAATGGGCGGCATAGGAGAGCAGCTTCTTCGGCACGCAGCCGCGGATGACGCAAGTTCCGCCGACCCGGCTTTCCTCCGCAATCGCCACCCTGGCGCCATAGCCCGCGGCAATGCGCGCAGCGCGCACGCCACCGGACCCGGCGCCTATGACAAAAAGGTCGTAATCGAACTGAGCCATGAAACCGCCACTCCGTGATCGTCGCAGCGGCAGAATTGCATCACATCACCCGGTTTGGTCAATCACTGTTCGCCGTAAAGCCGGTCGCAAAATAATGCACACTGTCCTCAGATCCGTTCTCAATGAACTTGATGACCTTAGTGAAGGGGACGAGTACTTGTCCGTCCGGGGCAACCAGGACCGCGCTTGTGCCAAGGTATTCCGGAAAAAGAGGCATAAGCGAGGGGTGCTTGGGGAAATGATCCGCATAGTTGACCCAGCGATACTCCTTCTTGCCGTTACGCCGGATGACCTCGCCGACATAGCAGCCGGTCGCCAGCACGGTATTGGTATAGGTCTGGTTCGGAATCTGATCTTGCACCTCGTGGACAGCTTCGAGGTAACGGTCGACCTCATGCAAAGAGCTCACCGAATAGTCCATCGCCGGAACGTTGATCTGATCCCGCAAGACCATCCCGCCGTGCTCGAAATCGCCGTCACCCAGAAATGCCGCGCAGAAGGCCGGAATCAGCGAAACAATGTCATAGCCCATCATAGCCTCTTTCATTGGCCACACTCTTTCGTTGCAGTCTATACAGGATTTTCCCGCAATATGCAACAAAACAAGAACGGCACAAAATGAGACTTAGAGGATGCGACAATGCTCCGGCGCGATGGAGAGGGTGACCTGGTCGCCCACCCGTCTGGCACCATCGCGAATGGTGGCGAGTGTCGTGACCTTTTCGCCCCCCGCCAACGTCACGTCATAGCGGGCGGTCGAGCCCAGATAGTCGACGGCGCTGATCGTTCCCTTGAGACTTGAGGCGTGTGACACCGCAGCCTCCTCAAGCGCGATCTTTTCAGCGCGCACGACAACATTCACCTTCTCGCCGGTCTGAACCGGACGCGCCGCATCTGCGACTGCAAGCTGCGACCCGTCCGCCAGGGCGACGCTGATCCCACTTCCTGTCACGGCGACAACTATCGCCGCCAGGAAGTTGGCATTACCCAGAAAGTTGGCAACGAACTCCGAGCGCGGATGTTCATAGACTTCGGCCGGGGCACCACGTTGTTCGATTTTGCCTTTGTTCATGACCACGACGAGGTCTGACATGGCCAAGGCCTCGCCCTGGTCATGGGTAACAAAGATCGACGTCACGCCGATACGACGCTGGATGGCCTTGATCTCGCTGCGCATTTCCTCGCGCAGATTGGCATCGAGCGCCGACAAAGGCTCATCAAGCAGCAATACGTCGGGCTCAATCACGAGCGCGCGCGCAAGCGCGATGCGCTGCTGCTGGCCGCCCGACAATTGCGTCGGAAAGCGCTCTTCAACACCCGGCAGGCGGACGATGTCGAGCGCACGGCGGACACGGACAGCGATGTCCGCTTTGTCCACACCGCGGTATTTGAGCCCAAAGGCCACATTGTCATAGATCGATTTATGCGGAAACAGTGCGTAGTTCTGAAACACCATGCCGAGATTGCGCTGGTGGATCGGCGTTTCGTTGACCCGCTTGCCCTTGATCAATATCTCGCCGCCGGTTGGATGCTCCAGCCCCGCCACCATCCGCAAAGTCGTCGTCTTGCCGCAGCCCGAGGGGCCGAGCAAGGTGACAAAGGCACCATCCGGTACCTCGAGATCGATTGCGTCGACGGCGACGACGCCACCGGCAAAATGCTTTTCAACCGCCTTGAGTTCAACAGAGCTCATCTTCGATCAGACCTATCCGCCAACAAAAGGAATGGACGCCCGGCTGCCACCGTCCCAGGGCAGCCGAGCGTCACGAATGGTCACGCACCTTTGGAGATACGGTCCCATTCCTTCTTGTAGGCATCCTGGTTGTCGAACCAATAGGACGCCTTTTCCCAGATGTAGTTTTCGAACTTGCCGGTGGGATCGAAGCCGGGCAGCTTCTTCACCTTCTCGGTCAACTCCACCTTGGTGGGATCGAGCGAGGGCGGGTAGTTCTGGCCTTCGGCAATTGCGATGGCGACTGCCGGCTCGATGCAGAAATTGATCAGCTGCTCGGCCGCTTCCATCGGGCTGCCCTTCAACACCATCAGTCCCTCGATCCAGGCAAAGCCCGCCTGCGCGGTGTCGATGAAGCCGATGTCATGGCCGTTCTGCTGCAGATAGGCGACGCGTCCCGACCAACCGTCGGAGAGGATGATCTCCTCCTTCGACATGAGGTCGATAAACTCCTGGCCCGAGCCCCAATATTTCAGCACCAGATCACGCTGCTTGCGGGTCGCCTCCCACATCGCCGCAGTATCGGTGGCCCCCTGCGGATCCTGGCCGGTGTAGAGGCTCGACATCCAGGCGCGGGTCTGGAATCCATCGTAGAGGCCGATCTTTCCCTTGTACTTCTCGTCCCAGAGCAGCTTGTGACCAGCCTGAGCCTCTTCGTCCGAGATGTACTTCCGGTTATAGGCGATGCCCGTCGTGCCGTAATCAAAGGGCACGGCGGCGAGCTTGCCTTCGCTTTCATTGCGGAAAGCGGCAAGCGTTGCCGGCAGCAGCTTGTCGAGATTGGGAATATTGGCTTCATTCACGAAGTCGGCCAGGCCCATCTTGATGAAGCGGAAATAATCATAGACGCCGCTCACCAGGAACACATTGTATTCACCCGGCTGCGAAGCCTTGACCAGCGAGATGAACTCGTCGGTATCGCCGAACTCGCCCTCGACCACTTTGGTCCCGGTCTTCTCGGTGAATTGCGGGAAGGCATTGTTGTGGAACGCTTCCGAGACGATGCCGCCCCAACCGTCGAAGCGGATGGATTAAACACCCGCCGCCATCGCCTTGCGCGTGAGCAGGCCCATCGGCCCACCCGTGACACCAACCGCGGCCGCCGTGGCACCGATGATACGCAACAGGGAACGGCGGTCGATGTCGCCGCTCTGAACGGCCGCCAGCAGGCGCTCGTAGCGCTTTTGGTCCGTCAATTTCTTCATGCTTTCCTCCCAGGGTTAAGAAAAATGCCTCGTTGAACGACACTCACCTAGCTTTGGCAAAACGGCGCACCATGTAGCCGCCGATCAGCGGCAACAGGATAGTAATGACAATCATGACGGCGCCCAGCGCATTGATTTCCGGACTGACGGAAGTGCGCAGCATGGCGAAGATCTTGGTCGGCACCGTCTCGATGCCGGGCTTCTTCCAGAACAGGGTGGCCGTGATATTGTCGAAACTCAGCGTTGCCGCGAACAGGAAACCACCGACGATGGCCGGCGAAATCAACGGCAAGGTTACCTCGAAAAAGGTCTGGATTCGGTTGGCACCCAGTGTCCAGGCGGCTTCCTCGTAACTCGACCGCAGGCCGACCAGCCGTGCCTGCACCAGCAGTACGACATAAGGCAGTGACAGCACGGTGTGGCCCAGCAGGAGCACGGCGAAGCTCCGCGGCATGCTCAGAAACTTCAGGAACATGAGCAGCGCGACGCCCATGACCACTTCCGGCATCAGCAGGGGCAGCGACAGAAAAGTCTGGATACCCTCCTTGCCACGAAAGTCATAGCGCACCAGCGCCAAGGCAGCCATGACGCCGATGACGGTCGCCAGGGCCGAAGAGGTCGCCGCAAGAATGAGCGAGGTCTTGAAGGCTTCGATAATGGAATCATTGGCAAAGAGCTTGCTGAACCATTGCAGACTGAAACCTTCCATCGGGAAGGCGCCGCTGCGCGAGGAGTTGAACGCCAGCAGGATCACGACGACGATCGGTGCAAACATGAAAATGTAGACAGCGATCGAACAGAAGCGCAGCAGGTGCCAGCCGAAGGCGCCCTCTTTCGTCGGATTTGGCGCGGCGGTTGTCATCGCGCGAAACTCCGATAGACGTCGGAGAGATTCATGAAGCGGTTATAGACAGAAATCACCAGGCCGAGCGCTGCGAGCATGACGATGGAAAGGACAGCGCCGAATGGCCAGTCGAGCTGCGAGATGATGGCCTCGTAAATCAGGTCCGGGAAGAACAGCGTGTCGGTTCCACCCAGCAGGCGCGGCGTTACATAAGATCCAGCTGCCAGGACGAAGCACAGCAGGGAGCCAGCGCCGAGGCCCGGCAGGGACAGCGGCAGTGTTACTTCCCTAAAGCTTTGCCACGGCGTGCAGCCCAGCACTCGTGCCGCCGATTCAAGGTTGCGGTCGATGCCATCCAGACTGACATAGACGTTGATGATCATGTAAGGCAGCATGAAATAGACCAGCCCCATGATCACCGAGAAATCGTTGTAGAGCAGTTTCATCGGTTCATCGATCAGGCCGGATCCAATCAGCACGGCGTTGACGAACCCGTTCTTGCCCAACACGTTGATCCAGGACATCGTGCGAATGATGTAGGAAACCCAGAATGGCAGGAACATCAGGAACAGCAGCAGGCCGCGGTTCCGGATCTGAGCCCGCGCTAGGAAATAGGCGGTGGGATATCCAAGCAGAATGCATATCACAGTCG
>NZ_CAMDRA010000032.1 GCF_945906275.1 Dongia mobilis
TCTCGATGAAGTCATAGGCGCCGTTCTTGATCGCGGTGACGGCGGTTTCGATGTTGCCATGGCCGCTGATCATGATCACCGGCACTTCGGGAAAATCGACTTTCAGGACTTCGAGCAGGCCCATGCCGTCGAGGGTCGAGTTGTTGAGCCAGATATCGAGGATAATCAAATTCGGGCGGCGGCTGCGCAATTGCGCCAAGGCAAGGTCGCTGTCGCCCGCCTCCCGCGTCTGGAAACCTTCATCGCTCAGGATGCCGCTGATCAACAGACGGATGTCAGCTTCGTCATCGACGATCAGAATATCGCGCGCCATGCTCTCTTGCCCCGCTGCTATCGACTGGCGATCTGCAGGCCAGCCACCGGACTTCCGGAGGCGGGATCAACCGCTTGCGGGATATCGAGGGGGAACATCAAGGTAATCACCGCCCCACCGCCCGGGCGATCCGCCAACGACAAACGACCACCATGATCCTCCATGATCTTCTTGACGATCGCGAGCCCAAGCCCCGTGCCCTTGGCGCGGGTCGTGACATAGGGCTCGGTCAGGCGTTCGCGGCCTTCCTTCGGCAAACCCTTGCCGTTATCGGCAACGCTGAGCAGAAGCGCATCCGCCTCGCGCCTTATCCATAAATGGATATGACCCGGCGTCAAGAGTTCTTCCGCATTCTGATTTCGTCCCTCATCCAACCGACCTTCAATAGCGTCGGCCGCGTTCTGCAGCAAGTTGGTGAGCGCTCGGTTGAACTGGCTGGAATCGCATTGGACGGTGACGGGAATCTCGGGCAGGTCGAGGGTGTACTCGATCGCTGGATGGGCACTTTGCTGCAGGAAGACCAGCTCCTTGGCCAACGCCACCGGGCTTTCGAGATTGAGTACCGGCGCCGGCATGCGGGCGAAAGCGGAGAATTCATCCACCATACGGCCGATATCACCCACCTGCCGGATGATCGTGTCTGTGCAGACAGTGAAGGTTTCCGGATCTTCGGTGATCTGCCTGAGATACTTCCGCTTCAACCGCTCAGCCGATAGTTGAATCGGGGTGAGCGGATTCTTGATCTCGTGAGCAATGCGGCGCGCGATATCGGACCAGGCAGCCTTGCGCTGCGCCGAAAGAAGTTCGGTCACGTCGTCAAAAGTCACCACTAGGCGCATATGATCGTCCGCCCCGCTTTCCGACACCACGCGCACATGGAAGGTGCTGGTAATTCCATTGCGACTCAAGGAAATCTGGCCGTCCGCTGTGCCCGAATTGCGGTGCTGAGCCTGGACCAGCAAATCGGCCATTTCCGGAATGATCTCAGCCAGAGGCTGGCCGATACCCTGGTCCAGTTCCTGGCCCAACAGGACCGAGGCGGAACGGTTGGCAAAGTCGACGATTCCATTCTCGGTCACACCGATCACGCCGGCCGAAACGCCGGACAGGATCAGCCCGGTGAGTCGGCTACGGTCGTTGAGATCGCGGTTGGCAGAAAGCAGGGCAGCCTGCTGGCTTTGCAGTTGTGACACCATGACGTTGAAGGTGCGGCTCAGGGCGGAGAGTTCGTCGTCGCGGGCGCCGACCTTGACCCGTGCCGAGAGGTCGCCGCCGCCGATCTTTTGCGCGGCGAGCGCCAGGCGCGACAGGGGTTTCACCAGCTTGCTGGCGGAAACGATGGCATACCAGATCGCGCCCAGCAGCATGAGGAGGGCCAGCACCGCGTAGATCACGCCGACGGTGATCTGCAGGGTCGAGCGGTCCCGCTCCAGGTAACGATAGAGCCGCACCGCGTCCTCATTGCCGCGAACGGCACTCAAGACGCGGTCATCAATCAGGCGCCCTGTATAAAGATAAAGACCGGAAACCGGGTCAAGCAGCAGAAGGGCACGCACGCGATCGCCGGTCGGCATCAGGAGGATGGCCGTTTCGCCGCGGTCGGCCTTGTCAAAGGCCTCCTCCGGTATATCGAGGCTGAATTCCATCATGACGCTGAAGCTGGAGCGCACCAGGACCTGCATGCGGCGATCGATGACAATCCCTTCCGATAGGCCCCGCAGGCTGAGCTGGCGATCGAGAATGGCCTGGAAACGATCCGGATTGCCCACATCGGCAAGACCGCTGATCTGCAATTCGCTGGCGATCGCGCTGGTATCGTCGCCAATCCGCTGTTGTGACTCGATCAGATAGGATTGGGCGACGTTGAGAGAGCTCTCCACCGCGTTCTTGATGCGGTCCGAAAACCAGGTGTTGAGGCCGTAATTGAGGAAGGCCACGGAAAAAACCGACACAACGATCGTCGGGATGACGGCGATGAGTGCGAACATCACCACCATGCGGGCGTGGAGCCGCGCCCCGGCCAGACCCTTGCGCCGGCCCATCCACAACAGGACCGCGCGGCGGGCGATGATTGTGGCAAGCGCCAGCACCACCACAAGATCGCCGGTCAGCAGCCAGGTTATGGTGCGAACCGGTTCCTCGGTATCCCAGACATCGGTCAGGGCAAGATAAGTGAGGAGACCAAGGGCTGCTCCCAGCAGCATCAGGCAGATGGCAAAGATGCGCTCAAAGCCGATATCCGCCGACCAGCGGCGCATCGTCTTCATCAGCGGCGCCTTGGCAGCGTGCTTGACCGCGGCGGGCATATCCGGCCTGACCTCTTCCCGGGCCACGATCTAACGGCCTCCGCGCGTCGGTTGCAGCTCCAGTTCCTTGAGTTTCTTGCGGAGCGTGTTGCGGTTTAAGCCCAGGAGGTCGGCCGCCCGAATCTGATTGCCGCGGGTGGCTTCCATCGAGATCGACAGGAGCGGTCGTTCGATTTCGTGCAGGATGCGGTCATAGAGACCGCGCGCCGGCAGGGCTCCTTCATGGGCATCAAAGTAAGCGCGCAGGTGCCGCTCGACCGACTGGCCCAGCGTTTCGTCGCTGGCGCGCGCGCCGACATTGGCAGCCTGTTCCTGCGCTTTTAACTGTTCGGTCACAATGCGCGCATCGATCGCCGGTTCGCTGTAGAGCACGGCAATGCGGCGCATGAGGTTTTCAAGCTCTCGCACATTGCCCGGCCAGCGATGGCGTTTGAGCAGGGTTTGGGCCTCGGGATCGAGTGTCTTGAGGGCGAGTCCCTCGCTGGCGATCAGTTCCAGGAAGTGGCGCGCGAGATCCGGGATATCCTCGACACGGTCTCGCAGGGGCGGCAGGGTGATCGGCACCACGTTGAGGCGGTAGTAAAGATCCTCGCGGAACCTGCCCTGCTGGATGAGCTGGCGGAGATCGCGATGGGTCGCCGCTACGATGCGGACATCGGCACGGATCGGGGTGCGACCACCCACTGGCGTGAACTCGCCGGACTGCAGCACGCGCAGGAGGCGGGTCTGCGCCTCCAGCGGCATGTCGCCGATCTCGTCGAGGAACAGGGTACCGCCGGAAGCCGCCTCGAACTTGCCGATGCCACGCTGCACGGCGCCCGTGAAGGCGCCCTTCTCATGCCCGAAGAGTTCGCTTTCGATGAGCTCACGCGGGATTGCCGCCATGTTGACGGCGATGAACGGCCGCTCGCGCCGACGTCCGAAATCATGAAGCGCGCGGGCAACCAGTTCCTTGCCGGTCCCGGATTCCCCGTGAATGAGCGCGGTCATGTCGGTGCCGACCAGGCGCGCCACGACGCGGTAGATTTCCTGCATCGCGGCGGAGCGACCGAGGATCGGCAGCTTTTCCTCGGCGATGGCGGTTCGCTGCGGGGTATTGGCGCCATCGCGCGGCCGTGTCAGGGCCCGTTCGACAGCGGCGGTCAACGCACTGAGGTCGAAGGGCTTGGGCAGATATTCGAAGGCGCCCCGCTCCGTCGCCTTGATGGCTGTGAGGATGGTGTTCTGAGCGCTCATGACGATGATCGGAATGTCCGGCCGCTCGGCCTTGATGCGCGGTACCAGATCGAGACCGTCGCCATCGGGCATCATGACGTCGGTCACGATGACGTCGCCCTCCCCGCCCTTGACCCATTGCCACAGGGTCGCTGCGTTCGCGGCAGTCTTGACGAGATGGCCACGTTCGGCGAGCGCCTGGCTCAGCACCATGCGAATGGCGCGGTCGTCATCGGCGATGAGGACAGTCTTGCTCATCTCTCTATAGATCTCCACGCGCGTCTGCGATCGGCAGAATGACCGAGAAGGTTGTTCGCCCTGGCTGGCTGTCACAATCGATCAGTCCACCATGGTCGGTCACAATCTTCGCCACAAGAGCCAGTCCGAGGCCCTTGCCACCAGCCTTGCCGCTGACAAAAGGTTCAAAAAGCTGCGCCTTCAGGGAATCGGGTACACCAGCGCCATTGTCCTGCACGGTGATGACGAGCCCCAAGCGCCGGCGCGAGGCGGCCCCGGGTTCGCTCACCGACAGGCCCGGGCGATAACGCGTGTTGAGGACGATCAGGCCGCCCGTCGGCGGAACGGCCTCTGCCGCATTCTTGAACAGATTGAGGAAGACCTGAATCAGTTGATCGCGGTTGCCGAGCACTGGCGGCAACGAGGGATCGTATTCTTCCCGGAAGGCCACCGTCCGGCCGAAGCCGGCCTGCGCCAGGCGCCGCACATGTTCAAGCACTTCGTGGATATTGACCGGCTGCATCTGGGTCGGCCGTGAATCGGTAAAGACTTCGAGCCCGTTCACCATGCCGACGATCCGATCGGTCTCCTCGCAGATCAACTGCGTCAACTGACGGTCGCCTGCGGAGACCTTGGATTCCAGCAACTGCGCTGCACCGCGAATACCAGAGAGGGGGTTCTTCACTTCATGCGCCAACATGGCGGCGATGGCTTTGGCTGAGCGCACGGCGTCGCGGCTGACGGCCTGTTGGGCAAGGCGCCATTCCAGGCCGCGGTCCTGCAGCAGTAGTGCAACATGCCCGACCGGGTTGCTGAGGGTCGCGACATCGACCGCGGCATGTTCGATGGTGAGGCGCGGGCCGGACAGCGACATGTCGGATTCACCCACAGCGCTCGCGCCGGCACGGGCAGCGTCGATCAGCGCAAAGAGCGGCGAATCAGCGGCGATATGTTCGCAGAGGGGCTTCGAGATCAGCTGCGAGCGGCTGAGGCCAAGGAGCGCTTCCGTCGCGGCGTTGACGCTCACCACATGATTGTTGGCATTGAGTGCCAGGATCGCCAATGGCAAGGCCTCGAGCAAGGCAAGGGCATCGGGCAACAAAGCGAGATTGCGTGAGTCCGGACCCACCGGCAAATGGTTAGGTGCCAGTTTGGGAAGTGCTGCCGCCGGCATGGCGCGGGTCATGCGGCCTGCCGATCCAATTGCGGCTCGTAGAACTCGCGGATCGCTGCCTTGGCGCCCTCGGGCGTCTCGAGTGCATTGATGCGCACGCGGAACTCGGCCGAACCGGTCAGGCCCTTCGAGTACCACGCAACATGTTTGCGGGCTATCTTGAGACCGGTGTCGGTGCCGTAATGCTCCAGCATCGCCTCGTAATGCGACATCAGCAATTGATACTGCCGCCAGAGCGGTGGATCGCCGAGGCGCTCGCCGGTCTTGAGATATTTGATGACCTGATTGGGGAACCAGGGGCGGCCATAGGCGCCACGCCCGATCATGACCCCATCGGCGCCACTGAGGTCGAGTGCTTCCTTGGCCTTGTCGATGGTGGTGATGTCGCCGTTGACAATGACCGGGATCGAGACCGATTCCTTGACCTTTCGCACGAAAGCCCAATCGGCTTCGCCGCTATAGAGCTGCGCGCGCGTGCGGCCGTGGATGGTAATCATCTTGATGCCGCTATTCTCGGCGATCCTGGCGAGGCTCGGCGCGTTGAGGTTGGTCGAATCCCAGCCCATGCGCATTTTCAGCGTCACCGGTAGATCGACGGCGCCGACCGTACCTTCAAGAATTCTGCCGGCATGGACTTCGTCGCGCATCAGTGCGGAGCCGGCGTGGCCGTTGACCACCTTCTTAACCGGACAGCCGAAATTGATGTCGATGAGGGCGGCACCCCGATCGGCGTTGAGCTTGGCGGCCTCGCCCATCACCTTGGGTTCGCAGCCGGCGAGCTGCACCGACATCGGTGCCTCCTCGGCGCAGTTGGTGATCATCTTCATGGTCTGACGGGTCTGGCGGATCATTGCCTCGCTGGCGATCATCTCGGAGACGACCAGACCTGCGCCCTCCTGCTTCACCAAGCGGCGGAACGGCATGTCGGTGACACCGGACATGGGGGCCAGGATGACGGGGTCCTCGATTGTGATCGGACCAATCTGAATGCTCATTTTTCGGGCAGCCGTATCTATTGCCTAAATCTTAGGCGATTTCTAACGCTATCTGTCGGAATTGCAACAGAAAAGGGGATTCAATCGCGAGAATCAGCCGAGCAGCACATCGTTCACGAACTTCACGCCAGGATAGCCCAGGGTCAGAAGAAGATAGCCCGCCAGGACCCAACGCGCGGCGCGGCGGCCCCGGATGCCGGTCACCCGATGCATCACCAACAAAGCCACCAGAACGACAAACGCAAGTAATGATAACAACACTTTATGGGACAGTTCCGGTAACGCGCCGGTCTCCATGAAAGTGTTGGCAAAGCCACTGGCCAGAGCAGCTGCCATGAAGATCGCCGCCCAAAGCAGCAATCTGATCTGCAAATCCTCGGCCACCAGCAAGGGCGGCAAGGCCAGTTCGGCCCATCCGGTGCGGCGGCGCTTGAGCGCCCGCTCCTGCACCAGCACGGCGAGACCGGCAATGGCGCCAAGAGTCAGGATGCCATAGCTGCCGACCGCCAGCAGGACATGGGCCCGGAACCACATTTCAGAAGCGATGGCCGGGGCTGGTTCCTCAAACGAGGCAAAGAGCAGCGCCAGCAGAGCAAAGGCAATGAGATAGGGCAGCAACAGGGCCGCCAGGCGGAACGCCTCGCCATTCACCAGATTGAGCGCGGCGAA
Source organism: Dongia mobilis (assembly GCF_945906275.1). Lineage (GTDB taxonomy): Bacteria > Pseudomonadota > Alphaproteobacteria > Dongiales > Dongiaceae > Dongia > Dongia mobilis_A. The sequence goes on from NZ_CAMDRA010000032.1 coordinate 6,910, forward strand.
GGCGAGCAGCGAGATGGCACAACTGGCCCAGAGATTCGCGCTAAAGCCGGCCTGCCAGCCGCCAGCCAGCGATTGGCCGAACACGCCGAAGCTGCCGGCGATGGCCGCGACCAGAAACAGCCAGAACAGGGCATTGCGCTGCAGCCGCGCGGTAACCGCGAGGACCGCCAGGGGAAGCAGGGTGAGGAGGCCGGCGAATTGCAAATGGAGGGAGCTCGACATGGCGCGCATTATGGTGAGGCAGCGCCCCCTTGGCAAACCAGATTGGATGGCCTAGAGAGCGAACATGTCAGAAAGTCCATTCCCCAAAAGCCCACAGGCCGTTGCCCCAAAGGTCATCGCCCCGAAGGTCATCGCTCTGGTCGTTGCGGCCGGCAGCGGCAGCCGCATGGGCAAGGACATGCCCAAGCAATATCTGCCCCTGGGCGGAAAGACGGTCCTGCGCCACTGCCTTGAAGCCTTTGGCCGTCATCCGCGCATCAGCGACGTGCGTGTCGTCATCAACGACAGCCTACGCGACCTCTATGACAATGCAGTTGCCGGGCTCAGCCTGATGCCCCCCGTGGCGGGTGGTCAGCGGCGGCAGGATTCGGTGCGGCTGGGGCTGGAAAGCCTGGTCGCGGAGAAGCCGGACCTGGTGCTGATCCACGACGCGGCCCGGCCGTTCATCGACCCGGACACGATTGATCGTACGATCGAGACCCTTGGCCGGCACGACGGCGCTTTGGTCGCGGTGCCGGTCGTAGATACCTTGAAGCGCGGCGTCGACGAGGATGGCACCAGCTTCAGCGGTGCCACGGTGGATCGCACCGGATTGTGGCGCGCGCAAACGCCGCAGGGATTCCATTACCAGAAGCTGCTGCTGGCTCACCGCCAGGCAGCAAGCGGTCCGGAGATGACCGACGATGCGGCCGTGGCGGAAGCTGCCGGCCTCAAGGTTGCATTGGTCATAGGCTATGAGAACAATTTCAAGATCACGGCCCCGGCCGATCTCGAACGCGCGGAGCGCCTGATGAGCCAGCAGATGGAATACCGGACCGGCAATGGCTTCGACGTGCACCGCCTCATACCGGGCGACGGCGTCATCATATGCGGGATCACCATTCCATTTCACCAGAAGCTGGAAGGCCATTCGGACGCCGATGTCGGTATGCATGCGCTGACCGACGCTATCCTGGGTGCCATCGGTGCGGGCGATATCGGACAGCATTTTCCGCCCAGCGATCCGCAATGGCGCGGAGCAGCGTCGTGGAAGTTCCTGGCGCATGCAGCAAAGCTGGTCGCCGACAGAGGGGGCCGCATCGCTCATTGCGACATCACGCTGATCTGCGAGCAGCCCAAGGTCGGACCGCATCGCGCGGCGATGTCGGCGAAGCTGGCCCAGATCCTCGGCCTCTCGATCGACCGGGTCAGCGTCAAGGCGACGACCACCGAGAAGCTTGGCTTTACCGGCCGCGGCGAAGGTATCGCTGCCCAGGCAACGGTGACTGTCGCCCTCCCCCTTTCAGCATGAGGTAACGCGATGGATGTCGCCGGCCTGCTCGACCTCTATCGCAAAAAGGGATTGAAGATCGCGACGGCCGAAAGTTGTACCGGCGGCTTGGTCGCAGCGAGTCTCACCGCAGTCGCCGGCTCATCGGATGTTTTCGAGCGCGGCTGGGTCACCTATTCCAACCAGGCCAAGAGCGAAAGCCTCGGCGTGTCGCCGGCCCTGATCGCCGAAAAAGGCGCGGTCAGTGAAGAGGTGGCCGAGGCGATGGCCCGCGGCGCGCTGCGACGGGCGCAGGCTGATGTCGCGGTTTCGATCACTGGCATCGCCGGACCGGGCGGTGGCTCGGACGCGAAGCCGGTCGGGCTGGTGTTCATCGGTCTGGCGCGCAAGGATGGCTGGTCACAGGTCGAACGCTGTGTCTTCCCCGGCAACCGCGACAGTGTGCGGGCGCATTCGGTGTCCCGCGCCCTCGCCCATCTCGCCACCGCCATCACCGAGCCTTGACGCGCCTCCTCGGCATCGATTTCAGCGGCGCACAGGATGCGGGCCGCAAGATCTGGGTGGCGGAGGCGCGGCGCAGTGACGGGCCGCTCGCGATCGAGCTTTGCCGGCCGGCAAGCGACCTGCCTGGTGGCAGCAGGGAGCCGGATATCGCCATCGCTGCCCTCGCCCGCCACATCATGGCGGAACAGGATACGATCGTCGGCTGCGATTTTCCGTTCAGCCTGCCGCTTGATCTCGTCCAAGCGAAAGATTGGCGTAGCTTCGCGCTCGGCTTTCGTCAGCGTTTCGTCGATCCGCTCAGTTTCCATGATCTTTGTCACCGCGAGACAGGCGGAATCGAAACCAAACGCCGCACCGATCGCGAGGATCGGACGCCGTTCAATTCCTTCAACCTGCGCCTTTACCGGCAGACCTGGTGGGGCATCGGCCATCTGCTGGCGCCGTTGGTGAAGGCAGATGCGGCGACAATCTGGCCGCAGATGGATAAGCAGGCCGGCAAACCCGTCGTGGTTGAAGTATGCGCCGCCTGCAGCCTCATCCGGCTCGATTGTTATCCTTCCTACAAGGGTCGCATGCCGGTCCATCGCAAAGCACGCCGCCAGATCCTCGACCTGTTGATCGCCCGCGGCTATCTCGCGCCGCCCAAGCGCGCCTTGCGCGCCCTGCTCCTCGACAATCAGGGTGGTGATGCGCTGGATGCGGTGATCGGCGCCATCGCCGTCAACAGATCCGATTTCAATCGACCGCGCGATCGCGTCGATCGATTGGAAGGCCGGGTGTTCTATGATCTGGGCTAGATGATTGCCAAGCAGTCAATCTCGATGCGGGCGCCCAGGGCCAGTCCGGCCACGGCAACGCCGGAGCGAGCCGGCTGGTGCGCGCCGAAGAACTCGGCATAGATCGCATTGAAGGCCCTGAAGTCGGCCATGTCGGCAAAATAGACCGTGCACTTTACGACGCGGTCAAGACTGGCGCCGGCGGCGATCAGGGCCTGCTTCATGTAGGAGAGCGCTTGGCGTGCTTCGGCCTCAAAGCCGCCCGGCACCAGTTTCAGTTCGCCGGGCAGATGGCCGATCTGACCGGACACATGAACCGTATCGCCGATCCGCACAGCGGAACTGAACGGCAATAGCTCAGGCAAGGCATCCAGCCGGAAGGTTTCAATCGGTTGCGACATGCTGCACACCCCTCGTGAATGGTCGACGTTATATTGTAACAACTGAAAGGCTACTCGACCGACAGGCACGATCGCGCCTAGAGTTGCGTGTCGTGCCGTTGCGCGGACAATCGATGCCGTGCTCCTCCACGACACAAGGCGTGAATAACACGCAACATATTCGGGAGGAATGACAATGGCTGTTTCGATCCATCCGGCCGTGGATAACGGCTTCAAGCCGGCCAAGGCAGGTTTTGCCGGGGGCACGCTGCATTGCAAATGCGCGAAGGACCCTGTCGAGGTGACGATTTCAAGTCAGTCCGCGTTCAACCATGTCTGCGGCTGCACCAAATGCTGGAAACCGGCGGGTGCGCTGTTCAGCCAGATCGCGGTCGCGCCGCGCGACAAGGTCAAGGTCACGAAGAACGAGAACAAGCTGAAGATCGTCGACAAGGATGCCGCACTGCAGCGTTATGCCTGCACGGGATGCGGTACGCATATGTATGCGCGTATCGAGAACAAGAACCATCCGCTCTATGGCTTCGACTTTTTCCACACCGAACTGTCGGATCAGGAGGGCTGGTCGCCGCCGGAATTTGCTGCCTTTGTCTCCTCGATCATCGAGAGCGGCGCCAATCCTGCGAACATGGATGCCGTGCGTGCACGCCTCAGGGAACTCAAGCTCGAACCTTATGATTGCCTTTCACCGGGCCTGATGGATGTGATTGCAACGCACACTGCAAAAGCGAAAGGTGTCCTTAAATAGCAGACGATGCAATTGCACAACTGGAACTCCATCGCGCTAGGAAGCAGGGCCTAAGCCGGAGACGTGGAGAACATCTCTGGCAAAGGTCCTAGCTTGCGTGCCGGATTGTGTGCATCAATTGTTAGACGGGGTCAGTTGGATCGCGTTGCGATTCGAACGTGTCGGTTGGGGGAGCGGATGCATTTGGCAATGTGGCGGCCTCGCCGCACTCTGGAACTTGTGCTTTGCAGTCTAGTCATTTGCTTCTTGGCAGCCTGTTCCTCCATTCCGCGCCAGGCGGTGCCACCTGGGAGCGCGGCCAGGGCGTCGGTCGATGGCATGACGGGCATTCGCTACCTGGTCTTCACCGACCCGGACTCTGTGCGCGCTATGTTGCATGATGCTTTCATGACTGAGACACCTGATTGCTATGACGTGCAGTCGGACGGCAGCCGGGTCTACAATTACCTTGCCGTTTCGGGTGGCGGCTCCGATGGCGCATTCGGTGCCGGGCTATTGAACGGCTGGACGCGGGCCGGCGACCGTCCGAGCTTCAAGGTCGTCACGGGTGTCAGCACCGGCGCCCTCATTGCGCCCTTTGCGTTCCTCGGTCCGAAATATGATGAGACCTTGAAGAAGGCCTATACCACGGTTGATCAGAGCCGCGTGTTCGTCGTCCATTCGCTGCTCTCAATGCTGTGGCAGGAATCGCTGACCGACACCGCACCGCTGCGCGAAATGGTGGCATCCTTTATTGACGACAAGGTGCTGGCCGACATTGCAGTGGAACATGCCAAGGGACGCCGCCTCCTGGTAGCGTCCACCAATCTGGATGCCGAAGAGCCGGTCATTTGGGACCTTGGTGCGATCGCCAGCAGCAAGAACAAGAAGAAGCTGCAACTGTTCAGATCCATCCTGGTTGCCTCGGCGGCGATTCCAGCGGTTTTCCCGCCGGTCATGTTCGACGTCGAAATCGACGGCAAGCGTTATGACGAGATGCATGTCGATGGTGGTGTCTTCTTTCAGTCCTTCTCGATCGGCTCCAGCATCAACCTCCCGATGACGATCAGGGCTGCCCATCCGGATTTTACCGGAAAGTTCGTGCAGCGCCTCTACGTCATCCGGAACGGGCGCGTCACACCGGATCCGAAAGAAGTTCCGCGCGGCCTGTCCGGCATTGCCGTACGCGCTATCGGTTCGATGTTCAAGGTATCCGGCATCAACGATCTATGGCGCCTCTACCTCAGTACCATCCACGATGAAATCGAGTTCAGATACGTGTCGATACCATTGGAGTACAAGGGCACGACCGAAGAACAATTCAACGAAGTCGAGATGATCAACCAGTTTAACTACGGCCAGAAATTGGCCGAGGGCGGCATCAACTGGATGACAACGCCACCAGGCTATGCACCGAAGTAGGATATCCACACTGACATCTGTGCACTGACGCTAGGTTCACAGACCAACGAAGTCCTTCGCCCAACTCGACCAAGTGGAGACAGAGATGCTGTACATCAACCTGAAGCGCGCACTTTCCATACTGGCTGCCATTTCGATGGTCATGGTGGGTTCCGCCTGGGCCGAGACCACTTATGAGTATGGCGCAAACTACAGCGCTGCGAAGATCCTGCCGGCGCAGGCGCTCAAGGGACAGCACTATACCATTCGCGACAAGGTCATCAGCGACGGTTTTCTGCTGAGTTACACAATCGATTCCGATTTCGGCACCTTTACGGCGACCGGCAATTATGCCCTGCAGAAGATAATTTCCGAGATCAGCATCATCGCCCAGCTGCAGGAGATCAGCCGCACCGAGGCCTTCGCAGATTCAGTCATCTATGCCGCGAAATCCCCGCTCCGCTTCGGCGAAGCCATGCTGACAGACCCCGTCGACACGATCACGGGCGTGCCGAAGGGCATGTTCTCGATCTTCCAGAATGTCGCTGAAGGTATCACGTCAACAAGCAATCCAGCCGAAGACAACCGCATGAAGCAAGCCCTCCAGGTCTCATCCTGGAAGCGCAGCTATTGCGCGGACATGGGCTGTGACGTGTACTCCAGCAACAAGGTGCTGCAGCAGGAACTCAACCGTATCGCCTGGGCCGCAGCAATTGGCGGCCTGACTGTCTCGGGAGCAACGACGGTCGCCTCAGGCGGCGCGGTGCTCGCCTTCAGTCTGACCCGCACGGCCGATCAGTTGAACGAGGTTTTGCGCTCCGAGCCGCCGAGTCGGCTCCGCATCATCAACGAGGAAAAAATGAAGGCGATGGGCGTGCCCGACGCGCTCGCCCAGAAATTCCTCGACCACCCGGCCTATACACCGCGCCACCAGACACTCATCGTCGCAGCGCTCGAAGGACTGAACGGAGTCAAGGGGCGCGACAAGTATATCGAATTGTGCCTGCGTGCCGGAGATGAAGTCGGCGCCAACTTCTATCAGAACGTCGCCGAAATCCTGCGTGGCTATCACCAGAAGTCGGCACGCCTTACCGAGATCGTGCCGCTGCTCGGTGTCGCCGGCGCCACTGCGAGCAATGGACGCACCCTCGTTGCCGTCGCCTGGAATTTGGGCGTTTTCGATCAGGGTGTCGACCAGCGCATGGAGTACGGGTCGCAGGAATTCGCAGCGCGCGGTCTGAGCAACAAGTTCGATATCTGGACCACCGGCGGCGCTACGCCTCGCCTGAAGGAAGAGGCGCAGGCTCGCGGCTTCAATATCGTCGAATATGTCGGGAAGAGCGTGGCCATCACCCGATAGGCCAAGTGTGTGGCGCGCCTATGGCATCAAGATGGGCGCATCCGGGATCTCGATCACCAGCCCGTCATAGGCCGGTTCGACACCCTTTGGGCAGCGCGCCTTGATGACATCGTAATCAACCATGTGATTCATGTGGGTGAGCACGGTGTGCTTCGGCTTTAGCATATCGACCCATTCCATCGCCTGGTCGAAATTGGCATGGGTCATGTGCGGCTCGAAGCGCAGGCAATCGACGATGAAGAGATCGAGGCCTTCGAGCTTGTCGAGGCTGCCATCCGGCAGTGCCACACAGTCTGTCGAATAGGCCATATTGCCGATGCGGTAGCCCGTCGTCTTGGTGCCGAAACCATGTTCCTGTTCGTAGGGCGTCACGTCGATCCCGGCGATCTTGAACGGGTGGTCGCCGATCAGCATTGATTCCAGGAATGGCTTGTAGAGATGACCGGAACCATCGGTCTTCTGGGCAAAGGCATAGCCGAAACGGTGCCGCAGCGTGCCCAATGTCTCGACCGAACCATAGACCGGGACGCGCATGCCGATGCTTTTGTCCTTGCTGCGCACGAATCTGAGGTCGTCGATCCCTTGCGTATGGTCGGCGTGATCATGCGTGTAGAGGACCGCGTCGAGGTGATGAATGTCGGCCGCCAGCACCTGTTCGCGGAAATCCGGACTGGTATCGCAGATGATGTTGGTGTGCCGCTGCTGCACCAGAATCGAGACGCGTCGCCGCCGGTTTTTCGGATTGTCCGGATTGCATTCGCCCCAGCCGGGCCCGATCAAAGGCACGCCACCGGAACCGCCACAGCCAAGGATCGTGATCTTCATGCCGCCTTCGCAAACAGGCGGTCGAAATTGGCCGTGGTCTTCTGCGCGAGATCGGGCAACGACAGGCCGAGAAAATCGGCAATATAGGTCGCAGTGTGGCGCACGAATGACGGCTCATTGCGCTTGCCCCGCATCGGGATCGGCGCGAGATAGGGCGAATCGGTCTCGACCAGCAAGCGATCCAATGGGATCGATTTCGCCACGTCGCGCAAGGCGCCGGCGCTCTTGAACGTCACGATACCGGAGAGCGAAATGTAGAAGCCCATTTCCAAAGCGGCGTCGGCCAGATACTGGGTCGAGGTAAAGCAGTGAATTACGCCGGTAAGGCCGCCCTTCTTTGCCCCATCCTGTAACAAGCGGACAGTGTCTTCGTCCGCATCGCGGCTGTGGACGACGATCGGCAATCCGCTCAGGCGTGAGGCTTCGATATGCGTGGCAAAAACTTGCTGCTGACGCTCACGCGGACTCTTGTCATAGAAATAGTCGAGGCCGGCCTCGCCGATACCGACCACCTTCGGGTGCTTGGAAAGCTCGACCAGCTTCGCAACATCGACATCCGGTTCGTTTTCGGCCTCGTGGGGATGAATGCCGACCGTGCAGCGGATATTGTCATGTGCCATTGCGATCGCCAGCACTTGGTCGAACTTCGTGACGCGGGTGCAGATGGTCAGCATGCGCTCGACGCCGCTTTCCTTGGCGCGCGCGAGCACGGCTTCCATGTCAGTGCCGAAATCGTCGAAATCGAGGTGGCAGTGGCTGTCGACGAGACTGATCTCCATCACTAGGCCTTCGCTTCTTCCGGCTCGACATAGCGCGGGAAGATGGCGGTCGGCGCCGGCAGGGCCCCGCCCCTGATGCGCGATTTGCCGCCGAGTTCCGCAAAGCTGCGCGCGTCAGCCGCCACACCCAGGATATCGAGCAGCTTCGTCATGGCTTCGGGCATCACCGGTTGGGTCAGGATCGCGACCTGGCGCAGCACCTCGGCTGTCACCCACAGTACCGTCCCGAATCGTTCCGGATTGGTCTTGCGCAGCGCCCAGGGCTCGTTGCCGGCGAAGTAGCGGTTGGCCTCGGCGATCACCGACCAGGTGTTGGTCAGGATCTGGTGAAGCGCGAAGTCACCCATGCTGGTGTGCGCCTTGCCGATGAGCGCGTCTGCCTCGGCCAGCATCGCCTTGTCCGCATCGTCGAGCGGGCCCGGCTCCGGCAGTTGGCCGTCGAGGTTCTTTGCGATCATCGAGAGCGAGCGCTGCGCGAGATTGCCAAGATCATTGGCAAGATCGGCATTCATGCGCATCACGATCGCTTCGGGGCTGTAACTGCCATCCTGGCCGAAGGGCACTTCGCGCAGGAAGAAATAGCGCATGGCATCGATGCCATAGACCTTGGCGAGGTTGAACGGGTCGATGACATTGCCGACCGATTTCGACATCTTTTCGCCCTTGTTGAACAAGAAGCCATGACAGAAGACGCGCTTGGGCAGCGGCAGGCCCGCCGACATCAGGAAGGCCGGCCAATAGACCGTATGGAAGCGCACGATGTCCTTGCCGATGATATGCACGTCGGCCGGCCAGTACTTCGCGCGCGGTCCGGTCGTGTCGGGCCAGCCGGTCGCCGTCACATAGTTGGTGAGGGCGTCGACCCAGACATACATGATGTGCTTGGGATTGCCCGGCACCGGGATACCCCAATCGAAGGTCGTGCGGCTGACGGACAGGTCCTTGAGGCCGCCCTTTACAAAGCTCATCACCTCGTTCCGGCGTGCATCTGGGCCGATGAAGTTAGGGATGCTCTCATAGAGGTCGAGCAGCTTCTGTTGATAGTTCGAGAGGCGGAAGAAATAGCTCTCCTCTTCCACCCATTCGACGGGCGTGCCGGTCGGCGCCAGGCGTTTGCCGTCGGCGTTCTGGGTGAGCTCGCTTTCATCGTAGTAAGCTTCGTCGCGGACCGAGTACCAGCCGGCATATTTGTCGAGATAGATGTCGCCGGCCGCTTCCATCTTCTGCCAGATGGCGGCGCAGGTCGCATAATGCCGCGCCTCTGAGGTGCGGATGTAATCATCGTTCGACGAATTCAAGGCCGGGCCCATCTCGCGAAAGCGCGCCGTATTGCGGTCGGCCAGTTCCTTTGGTGTCACTCCTTCCCGCTCAGCCGTCTGCTGCATCTTCTGCCCATGCTCGTCGGAGCCGGTCAGGAAGAACACGTCGCGGCCATCAAGGCGCATGAAACGGGCGATCGCGTCGGTCGCGATCAGCTCATAGCCGTGGCCGATATGCGGCAGGCCATTGGGATAGGCAATGGCGGTGGTGATGTAGAAGGTTTCTTTCGACATATCTTTACAGATCCAGTTTCGCTCACTCTTGTCGTCATCCACCGCGATGGCGGAGGATCCACGAGTACTCTCATCAATTGTCGGCAAACTCGCGGCTGGTCCGCACAGGCGGCCCAAGACGACCGGGGTTTCGTTTAACCCTTGATCGACGCCAGCACCAGCCAGGCGGTCGCCCATGCCTGCCGACGGTCGAGATTGGCGCTGGCAACCCTGGCAAACAATCGGCTGACCTTTTCCCATGATTGCAGCCAGTGATCAAGGCTGGCGGCCCCGTGGAGACGTGCCATCAGACCGGTTTCACCCGGAAAAACCTCAGCCAATTGAAGGTCTTGGGTCGCCGACCAGCGGATGAACCGGGAAAGCCACCAATCCAGCAGATTGACGGCTATCTCGAAACTACCCTCGCCCCCCTTCCCGGCCAGCTTGTCGCCGAGCTTGTGCAGGAGGCCAGGGTCATAGTTGGGCCAGGTGCCCAGGAGCTGCGCCATCGACTGGAAGAGGTCGAGACCGGCGCTGTCGCTGCCAAAATCGAGAGCCCGGCCGAGGGAGCCCTCGGCCAAGGCCGTACACAATGCGAGCTCGGCGCTGCCGAGATCGATGCCATGCCGTTTCATCTCGGCGGCGATGGTGGCCGGCGGCAAGGGTTCCAGCGCCAGCTTGCGACAGCGCGACCGGATGGTCGGCAGCAATCGGCCGGGCGCGTGCGATATCAGCACAATGACAGTGCGCGGGCGCGGCTCCTCCAGGATCTTCAGGAGAGCATTGGCGGCATTGCGGTTGAGCTCATCCGCGGCATCCACCACCAGCACGCGCCAGTCGGATTCACCGGGCGTCATGTGCAGGAATTCGATGGCACCACGGACCTCATCGACCGTGATCTCGCTGCGCATCTTGCCGGTCTTCTCATTGGGCGAGCGGCGCAGGACGCGCAGGTCGGAATGCGACAGTTCACGGACGCGGCGGAAGATCGGATGATCCACCGGGATATCGAGGCTGGTCAGCTCCGGCGCCATGGCCGGCGTCGCCGGTACATCGCCAAACAGGCTGATGCCGGCTGGTTCGACCGCTGGGGCGGCCAGACCATGGCTGAGCAGGAAGCGCGCCATGCGGAAGGCCAGGGTTGCCTTGCCGATACCACGCGGACCGGTGATCAGCCAGGCATGTGGCATGCGGCCGGATTGATAGGCGCGGAGGAAGGATTCTTCCGCCGCCTCATGACCCAGCAGGTGGGACGTGGCCTCGGGGGCCGGGAACCGCGCTTCTTCCGTCATGGCATCAGAGGCTGACGGCGAAGCGGGCTTTGATCAAGCCGGATATCTCGGCCGAAATGGCTTCGCGGTCGCGGGCGGCATCGATCAGGCAGCAGCGCACCGGATCGGCCGCCGCCAATTGGCTGAAGCCCGCGGCAAGGCGGCGGTGAAAGTCGACCCCCATGCGTTCATAGCGCTGTTCTGTCTCGGCACGGGCGAGCCCGCTCTCAACCGGCAGATCGAGGATGAGGGTGAGGCCCGGTTCGGTTGCCCCGACGATGTGGCGGCGCAGTGTCCACAGCCAATCCAGGTCGAGGCCCTGGCCATAGCCCTGATAGGCGAGCGTACTGTCGGCAAAGCGGTCGCACAGTACCCATTTGCCAGCGGCAAGCGCCGGGCGGATGACATGGGCCAAATGTTCGGCGCGGGCCGAGAAATGCAGCAGCGCTTCGCTTTCCGCCTGCCAGCGGCCGGCACCACCCTCCACCAGAAGTGCACGGATCTCCTCGGCCCCTTTGGTGCCGCCGGGTTCGCGGGTCACTTCGACCAACTCTCCCGCCGCCCGCAGCCGATCGGCCAGCAAACGTATCTGGGTCGACTTGCCGGCCCCCTCGCCGCCTTCAAATGTGACGAAGCGCAAAGGGCCCGGGGTCGTGGCCTGGGGCATGATGGCTCAGTTCGATCCGAAGACGAAATGCTGCAGGGCCGCCGCGATGCGGCCACCGAAGCCGAGTTCGCCGACTTCCTTGGCGGCAACCAGCTTGGCTGTCGCTTGCGGCATGCCCGGAATATCGATGACCAATCGGCCAATTTCCTGGCCCTTGGCGATCGGTGCCTCAAGTGGCCCCTGGTAGACGGCCCTGGCGACGATCTTTTCGCGCTCGGAGCGCGGCAGCGTCACCAGCAGGTCGGATTCCACGGTGAGCGGCACGGTTTTCTCGGCGCCCATCCAGACCTCCGCCTCACCCAGCACGGTACCAGGTGTGGCGATGGTGAAGTTCCCATACTCGCGATAAGCCCAGTCGAGCAGCCCGCCAGCTTCGTCAGCGCGCTCCTGCATGCCGGTGAGGCCATGGACGATCATGATGACGCGGCGGCCATCGCGCACCGCAGATGCCGTGAGGCCGAAGCCGGCTTCCTCGGTATGGCCGGTCTTGAGGCCATCGACGCCGGAACCCTTCCGATAGAGCAGCGGGTTGCGGTTGCCTTGATTGATCCCGTGCCAGACGAATTCATGCTCCGAGAAGTACGGATAGTATTCCGGAAAATCTTCGATCAGGCGCCGCGCCAGTGTGGCAAGATCCTTGGCGGTGATCAGATGGTTGGGATCCGGCAGGCCCGAGGCATTGGTGAAATTGCTGTCGGTCAGCCCGATCTCCTTGGCCTTCTTGTTCATGCGGTCGGCAAAGGCCTCTTCAGAACCGGCCAGGCCCTCGGCAACGACGACGCACGCATCGTTGCCCGATTGAATGATGATTCCGCGGATGAGATCTTCGATCGCAATCGCCGAGTTGATCTCGACGAACATCTTCGACCCCTGGGTCGACCAGGCCTTTTCACTCACATGGAAGGTATCGGTCAGCTTGGCGTCACCGCGCTTCAGCGCGTCGAACAGCATATAGATGGTCATCAGCTTGCTCATCGACGCCGGGTGCAGGCGTTCGGTGGCCAGCTTGTCGAAGAGGACGGCGCCGGTCTCATAATCCACAATGTAGGCATGCGCGGCATTGGTGGTGAGCGGTTCGGCCATGGCCTGGCGCAGCGAAAGTCCCTGGCTGGCCACGACAAGGCCGGCTGCAACCATCCCGGCCATCACAAATTTCACCTGTCGACGCATGTCTCGACCTCAGCTTTCTTGATTGGATTCGCACACTTGGCGCTTAGCGCGGCAAATTGATCCCCGGGCCAGGCAACGTCAAGGGACAACCGGCATTCTGCCGCGACATGTCTCAATTGACCGCGATCCGGGCGTCCGGATGTCCATTGTCGATCAGCCGCTGCAGCAGTTTGTCAGCCTCCTCGACCGAGGCGATCGGCCCCAGCTGCACCCGGTAGAAGCGCTGCTGGTTGAGCATGAACGGGGTGATGCTGGTCTGGTGCCCGAGGCTGCTCAGCTTCAACTGCAACTGCTGGGCATTGGCCTGGCGCAGGAAGGCTCCTGCCTGGATGAAGATGTTGCTGGCCTTGACCTGGACGACGGACACCTGGCCGGTGACCTGCGGCGTCTGGATGGCGCCGATGGCGCTCTGCTGCACGGGCTTGGCTGGCGTTGCGGCAGCAGGGGCTGTCGCGCCCCCAACTGGTGGCAGAGCCTGGGCGGTGACCGCACCGGCAGGGGCGGCGGCCGGTGGCGGGCTCACTGTATCGCCGCCTTTGGCCGAGGCTTTGGCGGCCAGCAGCATGCTCTCATCCTTCATCAGCTCGACGCGGACTTTCGCCGTCCCGTTCTGCTCGAAGGCCAGCAGCTGCGCGCCGCGGCGCGACATGTCGATGATGCGGTTGTTGACGAAGGGGCCGCGATCGTTAATGCGCACGACGATCGAGCGGCCGTTCTCGAGATTGGTCACGCGCACGAGGGACGGCATCGGCAAGGTCTTATGCGCCGCGGTCAGATCGTTCTCGTCATAAGTCTCGCCATTGGCGGTCTGCTTGGCATGGAAGCCGGGGCCGTACCAGGAGGCGATCCCGGTCTCATTGTAATTGTAATCGGCCTGCGGGTAGTACCAGACGCCCTTCACCTGATAGGGCTTGCCGATCTTGTAGGGACCGGAGACGTCCGGTTCCTTGCGGGTGATCACCTTGGTCGTCTCAACCGCCAGATTCGCCTCGGCGCAAGCTGCCAACAGCGTCAACAAGCCCAGAACGGACAGATATCGTGAAAACCGCCGAAACCGCTGCATCTGGACCGCCCGGACCCCTGAATCATCAATATATTGTGGAATTTGAAGGCTCTTAACCTATCCGCCCGGCCGGTTTTAGGCAAGAACGGAAAGTGATTCGGAGTCCAGAGGAGCTGGTATCCGCCCGCCGCCAAAGATGTGCCTTGCCTGCGAGATTTAAGTAATAGTAGCACTTTGGGTCACGACACCATCTTGGGGAGCATCTGGCGTGATCAGCAGGGGAATTCTGGGCGGCGTGCTACTTGGCTTGGGCATCCTGTTGTCCGGATGCGTAGTAGGCAACAAGCATCAATTGGCGGACGCGACGCCAACATTCGTCGCTGCGGGCGAGTATCAGTTGGCTGTAGCCGTGCAGGATCAGCGCCCCTTCGTCCTTGACGGCGACAAGGATCCCAATTTCGTCGGCCTGCAGCGCGGCGGCTTCGGCAACCCGTTCGACGTCACCACCGGGTCCGGGAAGCCATTGGCCGAAGATTTCAGCGCTGCAGTGGCAAAGGCCCTGGGCGCACAGAAATTTTCGGTCAAGGTCAACACAGTCCAGCCCCAGGACACTGCCGCGGACATCACCGGCAAGCTCCAGGCGACGGGCGCAGAGCGATTGCTTTACCTTATCGTCAGGCAGTGGAAGTCGGACACCTATACCAACACCGCCCTGCTCTACGACTTGCGGCTTTCAGTCCTTGGGTCGGACAGCGCTATGCTGGCGGAGAAATCCGTGGTGGGCGATGAGGATCTGGGCGGCAGTATCATGAACCCGCCGGCCCATGCAAAAGCTGCGGTACCAAAGGCCTTCGCCCGCATCCTGGAGGACCTGTTCAACGACCCGAAAATCGTCGCGGCTTTGAAGTAGGCCAGGGAAATGGCGGCCGCCACTGATCATGCGACGGCCGCCTCAAAGTCAGGTCTGCAGCAAGGTCTACTCGGGGGCGTCAGATTTCCTTCTTCTGCATCTGGTCGGCGATGAATTCCGCCTGCCGGATGGCCAATGCGACGATCGTGAGCGTCGGGTTCTCGGCGCCGCCGGTGGTAAACTGGCTCCCATCCGACACGAACAGGTTCTTGATGTCGTGGGTCTGGCCATGCTTGTTGACGACACCATCCCTGGCCTCGGCACTCATGCGGTTGGTACCGAGATTGTGCGTCGAGGGGTAAGGCGGGGTGTGGATCGTGCGCTTGGCACCTATGGCATCATAAAGTGCGCTGCCGCGGCCAAAAGCGTGCTCCCGCATGGCAACGTCATTGGCGTGATCGTCGAAATGCACATTGGGAACCGGCAGGCCATAGGCATCCTTCTCACTCGCATGCAAGGTGATGCGGTTGGTCTCCTGCGGCATGTCCTCGCCCACCAGCCACATGCCGGCCATATGGTCATAGCCTTCCATGGCGCTGGCGAAGCTCTTGCCCCAGCCGCCCGGATCGAGGAAGGCAGCCATGAAGGGAATGCCGAGGGAGAGGGTTTCCATTTCGTAGCCACCGACGAAGCCCCGCTTGGTGTCCAGCTTCGACTCATCGCGCACGATGCCGGCCATGGTAGTGCCCCGGTACATGTGCACCGGTTTGTCGAATATGGCGTAGACCGAGCCGGTCATGTGCCGCATGTAGTTCTTGCCGACCTGGCCCGATGAATTGGCGAGGCCATCGGGGAACATCGATGAGGCGGAGTTGAGCAGCAGGCGCGGGCTCTCGATCGAATTGCCGGCCACACAAACGACGCGCGCTTTCTGGACATGCTGGTTGCCGTCCTTGTCGGCATAGAGCACACCGTTCACCAGCCCCTTATCGTCATGCTGGACCTGAAGCACCTGGGCGTTCGAGCGCACTTCGAGCCGACCGGTCTCCTCGCCCTTTGGTATTTCGGTATAGAGCGTCGACCATTTGGCGCCGGACTTGCAACCTTGGAAGCAGAAGCCGATCTGCTGGCAGGAGCCGCGATTGTCGCGCGGTTGCGAGTTGATCGCCATGTTGCCGGTATGGAAGTCGGTGTAGCCGAGCTTCTTGGCGCCAGCGGCGAGGACCTTGTAGTTGTTGTTGCCGGGCAGGCGCGGAATGCCGTGGGTACCGGTCACACCCATCTTGTCCTCGGCACGGTCGTAATAGGGTTCCATCTCGGCCAGGGTGATCGGCCAGTCTAGGAGATTGGCGCCGGCCAGTTCACCATAGGTCGTCCTGGTCTTGAACTCGTGCTCCTGGAACCGGAGCGAGGCTCCCGCCCAATGCACGGTCGAGCCGCCCACCGCCTTCACGATCCAGGCAGGGAGGCCCGCGAAATCCTTGGCGACACGCCAGCTGCCAGAGGTGGTGCGCTTGTCGAGCCAGGAGATCTGGCTGAAGCTGCCCCATTCATCGTTGACGAAATCCTCGATCTCATGCCGGCCACCGGCTTCCAGGACAACGACGTTGACACCCTTCTGCGCCAGTTCATTGGCCAAAGTACCGCCGCCGGCACCGGAGCCGATCACGACGACGACGCTGGAATCGCTGAGCTCAAATTTGTTTGCCATGATTGCAATCCCTCCCCTTCACGCCTGATCCGGCCAGGTGATCTCGTCAAAGCCGCGGTGCAGATAGCCGCCAAGCTCGGCGGACGCACCCTCATAGCCATAGATCTTCCAGACATCGGGATTGTTGTAGATGCCGGTGACGCATTCACCGCGTACGGTCTGGAAGAAGGGCGTGGTGTCGATCGCCTTCAGCGCAGCCTCGCGCGCATCGGCGTCGAGATCATCCCATTTTCCGGCCTTCAGATCGGCAGCACCGGTCTGCAGCAAGGCTTTCAACGCTGGATCCTTGACCGCCTTTTCGTCGAGGCTGGCCACGACCTTGGCGTAGATCGCATCGTCGAGCTTTTCGTGCGGGTAGAGCGCGCGGGTCATTTCGACCAAGGTTGCAGCCTCTGCCGTGGTGATGGCCTGAGGCGCAATCGCCCAGGCAGCATTCGGCCCGATCAGGATGCCGCCGGCTGTGGCGAACATGGCTGATCCCGCGACGATCGCGGATGTACCGGCCAGGAATCGCCGGCGGTTGAAATTTCTCTTTGATGTGGCTGGCCTCATTTTTCCCTCCCAAGGGTTGATGCCGCGTTTTCGCGGTCATTCGTCAATCGGCGTGGCTATGATGCTGGTTGTGGATGCTGCGTCAGCGATAGCGTCCATGGCGCTGCAGAACTTCGATCTTGTATCCATCGGGATCGAGCACGAAAAAGAACTTGGCCATCAAGGCGCCGTCGCGATGGAATTCCTTCACAGGCAACGGATTGAGATTCATGTCGGTGAAGCGCTGATGCTCGCGTTCGAGATTGTCGACGGCAACCGCGACATGGCCGTAACCATCGCCATGGGTATAGGGCTCGGTGCGGCCCTTGTTCCAGGTCAGTTCGATCTCGAAGTCGTTTTCCGGATTGCGCAGATAGACCAGCGAAAAATCGTCGAAATCATAACGGTCCGCCGGCTTCAGCGCGAAGGCGCGGTCGTAAAAAGACAAGGCCGCGTCGAGATCGCGAACCCTGATCATTGTGTGAATTGCTTTGGCCATCCATGCCTCGGTCGTGGTTGATGACCGGGAGTCTAGGACCGCCTTTGAACCGCTGGGTGTTAACCGATTACTACGCGCGCAAGGTCACGACGCGACGGCGCGCAGTTCCTTTTCGGCCGGCAAGTGATTGGCGCCGGCTGTCGCCATGTCGGTCGTACCAATACCCAGGTTCTGCTTGGCCTGCGCCACGGGCTGGTGGCCCTGCTGGCGCTCGATGTGGACGGCACAGGTGACGCGCAGCAATGAGGTAAAGTTGCCGACCTCACCGCGTCGCTCCAGCACTTCCCCGTAAAGCGTACTGATGAATCGCGGGGTCGACATGCCCTCCTGCTCGGCGATCTGCTCCAGGATCGACCAGAACAGTGCTTCGAGTCTGATGCTGGTGCTGAAACCGTCCAGGCGGACTGAGCGGGTCACCGAGCTGTAGATATCTGGATCCTGGCTGGCAAAGACCTGGCACATGTCGTTCCTCCCGTTTGAGCCTGCTTACCGATCGCCGATGTCGCCAAGGCGAGCCATGGGCGCGGACCGTTCTGGGCGAAGACAGGTGCCTGCCCTTCGCCTGCGGTGCTTATGAGCGAATCCAACTGTAGACACGTTGCAGGACAGTGCAATCGCTTACTCCGGGTTTGGGCAGATTGGCGCAGCAATCGGCTGCAAAACACCCGGATTTTGGGTCACAAAGGCTGACCTGCCTCATTTGCTTGATTTGCGGCCAAAGGATCGATAAGCAGCATCCGGCGAGATGGAAGGGTGGCCGAGTGGTTTAAGGCTCCAGTCTTGAAAACTGGCGTGGGTGTAAGCTCACCGTGGGTTCGAATCCCACCCCTTCCGCCATCACGCTGGTCCTAGAGAAACGCCAATGTCCGCCAGTGTCTCTGTTTAGGCAGCAAATTGGGGCGATTTTGTCTCTCTGGGCCTTTCAATGTATTTCAGATGTTGCGTAGAGCTTCATTGAAAGAGTGTACCACAGTGTACACTAAGATGTTTTCAGCTTATGCTTCCTCGCAAGCACCTGGAGATATCAGCAATGAGCAAACGACCGCTAAATATCCTGACAGCGCTCCAGATCGGCCGCTTGAAGGAGCCCGGTCTTTATGCCGATGGCGGCGGGCTTTACTTGAAGATTTCCGCAAATGGCGGCCGGTCCTGGGTCTTCAGGTACAAGACCAATGCTAAGGAGCACCGGATGGGGCTTGGGGCGGCCGGCGACGTCACCTTGGCCGACGCCCGTGAAAAGGCCAGAGACGCGCGGCGCCTTAGGTTGGATGGGACCGATCCGATCTTGGAGAAGCGGTCGCGCCTTGCCGCTGCCAAGGCGGCTGCGCTGAGCGGCGTGACCTTTGAGAAGGCTGCTGCACGATACATCACCGCCCACGAGGCCGGCTGGAAGAACAGGGTTCACCGAGAGCAGTGGCGATCTTCCTTGAAGGCCTATGCCTATCCCCTCCTCGGCAGCTTGGACGTGCGGCATGTCACGACCGACCACGTTCTCCGGGTAATTGAGCCAATCTGGAGCAATAAGTCAGAAACAGCATCGCGCCTTCGGGGCCGTATAGAGAGCATCCTGGACTGGTCGACGGCCCGTGGCCTGCGTACCGGTGAAAACCCTGCCCGGTGGCGCGGCCATCTTGACCACCTCTTGCCTCGACCCAGCAAAATCCACACGGTCCGGCACCATGCGGCTCTGTCCTTTGACAAGATTGGCGACTTCCTTGTCCTCGCGCGAGCACAAGAAGGCTTTGCAGCGCAAGCTCTCGAGATTTTGATCCTAACCGCCACGCGGAGCTCAGAGGTGATCGGTGCCCGCTGGGATGAGATCGACCTTGGGAAGAAGGTCTGGACCATCCCCGCCTCACGAACCAAGACCAACAAGGAGCATCGGGTCCCGCTATCCGACCCCGCTGTAAAGACCCTCCAGAAAGCGCTGGCTGGCCGTACCAATGCCTTTGTGTTCCCGTCTTACAAAGATCGCCATCTTTCAAACGGAGCTCTGCTGGCACTCCTCAAGCGAATGGAACGGAA